>MNZR01000007.1 GCA_001873705.1 Syntrophobacteraceae bacterium CG2_30_61_12
GGCCCATGGTGCTGTGGTCGCCATCGCGTCCGGCCTGGTGGCAGGAACAGCTACTCGCCGCCAGTTTCCGAGCCCGCACTCAGCCGTTGGCTCTCGGCACCGCCTTCACCTTTTTCGACCGCTCTCGCTACGACATTCTTCGCATGAACAGGAATTGGTTCTATGCCATGGCCGACTTCGACCTATTCTGAAAATCAGCGTTGTGATTTCTTGCTGGCGGCTCCACCCGAGTTCCTGAAAAATGCAAGCTTCACATGGATTCTTATGGTATTCAAACACGGTTTTGCGCCGAGTCGGCAAGGCCCTGAGATCAGAGCACGGTCGCGATTTCATGATAGACAGGAAGCCCATGTCCACACCACCAATCCTCTCCATTCCGGGTGACTACCAGCAGCGGGCGCTGCTTCACGGCCATCCGGTGCAGCGCCGCTGGCATGCGGCCAAGCTGGAATTGATCCAGGCCCTGTTGGGGCCTTCTCCAGAGGGCCCGATCCTGGATGCCGGCTGCGGTTCCGGGGTGGTGAGTGCGGCCCTGGCCGCGGGAGGCGCCCGGGTGGTGGGCGTGGACGCCAACCCGAAAGCCATTGCCTTCGCCCAACGCACCTTTGCCCGTGTCAATCTCAGGTTTGTGGAGGCTTCCCTGTTCGATTTTGTGGAAACGGGCTTCACCACCATCGTCTGCCTCGAGTGCATCGAGCACTTTCCGCAGCGGGAAGCGCGCGCCCTGCTGCGCCATCTCCGGCAAAGAGCGGCGCCGGGCGGCCGGCTGTTCCTCACCACCCCCAATTACCATAGCGCCTGGCCGGCGATCGAAGCGACGCTCGACTTGATGCATCTCACTCCCCGACTGAAGGGAGAGCAGCATTTGAGTCGCTTCGATCCGAACCGTCTGGCTCGGCTGCTTGAAGGAGCCGATTGGGACCTGCTCGAATTGGGGTCCTTCAACGGCCTGGCCCCGTTTCTTGCGCTCCTTTCAGCGGCCTGGGCAGAGCGTACGGAAGCGGCGATCCTGACCAACCCCCGCAAGCGCGTGCGTACCCATCGGAACTTGCTGTACGCCTGGTGCCGTGCAGGAGGCGATCGATGAACGACAAGCTGCCGACGATTGTCCCCATGAATGCGATCGTTCTGGAAAATGCACGAGTCTGCAATCTGCGCTGTGCAGCCTGCCCGACCACTCACGCCGTGGGCTACCCCGCCGGCTTCATGACCATGGCCACTTTCCGCCGCATCCTCGAACACATCGATCGGTCGGTTTTCCCCCAATGCGGCCTCACCGGCTGGGGGGAAACCTTTCTCGATCCGAACTATTTCGCCAAGCTGCGCCTGCTGAAGAATCGGGGCTATTATGTCGGGTGCACCAGCAACGCCATCCTGCTCGATCGCCAACGGGTGGAGCGGCTCCTGGTGGAAGGTTTGGATCTGCTGGGGCTGTCCGTTGACCTCTTTCATTTGCAAGCGAGCGGCAAGAGCCCGGTGGAAATGGCCAAACATCTGCGCACTGTTTTGGAACCTCTGCATGAGCAGTCCACTGGTCTCACCGTGGGGCTCAATGTCGTGGTTCCCCTGAGCGGCCGCGATTTTCTGTTTGAACTGCTGGAACGGGTGGAGGAACTGCCGCTCAGTCAGGTGAGCGTGATCCCGCTGATCATGATGCCCACTCGTGAACTCCATGGCGAACTGATGTCCGCGGCGGAGATCTCGGAACTGCAACAGCGCTGCATCGCCCGTTGGCCGCGGCGGCGCATCGCCTTTGCCTACCTGGAACCGCCGCCGGCGGGCAATTGCCGCTCCGACGTGCACCACAATGTTTACGTCAGCTATGACGGTGAGGTCAGCCCCTGCTGCACCCTGGCCCTGGAATTTCCCAATTTCTGCTTTTCCGGAATGGCGCATCGAACCGCAATCCTGAGCTTCGGCAATCTCGCTGAACAACCGTTCGTCGAGATCTGGGAGTCGCCGGATTATGCCGCGTTCCGCCGCCGGTTTCAGAACGGCTCGGTCCCTGAAGTTTGCGGCTGTTGCAACGCCTGGCGGCTGCTGCCGGAAGAGGTCAACCGCGATGCCCATTAGGATCGCCTACGCCCTTCCCGGTACCGGACTCTCCGGCGGGGTCAAGGTGGTGCTGGAACAGGTGCTGCGCCTCAATCGCTGGCCCTGGTTCGAGGCGACGGCGGTGGCTGCAGGGCCCTATCCCGATTGGTTCGGCGTTGAAAATCTGCCCCTGATCCCGGCCGACCCGCTGGATTTCGATTTTTCCCGTTTTGATGTGATCGTCACCACTTTTTACACTCAGGGTGAACTCTGGATGACCTGGGCCGACAAGACCCTGGTCCATTTTTGCCAGGGGTTCGAAGGCGACTATGCGGAAGCGGTGGAGAAAGCGGAGCACCTGCCGATCATCGATCGATTTTATCGCAACGCCGCGGTCATCGCCACCGTCAGCGAACCGCTGCGCCGCCGACTGCGGCGCTTCGGCGGGCGGGTGTTCAGTATCGGTCAGGGCCTCGATCCGCGGGTTTTTCGGCCGCGGTCGCAAGCGACAGAGACCGATCCCGCCATCCTGATCGTCGGTCCCTTCGATCTGCCTTTCAAAGGGGTGGCGGAAGCCCTCCAGGTCGCCCGCGAAGTCAAGCGGCTGCGGCCTCGGGTACGGATCTGGCGGGCCAGCCCCAGCGACACCCGCCGGTTGGAAGGTGCCATCTGTGCAGCGGATGATTACCGCCTGGCGATGCTTCCGCAACAGATGGCGGACCTCTATCGGCGTGCCGATCTGCTGCTGTACCTGCCGAGCCAGGAAGGCTTCGGGCTGCCCCTGATCGAAGCCATGGCCTGCGGAACTCCGGTGATCGCCGGCGCGATCGAGCCATTTCAGGACATTTGCCGCAATCGCTACCCTCTGGTCGATTTATCGGAACCGTCGCGGGCGGTCGCCGCCACGCTGAATCTGTTGGATCATCCGGAGCAGGCGTGGTGCCTGCGGCCAATCGGTTTCGCCATCGCCCGGCGCTACCGATACTGGAAAGTCATTCCCAAGCTGCTTGGTCTGATCCTCTACGCCCACAGCCACTCCCACAGCCGTACCCAGAGCCGCAGACGATCGAAGCCTGGAACCCGAAGTTGACCTTCAACCACCGAGGTTTACATGGCAGGAACAAGCCTTGCCTTTGAAGTAGTGGTCGCGACCGATCCCCCGGCGGCGGTGGAAGAAACCATTTTTAGCCATCGCTTCTGCCTGGATTATCTGCACCGGTTCGCCGCCCCGGCGCCGGTGAAAAGCGTGCCGAAGAGCGCCCTTGCCGGCGTTGCCGACCTTCGCAACGGGCTCGGTGACGGCGCTGCGGTATTGCTCGTGCGGGACCCGGAAGCTTTGCTGCCTCCGGCCACCTTCAGGGTTCTGCCCGAATTGCTGGCATCCGGCGATTGGCAGGCGCTGGTGCCGGTCTTTAACGTGGCTACGGACC
>MNZR01000029.1 GCA_001873705.1 Syntrophobacteraceae bacterium CG2_30_61_12
CGGCGCCCGCCGCACCCAGCTCGGCGCCGGCGGCGGCAAGTCCCGCGGCCCCGGCACCCGCGCCCGCCGCGGCCCCGGCTCCGGTTCCATCACCGTCGCAAGATCCGGAAAAAGCCCAATACACCAAGGCGCTCAAGCTCCATCAGGAAAAGAACTTCGACGCCGCACGCAAGGAATTCATAGCTTTTGTGCAACAGTTCCCGAAATCCATCCTGGCGGACAATGCTCAGTTCTGGATCGGGGAAGCGCATTTCGAGCAGCAGCATTACAAGGAAGCGATAGCAGCCTACCAGCAGGTGGTTGACCATTACCCGAACGGCAACAAGGTGCCGACCGCGATCCTGCAGCAGGCCAATGCCTGGAGCAAGCTCGGCGACAAAACGGCGGCCCGGATCCTGTACCAGCGGGTGGTGGATCGCTATCCCAATGCGCTGGAAGCCGGCAGCGCGGCCGAAAAACTGAAGCAACTTCAGTGACACGGTGGCCGGCGGTCGGATTCCATACATACCCAACCATCTCGCGGGATGGTTGACAACCGGCCGCATGTCTTGAACGGGTCCGGACAGTTCCGCTCGTGCTCAAGCTTCAGCTTCCAGCCCGTAAGAACCACTCCGCGCCGACGCTCGATCATTTGCCCTTGTCGAACCGGCAGGACAAATACACATCGCCGTCCATCTGGGTGGTGACCTTGTAGGGCAGGGTCATGAACAATTTCATCATCCGCTGATTCTCGGGCGCGGTGTAGGCGAATAGACCGGAAATCCCGTTTTCCCGGGCGGCTGCCGCCAGTTTGTTGATGAGTATTCGGCCCAGGCCCTTGCCCTGCCAGGCTTTGTCCACGGAAAAAGCCACTTCCGCCATGTTGTTGGATTCGTCCAGATAGTATTCGCCCACCCCGACCACCCGCTCGAAGCCCACTTCCCCCACCACCGCGATGATGGTCAGATTGCGCACGTAATCGCTGGTCGACATGGCTTCCACATCGCTGCGCGGAAAGCTGGTCTTGGGCCGGAAGAACCGCGACACCACATCGCGCCGGTCCAGGTTGTAAAAGTGTTCCTGGAGCGCGCGACCGTCCACCGGCTTGGTCGGGCGCAGGGTGACCGATTCGCCCTTGAGATCGATGGTTTCTTCCAGGCGGATCGGATAGACGCCGTGGATCGATTCGCTGAGTGAGTGTTCCGCTCCCAGGAGGCCCATCTTCCTGGCTTCATGGAACAGTTCCTCGCGAAATGCCGGGTGCGCCACGCTGATCAGGGCCAGAGCGCGCTCCTGGTAGCTTTTGCCGAACAGATTGACCGCCCCGTATTCGGTCACCACGTATTGGACGTCACCACGCGGCACCACCACCGCCGCGTCGCCAAGCTTCGGCACGATCCTGCCGCGGGTGCCGGCGGCGGCGGTGGAGGTCAGCATCATGATTGACTTGCCGCCTTCGGACATGGCCGCGCCGCGGATAAAATCGAGGGTCCCGGTAACCCCCGAGTAATAGTTGAAGGGCATGGCATCGGCCGCGATTTGCCCAGTGAGATCGATGGCCATGGCAACGTTCATGGCCACCATCTTGTTGTGCCGGCTGATGACCCGGGGATCGTTGACGTAGTCGGAAGGGTGCAGTTCGACCCCGGGGTTCTGGTTGACGAATTCGTACAAGGCGGTGCTGCCGATGGCGATGCTCGCCACCAGCTTGCCTTCGTTGAAGCCCTTCTTGCGGTTGGTGATCACCCCCATGGACACCAGGTGCATCATGTCGTCGGTGAGAAACTGGGAATGCACGCCCAGATCGTTTTTTTCGGCCAGGGCCAGGAGCGTCGCCTGGGGGGTGGTGCCGAGGCTGATCTGAATGGTGGAACCGTCTTCGATCAGGTTGGCGATGTGGCGGCCGACGGTATTGGCCTGGTCCGATTCCGGCAGCGGTTCGATGGTCAGGAGGTCCTCGTCGTGTTCCACGATCACATCCACGTCGTTGACGTGAATGAAGCCTTGGCCGTGGACCCGGGGCATCCGGGAATTGACCTGGGCGATCACCAGATCGGCGGAAAAGGCCGCCGCCAGGGTCACGTCCACCGATACCCCCAGGCTCATCCAGCCGAAATCATCGGGTGGGCTGACCTGAATGAGGGCCACGTGCAGCGGCAGTTTGCGGCTCTTGAACAGGCGCGGCACCTCGGAGAGATTGATCGGGGTGAAAAAGCGCAGGTTTTTCCGCAGCTCCGCGGAACTGGCCGAACCTAGATAAAAGGATCGGATATTGAGACTCTGGCTCCTGGTCTTGTCGGCGATCATGGTCAGCGGGACGCTTTCGAGCGACAGCAGGCGGACGATTTCCAGGTCGGTGAAATGCCCGGATGCCTCGGACAGGCCTCGTACCAGATGCTGCGGTTCGCCGCAGGAAGAACCCACGAACACCCGCTGACCGGATTTGATCAGGCTGATGGCTGCGGCGACGCCGCGTTGCTTGTCAACGTAATTGTCCGCCCAGTAACTGGTTACCGCCATGGTCTTGTCCTTTGGTTCGAGGTCTGATGCCGGGTCCGCGCCACGAGTCAAGGGCCGGGCAAGCACGACGGCCTGCCTCCGGGCGATGCCGGCACGAAAGGAAAAGATGGTGAAAAATTCATCTGTTCGCGTATAATACCGCGAATGTGGACATTCGGTTAGCTTTCGGTACGGGGCCCGGTGCTCGAGCGCCGCGCGGAAGGCCAGTGATGATCAGCTTAACACGAGGCGAAACAAAATGCTTTTTCTAGATCAGTTGCGTAACGACACGCGGGTTCAGTTCTTACACGGATTTCTGCGGCACCCCCAGCAGGTGGGCTCGGTTGTGCCCAGTTCCCGCTTTCTGGAACGCCGCATCATCAAGATGGCCAAGGTGAGCCAGGCCCGGGTGGTGGTGGAACTAGGCCCCGGCACCGGCGGCACGACCCGGGCATTGCTCGATTCCATGCGCCCGGATGCACGGCTTCTCAGCATCGAAATCAGCGATCGGTTTGTGCGCGGGCTGGGGCGAATCAAGGATGAGCGGTTCACGCCGCGTCATGGCAACGCCTTGTTCTTAAGCGAATATCTGGATGAGTATGGGCTGCCGGCGCCGGACGTGGTGATTTCCGGGATTCCCTTTTCCACCATGAAGGCCGATCTGGGCGGGCAAATCATCACCAGTGTCTGGAACGAATTGGCCCCCGGCGGACTTTTCGTCGCCTACCAGTTCCGCGACCGGGTGTGCAGCTTGGGCACCCGCCTCCTGGGCGGCTGTGATGTCGGGGTGGAACTGCTCAATGTTCCGCCCATGCGGGTGTACCGCTGGCAAAAACCGGGCAACGGCAACGGCAACGGTAATGGCAACGGTAATGGCAACGGCGGACCGATTCAGCCGCCGGTGTGAAGGGAGCCATGGCCATGAGCACAGGCGAACGACCTTTGACTCTGTTGAATCCCTATCGGCTGGGGGAC
>MNZR01000194.1 GCA_001873705.1 Syntrophobacteraceae bacterium CG2_30_61_12
TGCCATGAAGCGCCGCGAAGGTTTCACCTCAGCCCTGGATTTTGTGATAATCATACCGCCGTTTGGAAGATAAGGCGAGTGCTGTTATACCGCGCGCGGCTAAAACCGGACCGGTTGTCATCCCGAACGAAGGTGATGGACCGTGGGATTTCCCACTTTGGTCGAAATGACAGCAAGGTGAATTTTAGGATCGCCGGCAGCAGGCAACAAGGCCCCCATGCAAGCGAAGATGCAACCGTTTACAGCGGTGCTGTAAGCGATCGAGCGAAAGCGAAGGTTGCCGATGGAACACGATGCCGCCGCGCGCAAGCGTGAACTGCGGGAGCAATTCCGCGAGCGCCTGGCCGGGGTTCAACCGCTCTGGGATAAGGCCGCGGAAAACCTGCGCAAGCTGGCGGTCTATCGAAGCGCCACCCGGGTCCTGGTGTCGCTTCATCCCAGTCTCAGACAGGTGCGTTTGAATGCCCTGTTTGATCGCAAGCTGCTGCTGCTGCCGACCCCGGGTCTCCAGCACGGCTTTCGCCTGCTGGATGGTGCCGAGATCCCGATAGCGAAGCGGGCCATGGCGGTGTCGTCGCGGTTTGTCGATCGGTTCGGGCAGCGCCTGTCGTGCCGGGAATCCCGGCCGAAGCCGATCGACCTGGTGATCAGTGAAGTGCTGGCGGTGGCCGAAGACGGCACCTGTCTCGGTGACGGCGCCGGGCACCTGGACCTGCAGGTGGCGGTGTTGGACGCTTTGGGCTGGCTTGCGGCGGACTTCCAGGTCGTGGTCCTGGTCGATCCCAGCCAGCTTGCAAGCACTCTGCCGGTTGAACCCCACGACGTCGCTGCCCACTGGCTGGTGAGCGCTCGGGAAATCCTCCGGGGCAGCCGGAACGCCGTCGTTTCTCACCCGATCTGGTGGGATCAACTGGATCGACGCACCATCCGACGCAACCAGGCCCTGTTTGTCCTGAGCGGGAAATGAGAAAAACCGGGTGAACCGCGGCAAGGGATCATAGATGCGATGCTGATTTTTCGTGACCGTTCACCTCTCGCGGCGAGGCATTGTGTCTATTGACGCCCACCGTCGCCAGTTCTTTGCGCCTTTGCGTCTTTGCGTGAGTCGGCTGTTTGATGATTTCGACGGCATGGTCCATCGGGCGAGCGATTACGATTTTTCAGTTTGACATCGGCTGCGGAACGCCCCATAAATTTTCACCCGCGCAGTTCACCCCGTTTGCAGGAAGCTTCCGCGAACGGTGGCGGGAATTGGTCAAACCATGAGGAAGCTCGCAATGACGAAACTCAGATTCGCCTCGCCGCCCATCCGGCTGGTCGTGGCGCTGGCGGCCGCGGTGATGATCACCCTTGGTGCAGCGGCAGCGCAAGCGGAACCGGAAGGCGGAGTCAGGCGTTACCCGTACGACCCCAGCCGGCTGACGGTGGTGGGAAAACCACAGTGGCACAAGGTCAAGGCCGGCGAAACCATGCTGGATATCGCCCGTAACTACGGCCTGGGTTACAACGACGTGACCCTGGTTTATCCCAATATGGACCCCTGGCTGCCCCCGACCAAGCGTTCCGTCATGGTGCCCAGCCTGTTTGTGCTGCCGCCGACCCAATTGTCGCAACTGGTGATCAACATCCCGGAATTGAGGATCTATTTCTTCGATGCGAAATCCCGGACGGTGCAGACCTATCCCATCGGCATTGGTGACGAAGGCTGGGAAACCCCGCTCGGCGTCGGCTTCATCAGAGAGAAGCGCGAGCACCCGACCTGGTATATCCCGGCATCGTTGCAGGCCAAGTACCAGGCCGCCACCATGCCGCCGGGTCCGGACAATCCTCTAGGGGACTACTTCATGGGTCTGTCTCTTGGCGCTTACGGCATCCACGGTACCGCCATGCCCTGGGGAGTGGGGCGACTGGTGAGCCACGGCTGTATCCGCTGCTACCCGGAGCACATTCTCCTACTCTATCCACAGGTGGCGATCGGCACCAAGTTGGAAATCATCTATCAGCCGGTGAAGATCGGCCGGATCGATGAGCAGATTTTTGTCGAAGCCCACCCCGACGTGTACCAGCGGGTTGGGGATTACACCGCTTATGGGCTGGATAAGTTGCAGGCTTCCGGCCTTGGCGACCTAGTGGATCGGGACCGTTTGCTGCTGGCCCTGCGCTTGCAAAACGGCGTCCCCACCAACGTCAGCCGCATCTCCAACCGGAGCGGCCCGGGGTATCCACTGGCCGGTTTGGACCAATGATCTTGGGTGGCAAACATTTGATATACATTGTACACTTTTAGGGGTATAATCGCAGTTGACAATGACCGGATCGACCCGCCGCGGGCGCCGTTGAGCATTCCGGCCGGACCTGCTAACGCCGCACGGGGAATCAGCCGGGAGCGGCTTTAGTCGACACCGGTTAGGTGTTCACCGGTACCTGGCAACCGGCAGGCCGTCGTTACAATCCGGCCGGACCGGGTGGTTGCGGGAGAACGGCCGCGGGAGGAGGGGGTTCTCATTAGAAGGTTTCAAGCAAAAGAGGAGGAAAGCGGCAATCAGAGAAGAAAGCGAAGAGTTTTTTCAGGGGCAAGGGTTCGTTGGTTATGAGGTTCCACAGTCAAATTTTAACAACGTTTATTTTGGCAAGAGGAGAACGAAAGTGAAAAGAATTCTATCCGCTATTTTTGTCGTGGCTTTGCTTTGCACCATGCTGTCCGCCTGCGCCACCCAGAGTGACATTCAGAAACTGCAGGCCGGTCAGGATCAGATCATGCAACGGTTGACCACCCTGGAGCAAAGCCAGGCCGATAACGCTCAGGCCGTGAAGCGGGCGGAAGCTGCCGCCGACCGTGCCGAGGCCATGGCTGCCAAGACCGAATCGCTGTTCTACAAACACATGAAGAAGTAACTCTGCGCCACTCCGCGCAGTCTGTCGCTCAAGCCTTTTTTGAGCCACGGAAGAGGATGTCGGTCCGGGCGAACACTCTGCTAGCCCGGACCGCGCCTCTCGGTTTCGCCCATTGCTCCGTTCCCCCAACCATCCCGCCAAGCCGAAACGTTCAGATCATCGCCAATTTCCAGGACCCTGGCGCTCGTATTGCTTCGACCACGGATTACACCGGCTTAGCCTCGATCTCCCGAGGCCGGCGGGTTTCCTTTTTCAGCCACCGGCGTTTCCCCAACGTAGGTCAGGGCGCGACCAACGGGAGCCCCCTGACGTTCTTGACGCCATGGACCCCCATCACCAGTCAGGGAGGGCCGCGCACACTCTGACCGGCGCGAATTCGCACAACGGTGGGCTCAATCATCCAGACCCAAGATGAAGCCGACCGATATATATTTGTTTAGCTTGAGAAGTTACGTTTTGTGTTCCCGCAGAGGCGCTGAGAGCGCGGAGAAGAGCCCTGAAATCAACCTCCGCGTCTCTGCGTCTCCGCGCGGAAATGAAACTTTTAAGCCTTCACAAGTATAATCACCCTGGGGCCATTGGGCGGTTTGCCGCAATCCGGTCCGGCCACGGGAAGAAA
>MNZR01000235.1 GCA_001873705.1 Syntrophobacteraceae bacterium CG2_30_61_12
CCGGTGGTGGTGCGCCTCGTTAATGATACTTCGAGTGTGGTCGAAGGGGATCTGAGCGCTTCCGACCGGGTGGCGGTGGGCGAATACCTGCAATGGGTGCGGCACCATCAGGGCCAGGCGGTGGAGACGCTTCAATGAAGCCGCATCGATTCGCGCTGGATAATCCCTGGGCGGTGCTGGTGGGCGCTCTGCTCATCACCGTGCTCGGGAGCCGGGCGTTTTTCCTGATGCCCACCGAGTATTTCCCCGACACCAACCCGCCCCAGGTGGCGGTGGTGACCGTGGAACCCGGCGCCACCGCCGTCGATGTGGCGCGCCGCATCACCGAAATCGTGGAAAAGGAACTGGCCTCCATCAATGGCCTGAAAAAGGTGAGTTCCACCTCGCGCGACGAAGTGTCCGCGGTGAATGCCGAGTTTCTCTACGAAAAGCCCATCGGTGAAGCGGTGGTGGATGTTCAGAACGCCCTCTCCAGGATTCGCGCCGAACTGCCCCGAGACATCCTGGAACCGCGCATCTACCGAATCACCGACGCCACCCGCCCGATCGTCACCCTGGCCCTGACGCCGCGCCCGGGTTCGCCCCTCGATCTGGCCCAGGTGCGGCTGCTGGCGGAAAACGACATCAAGGACCATCTGCTCAATCTCCCCGGCGTGGCCGACGTCGATGTGTTCGGGGCCCATCAGTTGCAAATCAATGTCCGCCTCGATCGGGACCGGCTGCGGGCCTACGCGCTGACGCCCGACGCCGTGGTGAGCGCGATCAAGAACCAGAACATCACCGCTCCGGCCGGCCTCATCCAAGGCCCCCGGGGGGAAGCCCTGGTCAAGGCGGTGGGGGAATTTCGCGATCTCCGGGACCTCGAGGAGATGGTGGTCCAGCAGACCAATAACGCCACCATCCGGTTGAAAGATGTGGCCGCGATCGAACTGGGCGTGAGAGACCCACGCAGCATCTATCACGGCAACGGGCGGCCGGCGATCGCCGTCAATGTGCTGCGCGCCGAAGGCGGCAACGTGATCAGCGCCATCCGTTCAGTCAAGCAGGATCTGCCACGAATGGCCGCCCTCTGGCCGGACCTCGAATTTGACCTGACCAACGACCAGCAGCCCTTGATCGACCGCAACACCTCGGGCATGCGCGGTTCCCTCTATGCCGCGATCGGCCTCACCGTGGTGATCATCTTCTTGTTTCTGGCCGATCTGCGGGCGTCCCTGATCGCGATGGTGAGCATCCCCCTGTCGTTTTTGTTCGGTCTCGCCGCCCTCGGTTACACCGGCTACACCCTGAACGTGGTGACCCTCTCGGGGCTGATCATCGCCACCGGCATGGTGGTGGATGCCACCGTGGTGGTGGTGGAAAACATCGATCGCCATCAGCGCGGCTGTGCGGGCGCCGCGAAAGGGTGCGTGGAAGAGGCGGTGAGCGAGATCCTCACCTCGATCACGGCCGGGCTCCTCACCACCGTGGTGATGCTGATCCCGATCATGTTCGCCGGCGGCTATGTGGAAAAGGTGTTGCGCCAGTTCACCGTGACCCTGTGTCTAGCCCTGGTGGGCTCGCTGCTGGTGGCGGTGCTGGTGGTGCCGCCCCTGGCCCTGCGCTTGCTAAAGCCCGACCAAGAGAAACGCAATGTTCTAGAGCGGGCCGCCGCCCGGGTGAGCCGGCTGAACGACCGGCTGGCCGAAACCTACGTCCGGCTCCTTCAGATCGGGCTACGCCACCGGGCGCTCACCATGATCGTGGTGCTGCTCATTTTTCTCGCCACCGTTCGCCTGGTCACCCCGATCATGGGGCGCGAATTGATGCCGCCCATGGACACCGGGATCATGAACGTTACCTTCGAACTGCCGCCGAACGCCGGGATCGCGCGGATGGAACAAACGCTGACCGAGGTGGAAGCGATCATTCGGAGCGAACCCATTGTGCTGATGATTTCCTCCATGGTGGGATCGGAACCGGGCGAAATTTCCTTCGGCGCCGGCGGTCAAACCGCCCAACAGGCCCTGCTCGTCGTCAATCTCACCACCCGCGATCAGCGCCGGCGCTCGATCTGGGACATCGCCGACGATTGGCGCCGGGCCATCAGCGCCATCCCGGAACTGCGCTCGCTTCAGATCCACGAATACGGCGCCTCGCCCATGAGCACCTCGAAGGCCCCCATCGATCTGCTGGTGAGCGGACGCGACCCGCGGGTGCTGAGTTCCCTCAGCGGCAAGCTGCTGGAACGGCTCGATGGGCAACCGGGACTGCTGGATCTCACCCGTTCCTGGTGGCTCGATAAACCCGAGGTGATGGTTCGTCCGGACCCGCGCATGGCCAGGCTCTACGGCACATCGCCGGGGACCATCGCGAGCGAACTGCAACTGGCGGTCGGGGGCCAGCCGGTGTCGGGACTGCGCCTCACGGGCTTTCTCGATGTCCCGATCCGGGTGGATTACGCCGAGCGCTGGGTGTCCACGGTCGAAGCCCTGTCCGAACTGGATATCCACACCCCCGGCGGACCGGTGCCGCTGAGGACCCTGGCCGGGATCGAAACGGTGCCGGGGCAGACCGCCATCACCCGGGAAAACCTCCAAAACACCATCGATATCACCGGCTACAACCGCGCCCGGCGCATTTCCCAGGTGCTCGACGGGATTCAGGAACGCCTCGGCGGCGTTCCCCTCCCCGGCGGTTATTCGCTCAGCTATAGCGGTACCGCGGCGGAAATGGCCGACAGCATGCCGCGAGTGATGAAGGCGGTGATGCTTGGCATGGTACTCCTGCTGGTGCTGCTGATGGGCGTGTTTCGTTCCTTCATCCTGCCGCTGCCGATCCTGGTGGCCATTCCCCTGGCCCTGATCGGTTCGCTCTGGGGCCTGCTGATCACCAACAAACCCATGTGCATGCCGGCGATGATGGGGATCCTGCTGCTGGCCGGGATCGTGATCAACAATTCGATCTTCCTGATCGACTTCATCCAGCAGGCCCTGCACGACGGCATGGCCCAAAATGAAGCCATGGAACAGGCGGTGCGACTGCGCCTGCGCCCGGTGCTGATGACCACCATTTCCACCATCGTGGGGATGCTGCCGATGATCCTCGAAACCGCCGTCGGTCTGGAACGGATGTCGCCCCTGGCTACCGCCGCGGCCTTCGGACTGCTGGTGGGCACCGTGATGACCCTGGTGATCACCCCGGTGACCTTCACCCTTTTGACCGATGCCGGGAACCTGGCACGCCGATTGCTTAAACATTAGCGAAGGCGAGGCCATCGCGGATGCCTGCCCCGCTGACGGCGGCGGACCCCGTCACCCCCACCGCGACCATCGCGGATGGGTAGGAACAGGAGGATACGCCATGAGATTCAAACGGGTGAGCCTGGTGTTGGAACCCGAAGACGCCCGCGAAGTTCTGGCCATCGATCTGGACCAGGACCCGCGGCGGGCCCTGGCCTTCGTTCGCGAACGCTTGCTGAAACCGGTCAAGGACGCTCTTCAACCCCATTGAGTCCCGGTCTTCGAGGCCAGTTATCGGCCTTCCCAATCGGATCGGTACGGGACCTGAACCGCTGAGCCTGAGCCTTCAGCTCCCTTGGCCCCCACCGGAGCCGAGGCAGAGGCTCAAGATTCGGCAATAAATCGCCATTGGGCTATTTAATTGACCAAGGAATACACCATCATAAATATATAATTCGTAGCAATTACAAACTGTTACATATTTTCATAGGAACCTTTGGTAAAGCATTTGCATTGACTTTAAGGGATTGAATTTTTACTATTCCGATACCCGAAAGGGGGCCGCGAACGGCGTGCGGGGGTCTGCACCGGGCGGCATCGGAAAGCGGTTGAAGGAGACTTAAAAATGGCAAGAAGCGTTACAGTTGAGAAGGAACTTCCCGAGGACGCGACGCTGAACCAGAAACAGGAACCCGTTGCCGGCAGGATCGAATGGAGTGCCATCTGGAAACCCATGACCCTGATCATCGGGGTGTTCGCGGTCGTTTTCTGGCTGCCCATGGACAGCCAGAGGTTCACCGGCGCAGTGCTTGAATCCCTGGCCCTGGTCAATTGGTATGCCCGGGAGCATGTGCTGCTCTGCCTGGTGCCGGCCCTATTCATCGCCGGCGCCATTTCCTGCTTCATTTCCCAGGCGGCGGTGATGAAGTACCTGGGGGCGGCTGCCAAGAAGACGCTGGCCTACGGGGTGGCTTCGGTTTCCGGGAGCATCCTGGCGGTCTGTTCGTGCACGGTGCTGCCCCTGTTCGCCGGCATCTGGAAGCGCGGCGCGGGTCTCGGACCGGCCATTGCGTTCCTCTATTCCGGTCCCGCCATCAACATTCTGGCCATTGTCCTCACCGCGCGGGTACTCGGGCTGCATCTGGGGCTGGCCCGGGCGATCGGGGCCATCAGTTTCAGCGTCGTGATCGGGCTCTTGATGCACCTCATTTTCCTCAAGGAAGAGCAGGCCAAGGCGGATGCCGCCATGCACCTGCCGGAAGCCGAGGTGGAACGGCCGCTGTGGCAAAACGTGGTGCACTTCGCGGCCATGGTGGGACTGCTCATTTTCGCCACTTGGGGCAAGTCGTCTGAACCGGTGGGGGTCTGGAACGCGATCTATCAGATCAAATGGTGGCTTACGGGCGGATTCGCATTCTTGTTGGGCATCCTCCTGGTGGCCTGGTTCCGGGTGCAACTCGGTAAGATGCTCCTGAGCGCCGTGGCCGTGGCCGCCGTGGCTTTCGCTTTTCCTCGGCAACCGCTGCTGGCTTTTTCCGTGGGCATCGTCGCCCTGACGGTGATGATCACCACCACTCGAGGGGAAACCGAAGACTGGTTTTTGGCTACCTGGGACTTTGGCAAACAGATCCTGCCGTTGCTCCTGGGCGGCGTATTGGTGGCCGGCCTGCTGCTGGGCCGCCCCGGCGAGGAAGGCCTGATCCCGTCGCGGTGGGTGAGCGGTCTGGTGGGGGGGAATTCCCTCGGCGCCAATCTGTTCTCGGCGGTGGTGGGGGCCTTCATGTATTTTGCCACCCTCACCGAAATCCCGATCCTTCAGGGCCTGGTGGGCTCCGGCATGGGCCAGGGGCCGGCCCTGGCCCTGCTGCTGGCGGGTCCGGCGCTCAGTCTGCCCAACATGCTGGTGATCCGGAGCGTGATGGGGACCAAGAAAACCGTGGTCTATGTCAGCCTGGTGGTCGTGATGTCGACCATCTGCGGCATGGTCTTCGGGCGCATTTACGGCTGATGCCCCCAAGCGTACCGTTACGCCGCTGATCTCGAAGGCGCCGAACGACCAAGTTCGGCGCCTTTTTATCCTCGTTGAGGAGAAATCCTTCACTTCCCGTGGGCCCTTTCCCGGGAGCGCGGGCATCCTGCCCGCACCTGGTCTTGAAACATCGCATCCTAAAACCGGAACCGTTGTCTTTGCCCCGGAATGAGGGCGATAATCGTAATGGACGCTCACCCGACTCGCCCGGCCTGCTGAATGGGTCGGGCCGCTCCTGGCGGCGGCGGGCCTTACCGAAATCCACCTTCAGGCAAGGATGGATGGACCATGAGTGATACTTTGCTGGAAACGCTCCGGGATTGTCTCCAAATCATGGAAACCATCGAGACCGAATACCCCAAGGGGGAATTCGACCGCGAACTGATCCACGGGGAGATGGACTTTCGCTATCGAAGAATTCATGAACTGCGTCGGCAACTCGAAGCCATTCCGGCTCCGGTGCGGCGCTTTGCCACCCTGGTGCGCTCGTTCGGCGGTGATCTTTCGGTACCCCTGAGGCTTTTCACCCTGATCCATGAATCGCCGCGTTTTTTCGCCATTCCGGCCGGCGCCGGTTTTGCCGGCCTCCAGGGCCGGGTGGCCGAAGCGGCCGCCAAGCTGGCCGCGCCGCCACCTGAAATCATGAAAATCGTCGGCCGCCTGCGCATGAACGGAATACTCGACCAACGCTACGCCCTTTCCGCCCGCCAGCGCACTACGGTGGCGGCCCTGTTGGAGCTGTATCGATCCGGCCCGGGTAAAGCCAGCCCCACCGGCGATTCGCAATACCGTTGACTTGAGCCACGTTCGTCATTCCCGCGAAGGCGGGAATCCAATTTTTTCAAGGAGTTCTGGATCCCCGCCTGCGCGGGGGCGACGTTGAAGCAACAGCATTGCCGGCGACCCGCAAGGCCATTCACCCACCTGACCGGGCGCTCCCGGCTGCAAAGGCCGCCGGCTTTGCCCCCTCCCCGGCCCGCAGGTTCGCTTCACCGGTATACATCCTTGCGGTGTCCGATTGCCACCACCCAGATCGTCAGGGCCTTATCTTGAATTGAGTAGACCATGCGATACCGTCCCTGCCGCAGTCGGTAACGATTTTGGCCGGTGAGCTTCTCGCATCCAACCGGCCGTGGGTTTTCCGATAGCTCCCTGATCTTTCTCAGGATAGATTTCAGATCTTTGTTCGGTATCTTATGGATATCTTTCCAGACCGATTCCTTGAAGAAAATCTCATATACGGCCATCGGACTTCAGCCTGGTTATCATTTCATCATAGCTGATCAAGGCTTCGTCGGCCCTTTCATTGAAGGCGGCGAGGTCCTCGGCATCATCGGAGAGAGCTTCTCGGACCGCGGCGTTGATCAAATCGGAAACCGTCCTTGAGGACTCAACAGCTTTCAATTTCAATGCCTCGTGTAGATCGGGATCCAAATAGACCGTGGCTCGTTTGGCCGGGGTTGTCATGATTTCACCTCCCTGTTGGCCCGACACCATAGCGTCACGGTGTCACGACGTCAATCAGGTGATCGGCAAGCGAAGACTCAGCAACATTCCGGGCATGGCGCGGGGTCATGGTGCAGCCGATGGAGGAACCGATGGAGCACGAACAGGTTTAGTTCCGGGCACTGATCGGGATCGTAGCCCATGAGCTTGCTCAGCCGCCTGGCATCCAGGACCACCAGGGCGGCCGATCTCAATAGACGCAGACTGCATTGCCAGCGATGGGGTGGAAAACACCAGGAGATGCCCACCAGAGCGTTGCGGGCCACCGTGAAGATGCCGCCGTTACCGGTTTGGGAACAGGTCCATTCCACCGGCAGGCCGTCTTCCAGGGCCAGATAGAACCGTCTGGCCCGCAGCCCGGCGCGCAGCAGCATGGTCCCGCCGGCAAATTCTTCAATGGTGGCGCAGCTGGGCAGAAACTGCCTGCACCTTGCGGGCAAGCGATTGAACAGCGGATGCCCGGCAAGGACCCGGCGGACCCTCAGGCGCTCGTTCAGCGGCAGCAGCCGGCCGGTTTCCCAACCGCCATTGCCGGATCCAGGACTTCCAGCGTGACTCGCGCAGCAGGCTTCCATCTCCCCACCTCCCTGGTCCGAACCGGGTTCAGGACCCACCCCCGTCGGCATACCAGCAACCGCGGCTGAGCGGCAGCCCGCTGGGTCCGCCCTGGGGTTTCAGCAACAAGGCATGGTAAACATTGATCAGGCCGGTGTGGAAATTGTGCGCCGATCCGGCCATGAACAGGCGCCAGATCCGATAGGTCACTTCATCGGCGGCGAGCACCGCCTGCCGATGCCGTTCTTCCAACCGCCGCACCCAATGGCGCAGCGTCAGGGCGTAGTGCTCGCGGAGACTTTCCAGGTCGCGCACTTCAAAGCCGACCGCCTCCGCCGTGTTGAGGGTGGTCGAGATGGGCAGCAGTTCCCCGTCCGGGAACACGTAGCGGTCGATGAAGCTGGGACCGCGGGTCTTGGGCCGGCCGACAGCCTCGGTGATACCGTGATTGAGAAACCGCCCACCCGGCTTCAGCAGCTCGAAGGCGCGCCGAAAGTATTGCTCCAGCCGGGACTCGCCCACGTGTTCGAACATCCCGACACTGGCAATCTTATCGAACCGGTTGCTGCCGGGAAGGTCCCGGTAATCCATCAGTTCCACCCGGCAGCGTGAACTCAGCCCGGCTTCCTCGATGCGCTCTCGAGCATACCCGGCTTGGGCTTTACTCAGGGTGATGCCCAGGGCTTCCACCCCGTAGTGCGCGGCCGCGTGCTGGATCAGCCCGCCCCAACCGCAGCCGATATCGAGCAGTCGCTCACCGGGTTGGAGGCCCAGTTTGCGGCAGATGAGATCGATTTTACGTTGCTGGGCCCGGTCCAGGCTTTCCGCCGGATCGGTGAACCAGGCGCACGAGTAAACCATCCGCGAATCGAGCCAGAGGGCGTAGAAATCGTTGGAAACATCATAATGGTAGCGAATCGCCTGGCGATCCCGCGCGCGGCTGTGGATCAGGCCCTGGAAGCGCGCGAACCGGCGGCCGTCGAGCGGATGTTCACCGGCCGGCAGCGTCAGCAACCGGCGGGCACACCCGAGCCAGCGGGGCAGGTCCGTCACCCGATTGGACAAATAGTCCACCACTTCGAACAGGGCTTCCACCTCACCCAGCAGATCGTAATCGCCGAAGATGTAGCCCTCACCCATAGTTGCTTCCGTTGGCGGCCAGAAGGTGTTGCGCAGCGCCCCGGGATGATTGAGCACCAGGGTGATGCGCGGCTTGTTGCAACCGTGTTCCGGCCAGGTTGCTCCGTTCCAGAGGCGCACGGAAAAACCGTTGCCGGTGTAGCCTTCCAGCAATCGGCTTAAGAATTCCATGGTTTGAGTCACTCGCCCGTCGCCGGTGATTGCCATGGCAGCATCCATGATGTCCTCCTTGGTTGCGGTCAGCCCTGGGCTGCCCGACGGCCCAACTGCTCCGTCGAAATCCCCACCACCTGCCCCAGCACCTCCGCATAGGGGCCCTTCAGATCGGCGCTCACCCGGATCCCGCGCCGCTCCAGTTGCGATCGCACCGGCCCTTCAATGGCCCCGCACAGCAGCCACTCGGTGCCCAAGGCGATCAACTTGTGCCGGCGCGCGGCCGGCGATTGCCCCGCCAGATGGAGTTCCAGCAGAGCGATGACACGCCGTTTTTCCACTAGCAGCAGGATGAGATCCGGGGCGGTCCCGAAATGGGACGCGATCCGGTCGTGATAAATCGGCACGGCCACTTTCACCGTCAGTCCTCCCGCAACGAGGAATAGGCAAAATCCATGCCCCCCTCCAGCTCCCCGGGATCGCTCATTTTTTCTTATGCTTACAATCTATTAGAGCTATTCCCAAGCAACCGGGCAAGACTCCGCGCTGCACTTTTGAAACAGTAGCATCCGCTTTGTTTCATTAATGAAACAAGGGCAGCGGTTGGTTCCAGCCCCCCGGGATGGGTGGATGGGTCGAGACCGTCGAACCGGGCCCCAAAAAACTTGACAAGCCAGGGGTGATGGCTTAATTTCCTTTCGTCATTTAGCTAAACTTAGAATTGAAGGTGCGGCATGGAAACTTCCCTCACGATCGCCAAGGCCTTGGCGGATGGGAGCCGGATGCGAGTGATTGCGGCCTTGTTGAGGCATGACGAGCTGTGTGTCTGTCAGCTGGTCGAAATGCTTCGCCTGGCGACTGCAACGGTATCCCGCCACATGAGTATCCTGCAACACGCACGGCTGGTGCAAAGCCGCAAGGACGGAAAGTGGGTTTACTACCGCCTGGCCGAACCGTTCCCCCGGCCGTTGCGTATTTGGCTGCTCGAATCGTTGTCCGGTTCGCCGGACATTCAGGCGGACCAGGTTGTTCTAGAATCGATTCTTGAGTGCATCCCAGCGGATCTGTGTCGGCGACAAAAGCAAAGAAAGGATTCAGCGTGCTGAAATGGCGGCATGATTCGAGCAAGGATAGACCAAGAGGACAATCTGAAAGCTGACCAGGCAAAGGCGGGAGTGAGTCGTTCCCGCATCCGGGAGGTGATATGAAATGAAAAGGAGCAAGACGGACGGAATCAGCTTCTTTGAGCGGAACCTGTCCCTGTGGGTCATCCTGTGCATGGTCGCGGGGGTCCTGATCGGAAAATTTCTCCCCGCCATCCCGGCGGAGTTGGCCAAATTTGAGTACGCGAAAGTCTCCATCCCGATCGCGGTCCTGATCTGGCTGATGATCTATCCCATGATGATGAAGGTTGATTTCGCCAGCATTAAAAATGTCGGCAAGAATCCAACGGGGCTTTATGTCACCTGGGTCGTCAACTGGCTGATCAAGCCCTTCACCATGTTCGGTATCGCCGCGTTTTTCTTTTATATCGTATTCAAATCCTTGATCTCGCCTGAATTGGCGAAGGCTTATCTTGCCGGCGCCGTTCTTTTGGGGGCCGCGCCATGCACCGCCATGGTTTTTGTCTGGAGTCATTTGACCCGGGGGAATCCCGCCTACACCGTGGTCCAGGTGGCCACCAATGACCTGATCATTCTCATCGCCTTTACCCCGATCGTGGCGCTGTTGCTGGGGGTGGGCGGAATCAGCATCCCCTGGAACACCCTGCTCTTGTCGGTCTTTCTTTTCGTGGTGATCCCGCTGGCGGGCGGGATAACGACCCGTCACCTGGTGATCAAAAATAGGGGAGAGGAATATTTCAACAAATCTTTTATCCCCAAGTTCAATAATGTCACCATCGGCGGATTGTTATTGACTCTGGTTCTAATATTTTCCTTCCAGGGTGACATTATTCTCGGGAACCCCTTGCATATCCTTCTGATTGCAGTCCCCCTGGTGATTCAAACATTTCTGATTTTCTTTATCGGCTATTTGTCTTCCCAAAAACTGAAATTATCGCATGACGTTGCCGCCCCCGCGGGGATGATCGGCGCTTCCAATTTTTTCGAACTGTCGGTGGCGGTTGCCATCACCTTGTTCGGCGCTTCTTCACCCGCGGTCCTGGCAACCATTGTCGGGGTCTTGGTCGAGGTTCCGGTGATGCTGGTTCTGGTGAAAATCGCCAACCGGACGACCTCATGGTTTCCTGCTCAAGCAAGCGTCAAGCGGGAAAGGGAGATCAGCCCGGTCAAGGCATACGAACCGTTGGCCCGGGGTGGCTTCGGCGATCATGTTCTGTTCGCCACCGATTTTTCGGAAATGGCCGCTAACGCTTTCACCTGTATCGAGCAACTGGTGGCCCAGGGCGCGCGGAAGGTCACCCTGGTGCACGTTCAGGATAAAACCGAACTGGAGCAGCACCTCATGGGACGGCTCGAAGAATTCAACGCACAGGATCGGGGCCGGCTCGAAAGCCTGAAGCAGACCCTTCTCAACAAAGGCGCCTCTCAGGTCGAGATCGAAGTCTGTTACGGGGTACCCTTTCAGGAGATCACCCGCCTGATCAAAGAGCGCAATGTGCGGTTGGTGGTCATGGGGATGCAGGGCCGCGGCTTCGCCGGAGAGTTTTTTCTGGGCAGTGTCAGCCACAACGTCGCGCGCCATTCGGTCGCGCCGCTATTGCTGATTCCTGGCCTTCGCTAAAGACGGCGGCGGCGTCCCCGGGAGCATCAAGTGGGTGCCTAACGGCCGCGGCGGCTTAACCTTCGGCCCGCCCGCGGATGTCGATCCCGCGAATCCCAAGAAGGAGCGTTGTACGGATCCATACTGATTCAACTCGGTTGAAGCATAAAACCTACATTTGTTATGGGCTCTTTCCTGGGAGCGCGGGCATCTTGCCCGCCTCTGATTTATGATCATCATTATGCAGTCATCCCGTAGGAATAAGCGGAGAAACGATGTATCTCACCACCATGACCCATCGGGACGAACTGTTCGATCTGGCCCTGCGCTGGCTGAACGATGACGTCGCCCCCGGCGACGGCCGCGCCATCACCCGAATATTCCTCTACGAAAGCGCCGTCTCGGCGGTGGTCGTCAATTTGATGATCGATTTTCTGAACGGGCTGTTCAACGGCCCGTTGCAACTGGAGAGAATCCGGCAAAAACAGGTGCTGCGCCGCCGATTGATTCAGTATCTGCCCCAGTCCGGGGAACGGGTTCGGCAATTGATTGGCCAGTTTGAAAGGGACCCGGAGTATTTCTTCCCCCGCCTGCCCATCGACGCCCTCCTGGTCACTTCAGCCGATTCGCAACTGGCGGCCATCGGCCGAATCAAGCGGCTTTCCCGGGTGGCCGAAAAGGTGTCCTTTCGGCTGGTGGAAGCCCTGTTCCGTGAAATCCAGGCCGAAGCCCGGCGCCTTGCCGCCACCAGGGCCGCGGCCGCCGGGGTATCGCTGGCCGATCTGATCAGTTCCGAACAAGAGATGCAGGGCGATTTCACCGCGGCCGAAGCGACGGTGGCCGGGCGCTTTCGCAGCCGGAACGTGGTGATTCCCCGCGCGGCCCTCACCATCAATGATCTGCTCGGCTTCAAGATCATCGGCGCCCCGGAACTGCTCGACCAGGTGCCGGCCTTGCTGGATCAAGCGCCCGGGATCACCCTGGTGGAGAGCGAGAAACACGCGGGCAATTACAATGCCGTGAACATGTTGGTGGAAATTAAACTACCCAAGCCGGATGAATTGACCGCGCGCCTGCGGGGCTTTGACTGGTCCATCGCCCGCCGACGCGGACTGGACCCCGCGGAAGCCAAACAGGGATTCATGGGATATCTGGCCCAGGGCGCCGACACGGTGCGCATGGAAATCATTCTGACCACCTATGATGAATTGATGGAATCCGAATTCGGTCGGTCGATGCACGAGCTTCGCATCCTGCGGTTGCGGCAGCGCCAGAATTACAGCGGACCGATCGCCCAAAACGCCGCCTACCTGATCGAATACCTGCTGGCCCTGGCCTCGTCGCCGACGGTCGAGGCAGCGGAACTGCCGATCAAGATGTACGGTCGCTACCTGCCCGAGACCATTGCCAACGCCAAATGCGCCCTGTACGGCACGGAAATCGATGGCGGTCTGCTCGATGCGTTCTGCTTGAATAGCGCTTGCCTCAGCCGGTTCTGCTCCGCCGCATACTCAGCAAGCGGGCTGGCGCTGGATGGCGCCTTTGCATAGTGATAACGTGAAAACGGGGACGCCCTTAGCTAATTAGTGTCTGAACGGAAATGACAAATTCGACCTTGCCAGCGGGCCGGGTTTGTTCCCGAGCGAAGGCGCGAGCAGCGCCGGAGACGGTTCCTCGGCCTAAATTCGACGATTCACGACTCGGCCAGTATGCCACGGTGTTCACTAATTTCTGTAGCCGGGTGTCTTAAAGTTGTTGACACATTCCGGAAACCGCTAATCTCTCACCGATCAATTGAGCATGACAAAGATGGGCTAGGACTGGTCAAGCCTACCGACGCTTATTTGTCTTCTGTTTTTGTTTTCTTTACCCTGAAGTTTGGGACAGCCCGGTTAAGGCTAAACGCCGATGGTGACGGTTGTTACTTGCCGGAAGCCGAATCGGAGGGATCGCTACAGGTGAGATGTCCCAGGGTCTGGCGGTATCCCCAGGGCATGGCAAGCGTGGAGAGAGAGCGGCAGGAACTTGAGATGCCCTATGGGTCCCTTGTTTATGGTATGTGTTCAAGGAGTTCACGGAAGCGGGGAAATCCTGAAACAGGTGGGACGAAAGTTAAGGGACTGAACAGGACTTGCTTCCGGGTAGGCTCATCCGACCACAAGAAGGAAAGCCGAAGGTTCTTAGAGGGTCGGATCGATTCAGGAGGAGATCGGCAATGGCTGTGGCACTCGCCGATAGAGTCATGGAGAGAATCGGCCAAGCCGCCGAGCTTTACCACCGACTCGTTATGCTGGTGGCCCCGGCAGGTGCGGGTAAGACTGCCGCGCTCCAGGAGGTTCACGAGCGCACGTCAGCTCCGCTGATCAAGGTCAACCTCGAACTGTCCAGGCGCATGCTCGATCTCACCGAGCGCCAGCGGGCCCTGCAGTTGCCACGCATCCTCTCGGAGATCGTCGGCGCAGCCGCAACCGACCTGCCTGCGCCGCAAAGCGGAGCCGCGCGGCAGGCCGATGTGGTGCTGCTGGACAACATTGAGCTGCTCTTCGACGTCTCGCTCAAGCAAGACCCACTACGGCTCCTGCAGGGGCTCTCACGGAACAAGACGGTGGTCGCGGCCTGGAGCGGAGAAATCAGGGCTGAGGAACGAGGACTAAGGACCGCGTCGAACCCCGATGGCTCAGCACTCAGTCCTCATCGCTCTATTTGGTCTACGCAACGCCGGACCATCCCGAATACAGACGATATCCGGTGCGGGATCTGATGGTGGTGAATGAGACCGCGAATGACCGGCAATAGCCTCGGATGGTCCGGCAACGGATTCGTGTCTATTCGGGTCCCTTCTTGGTTGGAGGATTGTCGATGAAATACGGAGACCTGATCCAATTCGAGCCGATCGAGTCCGTGGTCCAGCTACGGGACGCCGACGAGGCCACTGCCGCCCGGCAGCTTGTTCAGACCTACGTGATCTCCGAGGAAATGGTCGAGAAGCTGACCGGTCTGGTCGTTCCCCAGCTTCAGTTCGACCAGCCCATGGACAACAAGGGGCTGCTGGTCGTCGGCAACTACGGCACCGGTAAATCGCACCTCATGTCGGTGATCTCCGCCCTGGCCGAAAACGGCGATCTCGCAACGCATCTGAACGACGAGAACGTGGCCGGCGCCGCGGGCAAAATCAGCGGGCGCTTCAAGGTGGTCCGAACCGAGATCGGCGCGACCACCATGACGCTCCGCGACATCCTGGTGGCCGAACTGAGGAGCACCTGGCCGCGATGGGCGTGGCCTACTCCTTCCCGTCCGCGGATAAGGTGTCCAATAACAAACGCTCCTTTAACAAACGCTCCTTCGAAGAGATGATGACCGCCTTCCACCAAGAGTATCCCGACCACGGCTTGCTTTTGGTGGTGGACGAACTGCTCGACTACCTGCGCACCCGCAAGGACCAGGAGCTCATTCTCGACCTCAACTTCCTGCGCGAGATCGGCGAAGTCTGCAAGGACCTGCGATTCCGCTTCATTGCCGGTGTCCAGGAAGCCATTTTCGACAGCCCGCGCTTTTCCTTTGTGGCCGACAGCATCCGCCGGGTGAAGGATCGCTTCGAACAAATCCTCATCGCCAGCAAGGACGTCAAGTTCGTGGTGGCCGAGCGTCTGCTCAAGAAGACCGCCGACCAGCAGGTGAAAATCCGGGAGTACCTAACCCCCTTCGCCAAGTTCTACGGCCGCATGAACGAGCGCATGGACGAATTCGCGCGCCTCTTCCCAGTGCATCCGGACTACATCGATGTTTTTGAGCAAATCCGGGCTATCGAAAAACGTGAAGTCCTCAAGACCATCAGCCGCGAAATCGCCAAGATTATCGACGAAGATCTTCCTACTCTTGACTCATCACTCAGTCCTCATCACGCATCACTTCTCCCGCCCGGTATCATCGCCCATGACGGCTACTGGACGACCCTGCGAGAGAACCCGTCCTTCCGCGCCGTTCCGGACATCAAAGCAGTCATCGATTGCAGCATGGTGCTCGAGTCGCGCATCCAGCAGGCCTTCACCCGCCCGGCCTACAAACCCATGGCGATCCAGCTCATCCATGCGCTCTCCGTTCACCGGCTTACGACGGGCGACATCTACGCCACCCTGGGCGCGACGGCGGAGGAACTGCGCGACGGGTTGTGCCTCTTCCAGCCGGGTATCGAGGAACTGGGCGGCGACCCGGCCGACGACCTGCTTTCCCAGGTGGAGACCGTCCTGCGGGAAATCCACAAGACGGTCAGCGGCCGGTTCATTTCCTCCAACCCGGACAACCGCCAGTAGTACCTGGACCTTAAGAAGACCGACGACTTCGACGCCTTGATCGAGAAGCGAGCCGAAAGCCTCTATTCCTCGCAGCTCGACCGCTACTACTACGAGGCGCTCCGGCGGGTCATGGAGTGCACGGACCGGACCTATGTCACGGGCTACAAGATCTGGCAGCACGAGATCGAATGGCTGGAACGCAAGGCCGCGCGACTGGGATACCTATTCTTCGGCGCGCCCAACGAACGTTCCACGGCGGTGCCGCCGCGGGCCTTCTACCTCTATTTCATCCAGCCCTTTGATGCGCCGCATTTCAAGGACGAGAAGAAACCCGAGGAGCTGTTCCTGCGTTTGACGAACGCGGACGAGGAATTCCGCGCCGCGCTCCGAAATTACGCCGCGGCCTTGGACCTTGCATCCACCGCCTCGGGCCATGCCAAGTCCACCTACGAATCCAAGGCATCGAACTTCCTGCGCGACCTCGTGCAGTGGCTCCAGAAGAACATGACCACGGCCTTCGAAGTAACCTACCAGGGGCGCGCCAAGTCCCTGACCGAATGGACCAAGGGCAAGTCCATCCGGGAGCTTTCCGGCATCGGCTCCGTTGATCGCATCAACTTCCGTGACCTGGTGAACACCACGGCGGGCATCTGTCTCGGGACGAAGTTCCAGGACCAGGCCCCTGAATACCCGTTCTTCTCGGTGCTCATCACGGGAGCGAACCGGGCCCAGGCCGCACAGGACGCCCTGCGCGCCATCGCCGGCCCAGGTGGAAAACAGTCGCGCACCAAGCAGGGCACCGCGGTGCTCGACGCCCTGGAGCTTCTCGACGGCGAGCGGCTCGATCCCTACCGGTCGAAGTACGCCAAACACATCCTCGGCGTCGCCAAGAAGAAGGGCCACGGCCAGGTGGTCAACCGCTCCGAGCTGATCCAGGACGTCCTCGGCGTGGAGTACCTCGCGCCGCAATCGCTCCGCCTCGAACCCGAATGGGCCGTGGTGGTGCTCGCCGCGCTGGTCTACGCCGGCGAGGTGGTCCTTTCCATTACGGGCAAGAAGTTCGATGCTGCGGGACTGCCGCAACTGGCCGGAACCGGCATTGATGAACTGGCCCAGTTCAAACACATCGAACGCCCCAAGGACTGGAACCTTCCGGCGCTCAAGGCGCTTTTCGAACTGCTCGGACTCACGCCGGGCATGGCGCAACTG
>MNZR01000088.1 GCA_001873705.1 Syntrophobacteraceae bacterium CG2_30_61_12
TTGAGACCGGTCGGCCGCCGGTTGCGGTTGCGAGGGTTTGGCCATGCCTCTTTGCGACAAGTTCCGGAACGCCAACCTGTGTTGCCAGGTCCTCGACAGCATTGCCGACGGCGTGTTTGTGGTCGATCGCGACCGCCGCATCATCAGCACCTTCAACCAGGCGGCGGAACGGATCACCGGCTTTTCGGCGGAGCAGGCCATCGGCCAGTGCTGCTTCGATATCCTGCGCTCCTTTTCTTGCCCCGCTAAAGAGAATAGTTCTTTACAAATAGGCAAAGGATGAAACCTCGGACCAGGAACCGAGGCGCAACGGCACGCTGCGTTCCCTGGCCGTTCCAGCCAAACCAGGGCCGGGTGAGAAGGGCATCGGGGCCCGACGCCGTCAATGCCCGGCGTATTGCACAACGTCCACAACCGCTAGAAAGGAGTAACGATGATGAGTGACAGCAACAAACCCCCGGTCATGGGATCCACCGCCCGCGGTGGCACCTCGAACCGGGACTGGTGGCCGAATCAGTTGAATCTCAAGATCCTTCATCAGCACTCGCCCCTGAGCAATCCCCTGGGCGATGGGTTCAACTACGCCGAGGAATTCAAGAAACTCGACCTGCCGGCGCTGAAAGAGGACATCCATGCCCTGATGACCAATTCGCAGGGCTGGTGGCCGGCCGATTACGGCCACTATGGAGGGCTTTTCATCCGGATGGCGTGGCACAGCGCAGGCACCTACCGCATGGGCGACGGCCGCGGCGGGGCCGGGTCCGGCTCCCAACGCCTGGCCCCGCTCAACAGTTGGCCCGACAACGTGAACCTCGACAAGGCGCGCCGTCTGCTGTGGCCGATCAAGCAGAAATACGGCAGCAAGATCTCCTGGGCCGACCTCATGATCCTCGCCGGCAACTGCGCCCTGGAGTCGATGGGTTTCAAGACCTTCGGCTTCGGCGGCGGGCGCGAGGACGTCTGGGAGCCGGAAGAGGACATCTACTGGGGTGCCGAAGAGCAATGGCTGGCTACGAGCGACAAGCCAAAGAGCCGTTACGCGGGTGACCGCGATCTGGAAAACCCCCTCGCCGCCGTGCAGATGGGTCTGATTTATGTGAACCCGGAAGGCCCGGACGGCAATCCGGACCCGGTCGCCTCCGGCCGCGACGTTCGCGAGACCTTCGCGCGCATGGCCATGAACGATGAAGAGACCGTCGCCCTGGTCGCGGGCGGGCACACCTTCGGTAAATGTCATGGCGCCGGCCCGGCGACCCATGTGGGTCCTGAACCCGAAGCCGCCCCCATCGAGCAACAGGGACTCGGCTGGAACAGCAGCTTCGGTGGCGGCAAAGGCGGCGATACCATTAGCAGCGGCATCGAGGGCGCCTGGAAGCCGAACCCGACCCAATGGGACATGGGCTATCTGAAGGTGCTGTTCAAATACGAGTGGGAACTGGTCAAGAGCCCGGCAGGTGCGCAGCAGTGGCTGGCCAAGGACGTGGCCGAAGAGGACATGGTCCTTGACGCGCACGATCCGTCGAAAAAGCACCGGCCGATGATGACCACGGCGGACCTCTCCCTTCGCTTCGACCCGATCTACGAGCCGATCGCGCGGCGCTACCTGGAAAACCCCGAGGGATTCGCGGACGCCTTCGCCCGGGCCTGGTTCAAGCTGACTCACCGCGACATGGGACCGCGTTCGCGCTATCTCGGCCCGGAGGTCCCGGCGGAGGAACTGATCTGGCAAGACCCGGTGCCCGCAGCCAATTATAAGCTGATCGACGCGCGGGACATCGCAGCCCTCAAGGCCAAGATCCTTGCCTCGGGCCTGTCGATCTCGCAACTGGTCGCGACCGCCTGGGCGGCCGCATCCACCTTCCGCGGCTCCGACAAGCGCGGCGGTGCCAACGGGGCGCGCCTTCGTCTCGCCCCACAGAAGGATTGGGAAGTCAACCAGCCGGCCCGACTGCGGACCGTGCTCCAGACCCTAGAGGGAATCCAACAGGCCTTCAACAGCGCGCAGTCCGGCGGCAAGCAGGTGGCACTCGCCGACTTGATTGTCCTGGGTGGATGCGCGGGGGTCGAGCAAGCGGCGAAAAAGGCCGGTCACCCTCTGAGCGTTCCCTTCGCGCCGGGACGCACGGATGCATCGTGGGAGCAAACCGAGGTGGCGTCCTTCGCGGTGCTCGAACCGGTGGCGGACGGGTTCCGCAACTACCTGAAAGCCAAGTTCTCGGTACCGGCAGAGCATTTGCTGGTTGATCGGGCGCAGTTGCTGACCCTGACCGCTCCCGAGATGACCGTTCTCGTTGGCGGGATGCGCGTCTTGAATGCCAACTTCGGACCGTCTCCCCACGGCGTCTTCACTGAGCGGCCGGAAACGCTGACCAATGACTTCTTCGTCAATCTGCTCGACCTGAGCACGACGTGGAAGGCCACCGCGGGCGACGAGAACGTGTTCGAGGGCCGCGATCGGAAAACGGGCGAACTCAAGTGGACCGGTACCCGTGTGGACCTGATTTTCGGGTCCAACTCCCAGCTTCGGGCCATCGCGGAAGTCTATGGTTGCCGGGACTCCGAGGAGAAATTCGTGGACGACTTCGTGGCGGCGTGGAACAAAGTCATGAACCTGGACCGCTTCGACCTCGCCCGCTAGTCGCCCGGACCTCTTCGAGGGCTTCTGAGCGGGCGACGAACAAAAGCTCGCCGCCGCCTTCACCGGTCGGCGAGCTTTTCCGCCCTAGAGCGGCGCGGCGGAAGCGATCGATGGTTTCCTCGAGCTCGAACCGCTGGAGTCGAAAGCCGGTTTCGGTCAGGAGCGGCCCGACGGCGCGGCGGTCGACGGTGCCGCCGAGGCACCAGGCCCAGGCGTCCAGTTCGCGGCGAAAATCATCCGGCAGGGGGCCGTCGTGGAAGAGATCGCAGATCACCAGCCGGCCGCCCGCCGCGAGCACTCGATGGACTTCCAGTAACACCGGAAGCTTGCTCGGGAATCAATTGAACACCCCATTCATCAGCACCCAGCGGAACGCGGCGTCCCTAAACGGCAACGCTTCCCCTTCGCCGGCGCACCAGCGGATTTAGTGAAAGTCTCAATCATTTTGATTTGTGACGTCGAGCCGAAGAGCTGAATGTCCGCTATAGCAGCCTCCATGTCGCGGAAATATTGCGGTGATGGCTCCCGGTTGGCCGCGTTCGCTAGGTTCTGAAACGCCTTAATCAGGAAGTCCGTGCTGATTTTGCGCTTGTGGTTTACGCGATCACGCCATGCGGTCAGGCGATGAACCGCAAACCAGCCAACCAGTGCGACCAAGACCGTTACGATGTGTGAAGCGTTGACTCGACTTTGGCCATTTCCAAGAAAAGCTTGAGAATTGAAATTATGGCTTGGAAAACCATTAGTTGCAATTAGGTGAACTCGTATTTGAAACATAACTTCACCTAATTCCTACACCAAAATGATCAAGCATTGAGCAACTTGAATTCCAAAAACATAAAAATGGCCAAAGTCGAGATTTCGATCATAACTTCACCTAATTCCTACACCAAAATGATCAAGCATT
>MNZR01000241.1:0-1461 GCA_001873705.1 Syntrophobacteraceae bacterium CG2_30_61_12
TCTATGTAGCCATCGTCAACCATCCCAAGATCGGCGAGTACGATCTCACTTCCATTCGCGGCTGCATCACCGGGTCGGCCCCGATGCCGGTGGAAATTCTGCGGCGGTTTGAAAGCATCACCGGGAGCGTGATCATCGAAGGTTACGGACTTTCGGAAGCGAGTCCGGTGACCCATGTCAATCCGGTCAAGGGGGTGCGCAAGCCGGGTTCGATCGGAGTGGCCATTCCTCACACGGACTGCAAGATCGTCGATCTGGAAACCGGGCGCAACGAACTCGCGGTTGGCGAAGAAGGCGAACTGATGGTCAAGGGGCCGCAAGTCATGCAGGGCTACTGGCAGATGCCCGAGGAAACCGCGGCGACGCTCGAAGACGGCTGGCTCCACACCGGGGACATCGCCAAGATGGATGAAGACGGCTATGTCTTCATCGTGGACCGCAAGAAAGACATGATCATCGCCGGCGGCTTCAACATCTATCCGCGCGAGGTCGATGAAGTCCTGTACGAACACCCGAAGATCGTCGATGCGGTGACGGTCGGGGTCCCGGACCCGTACCGGGGCGAAACGGTGAAGGCCTTTGTGGTGCCGAAGCCCGGGGAAGACCTGACCGAAGCAGAAGTGATCGCCTTCTGTAAGAGCCGACTCGCCGCCTACAAGGTGCCGAAGACAGTGGAGCTGCGGGAATCCTTGCCGAAGACCGCGGTGGGCAAGGTGCTGCGTAAGGAATTGCGGGCCGAGGCGGCCGCCCGGTTGGCTCCCCGCTGATGCCTGACCGGGTCCGGTTGAGCGCCGAGGAGCGGCGGCTTGTCTTAGAAGCCGCTGCCGACTTTCGCCGCCTGCAGGATTGGAACTACCCGCGCGGGCGGGCTCTGGACTGGGTTGGCGACCGCTACCAACTACCCGGCTGGCAGCGGGAACTGCTCAACCGCGGCGTTTTTGCCCGCGCTAGGGCCCTGCGGCGGCGCGGCAAACGGGTGCTCGGCGCCGCCTGGTGCCGCCGCCCGCTGGATGTGGACGGGCACAACGTGCACATCACGGTGGAAAGCGTGCTCGGCGGCCGCCCCTGGCTGGTGGCCAACGATGGCGCCGCGCGCGACATCGCCGGGCAGGGGGCGGGATTCAAAATGACCGCCCTCACCACCACGGCGATCACCGTGGTGGCCGAGTTTCTCCGCTGTTTCCCTCCCCCTTCCATCCGTTTGTTTTTTGATGCCCCGATCAGTCGCGGCGGTGAACTGGCGGCCTGCTACCGCCGCCGCCTGGAGCCGCTGATCGCTAGTGTCGAAGCCGCCGCGGTGGCCGTCCCGGAGCACCATTTCGATTACCGAGGTGCGGTGATTGCCGGCAGCGATCGGGTTGTGCTGGATGCCGCCCAGGTCTGGCTGGACCTGGCGCGCCGGGCGGTCGGTCGGATCATGGGGGCGCAGCCCACGATCGATTTTTCCGGGGTATGAGCGGC
>MNZR01000241.1:1483-3869 GCA_001873705.1 Syntrophobacteraceae bacterium CG2_30_61_12
TGGCGCCGACCGATGATCCAGCCGGCCGACTGGTCGCCGGTTTTCTTGTCAAATCGAAGCGCCTGTGCTAGCAGTGCAAAATCTACCGGCCGGCTTCCCCACTGCCGATAATGCCGGTGGGATACTCGTTGAGGATGAAGTCCTTCATTTGGCGCGGGTTTTTTCCCGGGAGCGCGGGCATCTTGCCCGCAAGCGCGGGACCGGTTTCTGAAGCACGGAAAGGATACCAGAACATGGCCGAGATCGCCCCGTTTCGCGGGCTGCGTTACAATCCGGAACGAATCCCGGAACTCGATCGCGTGGTGATACCCCCCTACGATGTCATTTCCAAAGCGGAACAGAGCCTGTTTGATGAACTCAGCCCGTTCAACATGGTGCACCTGGAACTGGGTCCCGAGCGCGACGGCGATTCCGCCGTCGACAACCCGCATACGCGAGCGGCCGCTTATTTTCAGGATTGGCAGGCGCGGGGGGTGCTCGTGCGCGATCCCGAACCGGCCCTGTATTACTACGAATTGGATTATTCCCTGTGCGGGGAAGCGAAGACCCGAACCGGGTTCATCGGTCTGCTCAAATTGGAGGATTTCGCCGGCGGCTGCGTGCGCCCGCATGAAAAGACCTTCGCCTCGGTGAAGGACGAGCGCCTGGCCCTGATGAACGCGGTCCATGCCAACCTGAGTCCCATCTACGCGCTGTACAGCGATCCCGAGGCCCGGGTGGATGCGGCGCTGCAATCGGCCTGCGGCGGACCGCCGCCGGTCGCCTTCACCGACCGCTACCGGCTGGTGCATCGACTGTGGCCCGTGGTCGTTCCCGAAGTCATCGGCCGGGTGCGGGAACTGCTGCACGACCAGACCATCTTCATCGCCGACGGCCACCATCGCTATGAAACCGCGCTCAACTACCGCAACCTGATGCGGCGGTGCTATCCTCAAGCCGGCGCCCGGGCGTCCTTTGAATACGTGATGATGTATCTGTCCAATTTGCACGACGACGGGGTCAGCATTCTGCCCACCCACCGGCTGCTCAAGGCGCGTCCGGACTGGAACGATGGGCGGCTGCTGGAAACGGCGGCGACCTGGTTCGAAATCCGTTGGTTCGCCGGCGCCCGGGACGGCCTCGGCGCCTGGGCTGCCGCCTTGCGCGCGGAATTGGATCGCAAGCGGACGGCGATTGGTTTCTACCATCAGGGCGTCGATGGCTATTACCTGCTCCAGGCCGACTACGACGCCATCGATCCGATCCTGGCCGCGGACGGGGTGCCCGAAGTCCTGCGTCATTTGGATGTGGTCATTCTCGACCGGATCGTGTTGCGCCGCCTGCTGGGTTTCAGCGACCAGGACCTGGGGAATCCGCGCAATATCCGGTTTCACCATTCGCTGCCGGAAGCGGTGAAGGAAATTCGGGACGGTTCCGGCGAATGGGGATTCTTCGTCAACCCGACCCGGATCGACCAGGTCCGGGACGTGGCGGGCAACGGCTTCACCATGCCGCACAAGGCCACCTATTTCTATCCCAAGGTGGGCAGTGGCCTGGTGGTGAATCCGCTGATTGCCGACGAGCAAATCACGGTGTGAGTTGCTTTGCACCTCTAAGCGTTCATCGTGCCCCCGAGGCTGAAGGTCTGGTGAATGCGCTCATCGGCTGAGCACAAGCGATCCTCTTTGCCCGGAGGGCTGGTCCTTATCCACGCATGACCCGGCGGCCTTGTGCGAATTTCGCGCGTCCCTCGACCCGCAGCCGCGCTCTCCTTTGGCGTAGGTCGGGTTGCGACCAGCGGGAGCTACCCGACGGTCCGGCAACGCCTCCAATCCGCGGCCCTACAGCGTATCGTCAGGGGGTGCTTCGCACACCCCGACCTACCCGGACCCGTAGGCGGGCGGAGGGTGGGCATGACCAATCAGGGAGAAATGACTGACCCGGAGGCCCCCGCCGGCGACTGGACCGAAGAGCGATTGTTTGGCGGCCGCCTGCAAGTTCGGCAGCCGCGCACCGGCTATCGCTACGGGCTCGATACGGTGCTTCTGGCCGGGTTGACCGATTGCGGGGCGGGCGAGCGGGCGGCGGATCTGGGGACCGGCTGCGGCGTGATCCCGATCATTATGACGGCTCGGGGCCGCGGCCGCGAGTGGCTGGGCCTCGAGGTTCAGGAAGAACTGGCGCGGCTGGCGCGAAGCAACGTGGCGGCCAACGGCTTGAGCGCCGTGATCCGCATCGAGTGGGCGGATTTTCGCGAGATCCCCCGGCTTGGGGCGGGCGGCTGGGCCGATCTGGTGGTGAGCAATCCGCCTTATGGGCGGTTCGGCGCCGGCCGGGTCAGCCCGAATCCGGAGCGGGCCGCGGCCCGTCAGGAACAGGCCGGGACCCTCGACGGCCTGTTCGGGGC
>MNZR01000307.1 GCA_001873705.1 Syntrophobacteraceae bacterium CG2_30_61_12
CTGAATTGATCCGGCATGAACGCCTTGGGGGTCGCCGCCAGCAGTTCGCGAGCCCCGGCAATCGCTCCCGTCATGCCCCGATCGCCGGGCGTGAGCACCAATTCCGCGCCCAGATGGCGGAGCAGTTTGCGCCGTTCCATGCTCATGGTTTCCGGCATGGTGAGAGCCAGCCGATAACCTTTCACCGCACACACGTAAGCCAGACCGATCCCGGTGTTGCCGCTGGTGGGTTCCACGATCAAGGTGTCACGGTCGATCAGGCCGTCGGCTTCGGCCGCCTCGATCATGGCGAGACCGATCCGATCCTTGACGCTCCCCAGCGGGTTGCGAAATTCCAGCTTGACCGCGATCGCGGCCGGTAGTCCGGCGCCGATCCGATTGAGCACCACCATGGGGGTGTGACCGACGGTAAAGGTCACATCCCGAACCAGAGCTTCCATGACGTCCTCCCCTGGTGGCATCCGCCACCGATCACAGCCATTGTTGCCGCTCCAAGCCGCAGGGCTTCCCGCGGCCGCCGGCTCAACTGGTCCGAGGCCCGCGATAGACCAGTTCCGGCCGCTTCAAGAACACCTTGGTGTCGGCCGGCACCGATTCGGTGATCCAGACGTTGCCGCCGATCACCGAACGCGCTCCGATCACGGTTTCACCACCCAGAATGGTAGCCCCCGAATAGATGATCACGTCGTCTTCGATGGTCGGATGGCGTTTTTGGGTGCGCAGGCTTTCCACCGCATCCTTCGGCAGCGACAAGGCGCCCAGGGTCACCCCCTGGTAAATGCGCACGCGATCGCCGATGTCCGTGGTCTGGCCGATCACCACCCCGGTGCCGTGATCGATGAAAAAGCTGTGTCCGACGTGCGCTCCCGGATGGATATCGATCCCGGTATGGCTGTGGGCGTGTTCACTCATGATCCGCGGCAGCAGGGGCACTCCCAGATGCACCAGACGGTGAGCGATGCGGTAAACGGTGATGGCATAGAGGCCGGGATAGCTGAAGATGATCTCGTCGTAACTGGCGGCCGCCGGGTCCCCTTCCAGGGCGGCACGGACATCGGCGGCCAGTTGCCCGCGCAGTTCCGGCAGGCTGTCGATGAACGCCACCGCGGTCTGCTGCCCCTGTTCCTCGCAGCGAACGCAGGAAAGCTCCAGGCGCACGCAGTCGTGACGATAGGCGAGCGCGATCTGTTCGGCCAGCACCTCGTAGAGGGCCGTCACTTCCTGACCCAGATAGTACTGCAGATTGATCCCGTCGAGGCGATCCTGAATGAAGTAGCCCGGATAAAGGATCCGGCGGCTGCGGTGAACGATATCGATCACCGCCGACCGCGATGGGATCGGTTCCGGTCCCACATGATCGAAGCAGGCCGCGCCTTCGCAGGAAGCCACCAGACGCCGCACCACCTCCGGGATTTGTTCCCGCGTGCCGCGTGCCCGCGCCAGTTCTTCCCGACAATGATTCTGCGATGATCGCTCGGCCATTTGAACCCCTGTTCCTTTCCGCCCCCGGTGCCGCGGCCGCCCCCTTTCGGGGTGGCCGCTCAAGGGGCTAAACCTCCGGCCGCGACGCCTTCCGCACCGGTTACTGAACCGAATAGGTGCCGGAGCAGGCCGCTCCGTCCGTCGTCCAGAAGGGCGACAGAGCGCGGAGGTTTTCGATCACCGACGGCATCTTTTCCAACACCAGGTCAATGTCCTGATCGCTGTTGTACACGCTCAGGCTGAACCGGATGGAACCATGCGCCATGGTGAAGGGCACGCCCATGGCCCGGAGCACATGGGACGGCTGCAGGGAACCGGAAGTGCAGGCGGAACCCGACGAAGCGCAAATGCCGTACTCGTTCAGCCGCAGCAATATGGCTTCGCCTTCCACCGATTCGAAGCTGATGTTGCTGGTGTTGGGCAGCCGGCTGTCAACGTCGCCGTTGATCTGAGCATTCGGGATCTGTTCCAGCAAGCCGCGTTCGAGCCGGTCGCGGAGCCGCTTGACCCGTTCATTTTCGTCGCTCATCTTGGCTGCCGCCAGTTCGCTGGCCTTGCCCAGGGCGATGATCCCGGGAACGTTCTCGGTCCCGCCGCGCCGGCCCAGTTCCTGATGACCGCCGATCAGAAACGGCGCGAACCGGGTGCCCTTGCGCACGTACAAGACGCCGATGCCCTTGGGAGCATGCAGCTTGTGGCCGGACAACGAAAGCATGTCTACGGCACCGCGGCTCAAATCGATGGGGACTTTCCCCACCGCCTGCACCGCGTCGGTGTGAAACAAGATCCCCTGGGCCTTGGCCAGGGCCGCGGCCCGCTCGATCGGGAAAACCACCCCGGTTTCATTGTTCGCCCACATCAGACTGACGATGGCCGTATCCGGAGTGAGACTGGCTTCGTAGCGGTCCAGATCGAGCCGACCGAATTTATCCACCGGAATCTCGGTCACCCGATAGCCGTGCTTCTTGAGATTCGCCGCCAGCGCCTTGACCGCCGGATGCTCGACCCGACTGGTGACGATGTGGCGCTTGTCCGGCTGGGTTTCCAACGCCGAACGGATGGCCGCGTTGTCGCTTTCGGTACCGCAGCTGGTGAACAGGATTTCCTCCGGCTGCGCTCCCAGCAGAGCGGCAATGGCGGCACGGGCCGCGCGCAGGTGCCGGGCCACGTTGCCGCCAAAGCTGTGCATGCTGGACGGATTGCCGTAGTGCTCGTGAAGAAAAGGCAGCATCGCCTCGATCACTTCGGGCGCAACTTTGGTGGTGGCGTTGTTGTCCAGATAAATCGGCTTCATTGCACCACCTCCTCGACCACCAGTTCCGGCATTACCAGCTCGCGCAGCTTGATTTCCACGAAATTCTTCAGCGTCTGCTGCGACGCCCGGCAACTGGCACAGGCCCCGCGTGTCGCCACCAGCACCCGGTTGCCCACCACATCGATCAGATCGATATCGCCGCCGTCCTGGATCAGCGAGGGTCGAATTTCCCGCTCCAGGGTTTCCTCGATCCGCCGGATCTTTTCCAGGTTGGTCATCCGCGGCCTGGCCACCGGCCGCGCTTCCACCCGCACCCGGGCGATGATATCGGCAATGGTCTCGTGACAGCTCTGACAGCCGCCGCCGGCCTTGGTGAAATCGGTCACCTCTTCAATGGTTTTGAGGCCGTTTTCCCGGATCGCCCGTTCGATCTCCCGATCGGTCACCCCGAAGCATTCACAGACGATCTCGCCTTCCTGCTCCAGCGGCGGCTTGCCCTCATAAGCACCGATCGCCTTTTCCAAGGCCTGGCGACCCATCACCGAACAGTGCATCTTTTCCTTGGGCAGACCCCCGAGAGAATCGGCAATGTCCTGATTGGTGATCGTCTTGGCTTCTTCAATGGTTTTGCCGATCATCATCTCGGTCAGTACCGAAGCCGACGCAATGGCGCTCGCGCAGCCGAAGGTCTTGAACTTGGCCTCGACGATCTTGCCGTCTTCCCCCACCCTGAAGGTCAGCTT
>MNZR01000327.1 GCA_001873705.1 Syntrophobacteraceae bacterium CG2_30_61_12
CAAGCTGCGGACGGTCGGCTACGACTACAGTTCCTATTCCTACAATCAGAACTGCGGCTGGATCACCACCCATCCGATCCAGGAAGGCCAGTGCCGGATGTGGGGCAATCCCATCGCTGAGATGATGTATGAAACGCTGCGTTATTTCGCAGGGGAAAGTGGCGCCACCGCCGATTTCCTCTATTCGGGGACCACCGACGACGCAACGCTTGGCCTGCCGCTGGCTTCCTGGCAAGATCCCTATGATCCCGGTACCGGCTACTCCTATTGCGCCAAGCCCTTCATGATCGTGATCAGCGATATCAATCCGTCGTTCGATACCGATCAATTGCCGGGCAGCAGCTTCGGCTCCTTTTCCGGTTCGTTCGGGAGCCTCGATGTGACCGCTCTCACCGCCACCATTTCCAGCTCCGAACAGATTTCCGGCACCTATTTTATCGGCGACAGCCAGGCCAGCACCCCCAATTCCGACAGTTCCTGTTCGCCCAAAACGGTAACGGGCCTCGATAGCATCCGCGGCCTCTGCCCCGAGGACCCAACCAAGCAGGGCGGTTATTATTCCTCGGCCGTGGCCTATTACGGGCAAAAAGACGATCTCAGGCCGAACGATCCGGCCGACGAACCAACGTATCAGACCCAGGTGGCGACCCTGGCCGTGGCCATGGCTTCCCCGCTGCCGCAAATCGATATCCCCGTGGGCAGCCGGACCATTTCCTTCGTGCCCTTCGCCAAATCGGTGGGCGGCTACAGCATTTCCACCACCCGCGGCGCTTTCCAGCCGACCAACACGATCGTCGATCTCTATGTCGACACCATCACCCCCACCCATGGCAAATTCCGGATCAATTTCGAAGATGTGGAACAAGGTGCCGACCACGACATGGACGCCATCGTGGTCTACCAGTATCAGGTGCTGAACGACGCCGGGGAACCGGTGACCGATCCGGCCCAGGGCGCCAAGGTGGGGATCCGCCTCACCTCCGAATACGCCGCCGGCTCCATCATTCAGCACCTGGGTTACATCATTTCCGGCTCCAGCGCCGACGGGACCTATCTGGAAGTCCGCGACGTCGATACCGGGTCCGCCAGCGACCCCGATTACTTTCTCGATACCCCGCCCGGGATCGGCCCCAACCAGGGCGCCGGCGACACCCAATGGGACGACGATCAGGCGCTGCCGCTCGATACCTATCGGGTATTCACGCCGGGAACCACCGGTTCGGCCGCGCTGCTCAAGAATCCCCTCTGGTACGCCGCCAAATGGGGCGGATTCGAGGACATCAACGGCAACCATCTGCCCGATCTCCGGATCGAATGGGATAAGGACCTGGACGACATCCCCGACACCTACTACTACGTGAACAATCCCACCCGGTTCGAGGAACAGATGAACCGCTCCTTTTCGGAGATCCTCCGGCGCACTTCTTCCGGCACCGAGGCTTCGGTCATTTCCAGTTCCCGATCCGGGGAAGGCGCGGTTTATCAGGCCGTGTTCTATCCCATCTTTCGCGGTCCTCTCGGTAACACCGTGAGCTGGGCCGGTGAAGTCCATGCGCTGCTGATCGACGCCTACGGCAACATGCGCGAAGACACCTGCCGGGAAAATTGCCCGAGCGCCGGCGACGACGGCACCCATCGACTGGATGTCTTCGATGACCTCATCATCGAATTCAGCCCCACTTTCGTCGGCACCATTTATAAATACCGGGATTCGAACGGCAACGGCGAACTCGATCCGATGGAAAAGTACCAGGACACCAACGGCAACGGCCGGATCGATTCGGGTGAAACCACCCCCAATCCGTTTGCGGTCGGGACCATGCGCAACATCGAGTACCTCTGGGACAGCAGCGCCTGGCTGAACGAAATGACCGAAAACGACGTGGTCGAACAGCGCGCCGCCTACCTCAACAATGAACAGAAGCGCTTCCTCTTCACCTTTGTCGACCAAAACCAGAGCATGATTCCGGAAGCCGGCGGCTCGCTCGACGACAGCATCGACGACACCGGCGAGCTGGTGACCTTGACCCATTCGGTCAGCGCCATCTTTCCCTATTTACACGTGTACCCGCCGTTCGGATCTAGCGCCCCCGCCTACATCGAAGGCATCCGCCAGAATTATGCCACGGCGCCCGCCCCCTTCGATGATTTCGTGCAACGCCAGAGTGCCCGGGTGATCGATTACATCCGCGGTCAGGACCAGGTGGAATACACCTCGAGCACCTCCCCGGCCTACACCATTCCGGCCTTTCGCGGTCGCCAGGTGGACTACGACGAAGACGGCACGGTGGAAACCTGGCGGCTCGGGGATGTGGTCTATTCCACTCCGACCATCGTGGGAGAACCGGCGGAAGACCTGGACCTGTTGTATCGAGATTTGAGTTATGCGGATTTCTTCAGGATCTACCGGAACCGCCGTAACGTGGTTTACGTGGGTGCCAACGACGGCATGCTCCACGCCTTCAACGCCGGCTTTTTCGATCCGTCCCGGAACAAATTCTGGCGCGCCTACGGCAGCGCTTCCGGCTATTCCGATGGGAGCGGTCCGCTGCTGGGCGCGGAACTCTGGGGCTATGTGCCCTATAACCTGTTGCCTCATCTGTACTGGCTCACCGAACGCGACTATACTGAACAGAGCCACATCTACTACGTGGACGAGAAGCCGCGGGTGTTCGACGCCAAGATCTTCACTCCCGATATCACCCATGTGAACGGTTGGGGTACCGTGCTGGTTTGCGGCATGCGCTTCGGCGGCGGCCGGATCCGCGCCGATCTCGATAAGACCGACGGCCTCTCCTACAATCCGGAGGTCGATCGCGCCATGAGTTCCGCTTTCATCATCATGGACATCACCAATCCCGAGTCGCCGCCGCGGTTGCTGGCCGAAGTGACCGCCCCCGATCTGGGCTTCACCACGTCGTATCCGGCGGTCCTGGCCATGAAGGACAAGGACCCAGCCGTCGACGCCAACAACTGGTACCTGGTCCTGGGTTCCGGCCCCATCGGCACCAACGGCGCCGACGCCATCGCCATGGCCGATGCCGTCAGTACCCGAACGGCCAAACTGTATCTGCTCGATTTGAAAAAACTGGCCACCGACCATGAAATCGTGACCCTGGACCAAAACGGGATGCCCCACGACGGCGTCTCCGTGTTCGCGGCACTGGAAGACAACGCCTTCATCGGCAATCCGGTGGCCGTCGATTACGATCTGGACTACCGGGCCGACGCCCTTTATTTCGGCACCGTCTCCGGCAATTACACCAACGGCTGGAGCGGCAAGCTGCGGCGCATCGTGATCGATAACGACGCCGACCCGGCCCACTGGATCAAGGACAACACGCTCATCGATCTCTCCGGCCGTCACGATGGTCAGCCGATCACCG
>MNZR01000173.1 GCA_001873705.1 Syntrophobacteraceae bacterium CG2_30_61_12
TTTTATACTGGTTTAGGATCAGATGTTTCATTTTCAAAAGCGGGCAAGATGCCCGCGCTCCCGGGAAAGAGCGCACACGAAATGAAACTTTTTACTTTTAACCGGTATAGCACAGCGCCGATCGAAAGCAATTGGGAATGGTGGGATACCTTGCGCCGGCCTTGACATGGCGGGCGGGGCTGTGCTAGCAAACGGCGAACATGCGACAGGCAATGAAGTCTGCCTGAAACCGCCCGGCTCTGCCCGCGAGCCGCCTGCAGGGCTGATGACTTCTACCTCGTTATTGGGGGTGGGAGCTGGATTGGTGATGGGCTGCAACCCCACCCGCGACCGCGGCTGGGGTTTTTTGTTGCCGGGTCTCCCGGCGGTCGGTCGTGGGTGGAAGGGTCGAACTCCCGGAGCCGTTATCGGAACATTCAGGAGGAAGGTGCGACATGGCGATCAGTCTCGCGATGGTGGTGATACTCGGCCTGACGGCCGACTACCTGTTCCGTAAGCTGAAGCTGCCGGGGCTGGTGGGCATGCTGATCGTGGGGGTCCTGGTGGGGCCCTATGTCTTGGGCCTGATGCGGCCGGAGATGATGAACGTTTCCGCCGATTTCCGAAAGATCGCCCTGATCGTGATTCTGCTTCGGGCCGGTTTCGAACTGCACCGCGACACCCTGAATCGGGTCGGCCGCGCCGCTCTCACCATGAGTGCGGTGCCGGCCATGTTTGAAATCCTCGGAGTCATGCTGGTGGCGCCCCGGTGGCTGCACATCAGCCTGCTCGAGGCGGCGATGCTGGGGGCGATCCTGGGAGCGGTATCGCCGGCGGTGGTGGTGCCGCTGATGATCGACTTCATGGACCGCGGCCGCGGTGCCAAGAAAGGCCTCCCCACCCTGATCCTTGGCGCCTCGTCGGTCGATGACGTGTTCGTGATCGTCCTGTTCACCATCTTCCTCGGCATGTACGGTGGTGGTGAAGTCAACATCTGGGCCAAACTGGCGGAAATCCCCTTGTCCATCTTGCTCGGGACCCTGGTGGGGTTGATCCCGGGCTACCTGCTTTATCGGCTGTTCACCCGCTACGACTGGCGCCCGCCGAAGCGTACCCTGGTGGTGCTGGGAGTATCGATCGCCCTGACCTGGCTGGAAACCGCCTGTGAGCATTGGGTGCCCATCGCGAGTCTGCTGGGGGTGATGGCGATCGGCTTCATCATCCTGGAAAAATCCGAACCGATCGCCCACCTGATTTCGCAGAAGCTGAAAAAGCTCTGGGTTTTCGCTGAACTGCTGCTGTTCGTGCTGGTGGGCGCCCAGGTCAACGTGCAGGTGGCCTGGCAAGCCGGCCTCGCCGGGACCGGGGTGATCCTGGTGGGCCTGCTGTTTCGCAGCGTCGGCACCTGGATTTCCCTGCTCGGCTGCGGCTTCAACTGGAAGGAAAAACTGTTCAGCGTGGTCGCCTATATCCCCAAAGCCACGGTGCAGGCGGCGATCGGCGCGGTTCCCCTGGCCGCCGGGGTCGCTTCCGGGGAAGTCATTCTGGCGGTGGCGGTGCTTTCGATCCTGATCACCGCCCCCGTCGGCGCCATCGGTATCATGATTCTCGGGGAATGGGCTCTGGATTACGGCGAAAAATCCGGCTACCGGTTCAAGGACCTGCGTGCCAAGCTGGAACTACCGCGGGTGGGCGAACGGGTGCGCAGCAAGCGGTTCAATACGGTGTGGAAAATCATCGAGGAACGGGAAGTCTGGCTACCCGGCGAACGCGGCGCGGTGACCGCCAACGGCAACCCGCTTCAGGTCATGCCGGCGATCGAAATCCGCTTTTGGAAAGACGGAGCTTCCGAGCGGCCGGGAACCGGAAAAACCATGAGATTCCGATACAGCCAAAACGACCCTTCGTTTCACGACCACTGGGAAGTGCTCTACGATTGGTAGCCGTTCCAGGGCTCATCCCAACGCTGTAAATCGTTGTGATCTTGTCGGTGGAGCAAGCACGGCAGAGGGGGAACACGCGAGCGTCGGCCAATTCCGGTTAACCCCCATGACCGGGGACGGTCACAAGGAAGCATGAAAATCTTGGGCTGCCGGTAGGTCAGGGTGTGCGTGGCACTCCCTGACTATCCGTCGAGGGGGTGCGCATTGGGAAGGTTGCCAAACAGTCGGGTAGCTCCCGCTGGTCGCAACCCAACCTACGAATTCACTCACAAAAGCTTTACGCCCGTCGATCAGGGTGAGATCGGCCGCCACCGCCGGATTGATTTCCACTACCTTTTCCTGCGGATGATCCTGGTGCAAAGGCTAGCGTTCCAGGGGATGCAGGTAGCCGACCGCGAGCTTGAGGCCGAACGAGTAATCGGCCAACCGATGGGTTTTCAAATTGGCCAGGGAAATGATGCGATCGGCCGCAAGCACGGCTTTCGGCACCGTGGCCGAATAGAGATACGGTTCGGGAAGATCCACCCGTACCCAGTCGGTTGAATCGAAGTCGAGAAACCGGGCGCGGCCCGCCAAGGCGTCGAGGAAGCCGGTCTTTTTCGCCACCCTTCGAGTCGGCAGAGCGTCATAACCTGAACGTTCGCCCACCTCGATCCGGCGGTGCCCGTGGTCCGAGAGAAAATGGTCCAGTTCCGCCAGCATCCGCGGGCAGGTGGCAGCCGGGTAGGGATCGGCGCTGTTCAGATTGATGTTGATGAACAGCGCCTGCCTCGGTTGAATCAGAGCGCCGAACAGGTCCGGCCACAACCGATTGAGCTCCTGCCATACGGAAGTGAGGCAAGTGACCTATTCCATCGCCACCACGCCATGACCGTCGTCGACCTTTCGGCAGGCACCACACATCAGCCACTCCCCGTATGTGGGAACTCGATTGGACCGAACCAGTCCAGCCTGATCCAGCCTGGCCCTTGCGTTTGGTGGCGATGGCTTAAAAGTGATCCGAACCCGCCATGCACCTAGCCCAAGCCCATCGGCCCTTGCCTGAACTGGCACCGAGCATCCCAGCCGACCTCAATCAACGAGGGCTCACACTTACCTGGAGATTCTGAGAATGTATGGGCCAACAACGGCAGGCTACGGCACGAGCAGCTATTGCAGCCCCTGGCAATGCAGCAGGAGAGAAGTCGAGCGGGCCGAATCGCGAATCAGGCGATTGCCGGGTGAAACTGCCGGCACCGGCAAGGAATCCATGCGCAAAACAAGGTGGAGTGGGTGGATGACTCCACCTTGTTTTCGTGAAAGGTACCGGGAAGCAGAGGCGTTGTTATACTGGTTTAGGATCAGATGTTTCATTTTCAAAAGCGGGCAAGATGCCCGCGCTCCCGGGAAAGAGCGCACACGAATTGAAATTTTTTATCCTTAACCAATATATCTCCGGCAGTGCTCAGCATACCTTATTTTGCATAGGC
>MNZR01000174.1:0-1949 GCA_001873705.1 Syntrophobacteraceae bacterium CG2_30_61_12
GGACGCCGGAGCTGCGCAGCAAGTTCGACCAGGCGTTGCTGGCGCTCGGGCGACTGGACAGCGTCTCGACCCTGCTGCCGGACACCTCTCTGTTCCTCTACATGTACGTCCGTAAGGAAGCGGTGCTCTCTTCCATGATCGAGGGGACGCAGTCGTCCCTTTCGGACCTGCTGCTGTTCGAACTGGACCAGGAACCCGGAGTGCCGCTCGATGATGTGAGGGAGGTCAGCAACTATGTCGCGGCTCTCTATCATGGCCTGCGTCTGTTGGAAGAAGGGCTGCCGCTATCACTGCGCTTGTTCCGCGAGATCCACGGCGCATTGTTGACCAAGGGCCGGGGCAGCAATCAGACCCCGGGCGAGTTTCGGCGCAGCCAGAACTGGATCGGCGGTACCCGGCCGGGCAACGCGGCCTTTGTTCCGCCTCCGGCCGAAGAGGTGCTGGAGTGCATGAGCAAGCTGGAACTCTTCCTCCACGACCAACCGGAGTCGACCCCGGTGCTGCTCAAGGCGGCGCTGGCCCATGTGCAGTTCGAGACGATCCACCCGTTCCTCGACGGTAACGGCCGTCTGGGGCGTCTGCTGATCACGCTGCTGCTGTGCGAGCAGAAGGTGCTGCGTGAGCCGATGCTCTACCTCAGCCTCTACTTCAAGACGCACCGGCAGTATTATTACGAGCTGCTCAACAACGTCCGCCTGACCGGCGACTGGGAAGCCTGGCTCGATTTCTTTGCCGAGGCTGTCATAGTCACCGCCACCCAGGCTGTGGAAACGGCCCAGCAGCTTCTCGACCTGTCGAACCAGGACCGCGACAAGATCAGCGGCCTGGGACGGGCGGCCGCATCCACCCTACAGGTCCACCGGGCGCTGATGGAGCATCCCATCGCCACCTCGGGCTCTTTGGTGGAGAAGACCGGCATCACCCCGGCCACGCTCAACAAGGCGCTCGGTCACCTGGAGCAGCTTAGCATCGTCAAAGAGCTGACCGCCCAGAAACGCAACCGCCTGTTCAGCTACGCGGGCTATATCGAGATCATGAGTCGCGGCACGGAACTGCCGGGCAGGTAGGTCAATTCGATTCCCATTTTCGGAATCGAACCGGATGTACGGAGAAACAGGATAGGGGTTGTGGCGAGGCCGTTGGTATCCGCTTTCGCTGCAAACCCGGCATCCTCGTCCGGAGCTTGGAAATCGGGAGAGAAAAGTTGCTTCCTCGGCGGGAACTTGAGGCGTGACTCGACTTCCTATGTGAAGCCCTTTGTTTTCAACATGTTAGGCGCATGGCAAAAATAAAACATCCATCGCAAGCCTGAAATCGTCATTCCCGCATGCTTCTAGCGGCAATCCAGAACTGAGCACTGGTCTGGATTCCCGCTCAAAAACCACGGGAATGACGGGGTGCCATTACGCAAGCAATCCCGAACAACTAATTCTAACCATTCACCTTAACCGGTATAACTTCTCAAGCCAAACCGGCATAGCTTACAGTTCGCTCGGCAATTCCCAAAGAAACCGCGCCAGGGTGGGTCGCCAGGGTCGAGCCGCGACCCCGAAGGCGGTCTGGATCTTGGCGCAATCGAGCACGGAATTGGCTGGTCGCCGGGCCGGGGTCGGATATTCGGCGGTGGTGATTGGGAGCACTTGCCGCACCGCGAGTGGCCGGGTGCGACGTGCCTCTTCCGCGATGGCGGTGGCGAAGGCGTGCCAGGTAATGGCGCCGAGCCCCGTGTAATGATAGGTGCCCCAGGGCGGGTCCTCGGGTTCGCGGTGGATGCGCCCGGCGATGACAGTGAGCGCCCCGGCCAGGTGCCCGGTCCAGGTGGGGCAGCCGTATTGGTCGGCAACCACGTTCACGGTTTCGCGCTGGGCCATGAGCCGCAGCATGGTGTGGACAAAATTCGGTCCGTGCCGGCCGTACAACCAGGCGGTGCGAACGATCACGTGGCGGGC
>MNZR01000174.1:1977-16662 GCA_001873705.1 Syntrophobacteraceae bacterium CG2_30_61_12
TGCCACTTGCTTAGGCCGTAGACCCCGAGCGGGGCCGCCGGGTCGTCTTCCCGGTAGGGCCCCGTTTTGCTGCCGTCGAACACGTAGTCGGTGGAAATGTGAATGAGCGGCGCTCCGAGCGCAGCGCAGGCCGCCGCCAGGTTCGCCGGACCGTCGCGATTGACGGCGAAGGCCGGCGCCTGGTCCTGTTCCGCCCGATCCACCGCGGTGTAGGCGGCGCAGTTGATCACCAGCCAGGGGTGGATTCGATCGATCGCGGCCAGGGTCTGATCCGCTTTGGTAATATCGAGTTCCGGAAGGTCCAGCCCCAGGCGGGGGAATTCCTCCAGCGCCAACCGATCCATCAGATCGGTGCCGAGCATGCCGCGGCAGCCCACCACCAGGATCGCGGCGGCTGCATCCGATGGTTTGCTGGGACTGGTCATGATCGAGATCCTCCCGGGTAGCGCGGCAGTTGCTCCGGAGCCACCTCGGCCAGCAGTGGATAGCTCTGGTCCTTGGCGCTGAGCAGAGGCGGCGCGCCGCCGGGCCAGGCGATGGCAAGCCTGGGATCATCCCAACGGATCCCGCGTTCCTCGGCCGGCGAATAATAGTCGGTGCATTTGTAGAGGACCGTCGCGGTTTCGCTCAGCACCAGAAAGCCGTGGGCGAATCCGGGCGGCACGAACAGCTGAGTACCGGCTTCGGCGCTCAGTCGTAACCCGGTCCAGCGGCCGAAGGTGGGAGAACCGACCCGGATGTCCGCGGCCACATCGAAGATGGTTCCGGCCACCGCGGTCACCAGTTTGCCCTGCGGGTGGCCGAGCTGGTAATGGAGGCCTCGAAGCACACCGCGCACCGAGTGCGACAGGTTGTCCTGAACGAAAACCGGCGCCAGTCCGGCTTCCTCCCGGTAGCGTCGGGCCTGGTAGGTTTCCAGAAAATAGCCGCGCGGGTCCTGGAAGACGCGCGGTTCGATCGCCAGCACTCCGGCAAGTTCGCTCGCTTGGACCTTCATGACCGCCCCTTTGCTTCGGCCAGATCGAGCAGGTACTTACCGTAGCTGTTTCCGGCCAGCGGGGCGGCCAGCCGCCGCAACTGGGCCCGATCGATGTAGCCTTTCTGAAAGGCGATTTCTTCCACGCAGGAAATCTTCAAGCCCTGCCGTTTCTGGATGGTTTCAATGAAGGTGGATGCTTCCAGAAGCGATTCATGGGTGCCGGTATCGAGCCAGGCAAAGCCACGCCCGAGCAGCTCCACCTTGAGGTCGCCGCGGCTGAGATAAGCGTTCATCACATCGGTGATTTCCAGTTCACCGCGGGCCGACGGGCGGAGAGCGGCGGCGATTTCGATCACGCCGGGATCGAAAAAGTAGAGACCGGTCACAGCGAAGTTGGACCGGGGCCGAGCCGGTTTTTCCTCGATACTGAGCACCCGGCCGTCGGCATTGAATTCCACCACGCCGTAACGCTTCGGGTCCTGCACCGCGTAGCCGAACACCACCCCGCCGCGGTCGATGGTCATGGCCTGCCTGAGGCTGCGGCCGAACCCGCGGCCGTAGAAGATATTGTCGCCGAGAATGAGACACACCGGATCATTGCCGATAAAGCGGCGGCCGATCAGAAACGCCTGGGCCAGGCCTTCCGGGCGCGGCTGCGGTTCATAAGAAAACCGCACGCCCCACTGACTGCCGTCGGCGAGCAGGGTCTGGAACAGGGGCAGGTCCTCCGGGGTGGAAATGATCAGGATGTCCCGGATGCCGGCCAGCATCAGCACCGACAGGGGGTAGTAGATCATGGGTTTGTCGTAAACCGGGAGCAGTTGCTTGCTCACCACCCGGGTCAGGGGATAAAGCCGGGTGCCGGCCCCGCCGGCCAAAATGATGCCCTTCCAGGCGTGAGTCTCGGTCAATCCATTAACTCCTTACCGGAGCGGTCGGGGTTGCGGCCGGCCCGGCGCTGTTGGTCCCATAGTGGCGTTCAATCCAATCCCGATAGGAACCGTTCTGGACCGCTTCCAGCCAGCACGGGTTGTCGAGATACCAGCGGATGGTCTGGTTCAGGCCGGTTGCGAAGGTTTCCCGCGGGCGCCAGCCCAGTTCCCGCTGGATCTTGCCGGCATCAATGGCATAGCGCCGGTCGTGGCCGGGCCGATCTTTTACGAAAGTGATCAGCGCCTCATGCGGCGTTCGCGCCGGAGCCGGATCCAATTGATCGAGCAGGCGGCAGACGGTGCGTACGATTTCCAGGTTGGAGCGTTCGCAGTTGCCGCCGATGTTGTAGACTTCGCCCACCCGGCCGCGATCCAGCACGGTGTGCAAAGCCTGGCAGTGATCTTCCACGTACAGCCAGTCACGGACATTGAGGCCGTCGCCATAGATCGGCAGCGGCGCCCCCTTGCAACCGTTCACGATCAACAGGGGGATCAGCTTTTCCGGAAACTGGCGCGGGCCGTAGTTGTTGGAACAATTGGTGGTGATCGTCGGCAGTCCATGGGTGTGATGATAGGCCCGCACCAGGTGATCGCTCGCGGCCTTGGACGCGGAATACGGGCTGTTCGGCGCGTATGGATGATTCTCGGTGAACGCCGGCGCATCCGGCGCAAGCGACCCGTAGACCTCATCGGTGGACACATGCAGCAGCCGGAACCGCTCCCGCTGCGCCGCCGGCAGGGCCTGCCAGTAACGGCGGCATTCTTCCAGCAGGTGGAAAGTCCCCACCACGTTGGTCTGGATGAAATCCTCCGGACCATCGATCGACCGATCCACGTGCGATTCGGCGGCGAAGTTCACCACCGCCCGCGGTCGATACCGTTCCAGCATGGCCTGGACCAGGGGGCGGTCGCCGATATCGCCAACGGTGAACAGATGATCCGGATCGCCGCTCAATGCTTCCAGGTTCATGAGATTGCCGGCGTAGGTCAAGAGATCCAGATTGACCACCCGGGCCAGGCCCTGTTGGCGGGTGAGGAGCACGAAGGTGCTGCCGATGAATCCGGCCCCGCCGGTAACCAGAATGGTGTTCATGCCGCCTCCGTTCGCTGCCGCCGCGATCTTCTTGGGTCAGGCCCGGGCGGCCGGGGTAAACCCGCGGTGAGCGCCGCCAGGGCTTCGGCCCCCAGCACGGAAGCCGGAACGCCGCGAAGTTCATGGGCGATGAAGAGGACCCGGGCCGCCTGTTCCAGCTTCTCGGTGCGCATATAGGCCTGGTCGAGGTCGCGGCCGAAGCAGAGCGAGCCGTGCCGTTCCAGGAGCAGCGCCTGGTGGTCCGCCACCAATGCTTCGATGGCCGCCGGCACTTCTTTCGTGGAAGGGGTCGCGTAGGGCGCGGTCGGAACCGGCCCCAGGGTGAGCCACACCTCCGGCAGGGCCTCGGCCGTAAAGGCCAGGCCGGCCAGGGTGAGGGCGGTGGCGACCGGCGGATGGGCATGCACCACGGCGTTCACGTCCGGCCGCCGGCGATACACCAAAAGGTGCATCTTCAGTTCGCTGGATGGCCTGCCGCGGCCTTCCAGCAGTCGCCCTTCCAGGTCCACCAGCAGCAGGTCCTTCGGGCGCAGCGCGCCTTTCACCGAACCGCTCGGGGTCACCAGCAGGGCGTCCCCCGCCCGGCAGCTGACGTTGCCGTCGGTGGCCGTCACCAGTCCGAGTTGCTGCAAGCGCCGGCAGACGGCCACCATCTGTTCCCGCAATCGAAGCAAGCGGATCCTTTCCCGATATTCCGGTGAGCTTTCGCCGCCGGCAGACTTTGCATTTTCCTTTTGGGCTGTGCTAGAAACGATCGTCAACGAACCCTGTGTGCGTATTATTTACCACGTCGCTCGGCGTAGCGGGTAGGCAAAACTGGAAACGAGGTCAAACCGCATGATCAAGTGGTTCAGAAAGCGAAAACCGGCGGGCGATCGGGACCCGGCGCCGGAACGCGAAGCCCGGCCCGGGGACGCGCTCGCTCCGGAACCGACGGCGGAAACGGTACCGGAATCGCAACCGGAACCGGCCCCCAAATTGGTATCGCGGTCGGTATCGGTATCGGTATCGCAATCGCTATCGGATTCGGATTCGGGACCGCCGGAGCAACCGCTTGCCGCTCCGGATGATGCGCCCACCGCTCCGCCCCCCCCGTCTGGACCATCGGCAGAAGCAGCATTGGGGATCGCTTCCGTCGCCGACGCCGCCGAGGCGGCGATGGAAGCACAACGACCGCACTTTTTCCGGCGGTTGCGCGAGCGCTTGCAGCAGACTCGGGAGCGGCTCAGCCAGAGGGTCGATCGGGTCCTGCTGGGGAAAAAGGTGATCGATGATGAACTGCTGGATCAATTGGAGGAAGCTCTGATCACTTCGGACCTCGGGGTGCAAACCACCAGCGTGCTGCTGGCGCGCGTTGCGGACAAGGTGCGGCGCCGGGAATTGACCGAACCGGGCAAGCTCCGCGGTCAGTTGCAGGAAGAAATCCGAGGCATCCTCGAAATCGACGCGCCACCCCTGGACCTGCGCTCGAACCGGCCGTTCGTCATCATGGTGGCCGGGGTCAACGGGGTCGGCAAGACCACCACCATCGGCAAACTCGCCCGCCTGTTGAAGGAACAAGGCCTGCAGGTGCTGCTGGTGGCCGGCGATACCTTTCGAGCCGCCGCCATCGAACAGTTGTCGCTCTGGGGGGAGCGCGTCGGGGTCCCGGTGGTGAAGCAGCAGAGCGGTTCCGATCCGTCCGCGGTGGTGTTCGACGGGATCGATGCCGCGCTGTCGCGGGCGGCGGACGTGGTCATCATCGACACGGCCGGACGCATGCACACCAAGGTCAACCTGATGGAAGAATTGAAGAAGGTGCAGCGGGTGATGCGGAAAAAGCTGCCCACCGCTCCCCACGAAATCTTGCTGGTGCTGGACGCCACCACCGGCCAGAATGCCCTTTCCCAGGCCCGCCTGTTCCAGCAGACCGTGGGCGTCACCGGACTGGTCCTGACCAAGCTCGACGGCACCGCCAAGGGCGGGATCGTGGTCGCGATCTGCGCCGAACTGAAGGTGCCGGTCCGCTTCATCGGCATCGGCGAAGGCATGGACGATCTGCGTCCGTTCGATGCCCGAGCCTTCGCCGAAGCCCTCTTTTGATAACAACCGCTGGAGCCCCCCGATGCTTATAGCGCCAGGGCTACCGCACACCGCGGCTGGTTGTCCTGGTCTTCGCCGTAGGTCAGGTTGCGACCAATGGGAGCTACCTGACAATTCCGGTGCCGTGGCCTCTCCATACGGTCAGGTTGCGACCAACGGGAGCTACCTGACGGCTCTAGCTCTCGCCGCCAGTCAGGGAACGCCGCGCGCACCCTGACCGCCCACCACGCCCACCACGCCCGCTACCGACTTGGGGCGGCGCCCATGGTGCGTAGCGATGATTGCGGCGCGCATATCGAAGCCGTAGCGGGATCGTATGCGCTTTTCCGACCTGCACCTCCTTAACAACCACGAAAAGGACCTCCCATGAGCGAACCATTGGTAACCTCCGGCGCCCTCGGCGATGTTCGGGTGCTGGATCTCTCCCGCCTCCTGCCCGGCCCCTTTTGTTCCATGCTGCTGGCCGATCTGGGAGCCGACGTGATCAAGATCGAAAACCCCCGGGGTGGTGATTACATCCGCGCCTGGCCGCCGCTGGTGGGCGGTAACAGCGGTTTCCACGTGGTCCTCAACCGCAACAAGCGCTCCCTCACGCTCAATCTCAAAGCGCCCGAGGGGCGAGCCCTGTTCGAACAAATGGTGGCCGGCGCCGATGTGGTGCTGGAAGGCTTCCGCCCCGGGGTGATGGCCAAATTGGGGCTCGGCTACGACCACCTGCAACGGATCAATCCGCGCATCATCACCTGCGCCATCAGCGGCTACGGTCAAGACGGCGCCCGTGCCCAGCGGGCCGGTCACGACTGCAACTACCTGGCCCTGAGCGGAGTGCTGTCCTATAGTGGTCGGGACGGACTGCCGACTCTTTCCGGGGTGCAGATCGCCGACCTCGGCGGCGGCGCCCTCATGGCCGCCTTCGGCATCACCGCTGCTCTGTACGCCCGCGAGCGCCTCGGCACCGGTCAGTTCATCGATATCTCCATGACCGATGGGGCACTCGCCTGGAACTGCCTGCGCTGGGGAAAGCTCCTGGGAACCCCGGAAACTCCGAAACCGGCCGATGATTTCCTAAACCACGGCTTTGCCTGCTACAACCTCTACCGCACCCGGGACGACCGCTTCATGAGCCTGGGGGCGCTGGAACCGCAATTCTGGAAGGCTTTCTGCCGGGCTGTCGACCACCCCGAATGGGACCGCCCGGATTACTTCGAACCGGGCGAACATCAGGCACAATTGCAGGACGCCATCGCCCATCTCTTCGCCACCCGGACCCAGGCCGAATGGATCGCTCTTTTCGAGCCGCTCGACTGCTGCTGCGAACCGGTCCGCAATCTCGATGAAGCGCTCACCGACCCGGAACTGGTGGCCCGTCGCATGGTGGTGGATTTGGTTCATGAACGCTGGGGCACCTACCGGCAACTGGGCATCGCCCCCAAGCTTTCCCTCACCCCTGGGAGTCTCCACAGCCACGCCCCGGAACTGGGCGAACACAGCGAATCGATTTTGCGGGAACTGGGCTTGAGCGAGGCGGAAATCCGGCGTTTGCGAAGCGATGGAATCGTTTAGGGACAGGGACCCAGGCGCGCAACTCGTGGTGCGGTAATGCAAGGATCGGCGGCGGGCGAGGTGCTTGTCGGACCTCGGTCGGCGGTTGGTTTTGACCCACTTGGTGGGCGCCTATCAGCTGCCTTGTGCATGGTTGTCGGCACCTTGCTCTTCGTCGCGCTGGTGGACCAACCGAGGGCGGCCTGGATGAGCGGCGACTGGAGCCTGCTCTGGTCCGCCCGGAGCCTCGCCGGAGCCGCTTTGTTCGCTTTATCCCTGCTGCTTCCCCGGCAGGTCAGGCGCTGGAGCGCGGCGCGGCGGCGCTTGCCACCGGCCGCGCCCGCCGCATCCTCAACTCAGGCAGTACCGGAGCGCACCCCTGATGAATAATGAAATCGCCGTTCGACTGGGCGCCTTCGCCGGCGTTTTCCTGCTGGTCGCGCTCGCCGAACGACTGCGGCCGCGGCGGCAACCGAGCACCCCGCGCGCGCACCGCTGGGCGGCCAATTTGGCCCTCACCGCCTTGAACCCGCTGCTGCTCCGCTTGGTGTTTCCGGTGCTCGCCGTGGATCTGGCACTGCAAGCGCAGCAGCGGGGCTGGGGCATCCTCAATCAGTTGCCGTTTGCCGCCGGCCTGAAATGGATCCTGGCGGTGTTGGCGCTCGATCTGGTGATCTACCTCCAGCACGTCATGTTCCATGCCCTGCCGCTGTGCTGGCGGCTGCACATGGTGCATCACGCCGATCTCGACTACGACGTCACCACCGGGCTGCGCTTTCACCCGGTTGAAATCGGTCTCTCCATGGTCATCAAGCTGGCCGCGGTGCTGCTCCTGGGGGCCGCTCCTCAAGCGGTGGTCATCTTCGAAGTGCTGCTCAACGCCACCTCCATGTTCAACCACGCCAACCTGAACCTGCCACTCGGGCTCGATCGGGTGCTGCGCCTGGTCCTGGTCACCCCCGATATGCACCGGGTGCACCATTCGGTGATCATTCGCGAAACCAACAGCAACTTCGGTTTCAATCTGCCCTGGTGGGACCAATTGTTCGGCACCTACCGGGCCCAGCCCAGCCGCGGTCATCCGGCAATGACCATCGGCCTGGCCCAGTACCGCGATCCCGCCAAACTGACGCTGCCCCACCTGCTCGCCCTCCCGTTCACCGGCGAAACCGGCCGCCAGCCCCTGGGCCGGCTGTGATTGAACATGCGCCCATTGCGAACGCCCGGGCAAAGGCGGCCGACCGGAAACCTCAGCGACTTGATCGGCGGCGTGACCGGACGTGCCTCAGCCCTTCCATTGGCCGATCCGGTAGTAGAAGGTACCGACCCTGCTGCCGTTCTTGTGGGCATCAATTTGCTGCACCGCGCCAAGGCTTTCGAAATGCCTTTCGACGGATCGCTTGGTCAGGTTTTCCGGGTCCTCGTCCACCAGGATCAGCATCGATCCGGGAACGGCGGGCCGGAGCTGCCACCATTGGTACATCAGTGAACTCAGCCCCAACACGTGGCGGCCAATGGTCCCGTTCAGGGACTCCTCCCGTCCCAGCGGACCTCGTTGCTTGAGCACACTGGTCCGATAAAACGCCAGGCGGCTGGTGATGCCGTATTTGTCCATCCCCACCACCATCGGTTCCTGCCCGGTTTCCTGTTCGATCCGATCCTCGATCCGTTCGATCTGGTCGGCCAGATCGTGCCAGCCGATCAAACTGCTGCGGGCGGGATAGATCTGCAGCGGGAAAGCCAGGGTCAGCACATGCAGCATGATGGCCAGGGTCAGCATGATCCCGGCCATGGTGGCCGGCCACAGTCGGTGGATCCGCTGCAGCAGCCGTGATCCCTGGGGGACCCTCCCCGAACAGAGGAAATAGCCCAGCCAGGGCACCAGGACCAGCCAGATCGGCCCGGTCCAGTTGAGCTTGATGGCCCTGGTCAAGCTGAAAAGCATCAGCACGGCCAGGGGAACCAGGGTGTAAATCAGCTCGAACCGGCGGCGATCGGCGCTTGCTCCAATCTCATCGGCAGGGGCATGAACCGACCCGGACGCCATCGGCGGGATGCCGCCCTTGCCCAGGAGCGCGCCGGCGGCGGCGAAAAAACCCGTGGGGGAAAGCAGCAGCAGCATGCTGCCCACGAGTTGCGGTAGGGAAAAGTGAAAATCCCCGGCCAGCCTGTTGGTGCTCTGGAAGGCGAAAGAAGCCCAATCGTGCTGGGCATTCCAGAGGATCACCGGGGAGCAGATCAGGAGCGCCAGCAGCGCCCCCAGGTAGGGCGCGGGCTGCCGCAGCCAGGCCCGGGAAGGTCGATCCAGCAGCACATAAACCAGGGTGGCCAGGCCCAGCAGGCCGATCGAGTATTTGCTTAGGAACCCCAATCCGAGCGCCGCTCCCACTCCCAGCCAGGCCCGGGAATGCCGGCCCAGCAACGCCCGTTCCAGGTAGTGCAGGGCCGCCGCCCAACAGGCGATGAGGGGAGCATCCGGGGTCATCAGGAAGCCGCAGATGAAAAACACCGGGAGCACCGCAAAAACGCCCAGCGCCCGCCGGGCGACCCCGCCGCCGTAGAGGTTTCGGCTGAGTTTGAACACGAACACGGCGGCCACCAGGCCGCTGAGAAAAGCCGGCAGGCGCACCGCGAATTCGGTGTCGCCGAACACGCTGGTGCTCAGCCAGATCAGCCATGCCACCATGGGCGGGTGATCCAGATAGCCGATATCCAGCCGCTGGGCGTAGCTCCAATAGTAGGCTTCTTCCTGAAGAAGGTCGGGACCGCCCAGGTAGACCAGGCGCAGGCACAGGACATAGGCCACCACCGCCCAGGTGATCAGGTTCCAGCGCAGTTCCGGGGCCACCCGACGATCTCTCACGGGGAACACCAGCCAGGCGGCACCAAAGTAGTTGACCCCCGCCGCCGCCAGCACCGCCGGCAGGATCGCCAGTCGCGGTGACCAACCCCCGCCGCCGGTGAGCGCCGCCAGCACCCCGCCGCGAAGGCACAAGGCCAATACCGCCACCACCAGAAAAAGCGCGTAGCGGTTGAACGTAACCGCCCGGTCGGCCCCGGGTTCCCGGCGAAACGCCCAATAGGCGTTGAGCAGATAGTTGTTGATGGTGGCCAGGAGAAAACTCGTGGCGTGGGCCGTGCCGAGACTCACCCCGCGGCTGAGTAGCAGCGAAAACAGGCTCAGGTCCAGGGCCATGCCGAGCAGACCCACCAGGCCGAAGCGCAAGGCCGAGCCACCGGAAGCGCTGCCGCCCAGGAGCCGAGCCAGTTGTTCCAGGTAGGCGAAGCCGTTGGCCAGGCCGAACTTGGACCGGCCTTCCACCCGGTCATGAAACGCAATGGGGATTTCCACCACGCGCAGCGATTCACCCGCCTGGGCTAGAAGTTCCAGACCGATCTTGAAGCCGCTCACGGTCTTGTCGAGAGCGAGCAGGCGCCGGCGCCGAACGGCGAAAAAACCGGACAGGGGGTCCTGCACCTCGGTGAGCGGCCAACTGAACAGGGTGGCGAACCGCGACACCAGGCGCCGCAGCCGCGACCAGCCCGGGGTCGATCCGCCCGTCACGTAGCGGCTGCCGATGGCCATGTCGGCCAGCCCGGAGAGAATCGGCGCGGCCAATGCCGGAATGGCTTCGGGCGGATGGCTGAGATCGGCATCGATCACCAGCACGACCTCCGCCGCGGCCTGTGCGGCCGCATCCAGCACCGCTCCGGCCAGGCCGTGGTCGGGTTCGCGCTCGATCAGTCGCAGCGGGTGATCCGGCAGCAAACACCGCACCCGGTCTCGGGTATCGTCCGTGGAACCGTCATCCACCACCAGGATTTCGTAGTCGAGAGCGGCGCCGAGGCAGGCCGCTTCGATCCGGGTAATCAGAGGATCGATATTGGCGGCTTCGTTGAGGGTTGGGACAATTATAGAAACAGTCGGCATGGGAAAAGTAGCATCCTTCCGCGAAAAGTTCACCCACCGCTTCACCCCCGGTGCAAGCGCAGCCCATGCTGCCGCACGGATCAATGGCGGTGATGTGGTCGCTTTCAACATAGCACACGATTCAATGCCGCTACAATCATCACGGTCGGGCGATCTGACAAGGCTCGACGCAGCGAGGGCGGCTCCAGACGGCGAGCCGATCGAATCCCACCGGCGGATGCCGTTTGACTCACCGGTCCCAATCTGCTAGGAGCTTTTCAAAATCAAAGAGGATGGATGCAAGCATGTGGGCATGGAACCGAGATGACCCGGCCGAGGATGGCCCGCGGATCGCCCTGGTGGTGACCGATCACGAAGACCAGGCAACCCTTGCTGAGCTGCCGGTGGATGTGCTGGAACTGCGGGTGGATCGATTCCGCGATCAGAGCATGGAGCGGATCGAGCAAACGGTTAAACGGCTCGGGCAGTTGGGTCTTCCGCTCATTGTCACGGTGCGCAACGATCCGGCGGAAGGCGGCACGACCGGTATCAATGACGCCACCAAGCTGGCCATCTTCGAGCTGGCGGCTCCACTGGTGGACCTCATCGACATCGAATGGAGTTCACCCATTCGCCACCGCGTGGTCAAGCGATTCCGGGGAAGCGGCGTGGCAATCCTGATGTCGCGCCACGATTTCGGCGGTACCCCCGGGCGCGAGGAACTCGAAACCATTTACGCGGCGTGCCGCGAAGCCGGGGCCGATCTGGTGAAGATCGCCGCCCACGCCAACGCGCTGGACGATTTCTTTCGGCTGCTGAACTTCACGCTGGACCACCGCCGCGACCGGCTCATCACCATTTCCATGGGAGCCCTGGGAGCCCTTTCCCGGCTGGTTTTCCCGGCGGCCGGTTCGCTACTAACCTACACCTTCCTGGATCAGCCCGCGGCCCCGGGGCAGGTCCCGCTCACCGACCTGGTGGCGGACTGCCGCCGCTACTACCCGAACTGGAACAAGGCCGGGGCGAACCACACCTGACCAAGGGACCGACCCCGGCAGCTACTTCAGGCAGTCTTCCCGAAACAAACACTCGAGCTGGTCGCAGCCATCGACGGCGGTGCCGAAGCAATCGAAGTTGCCTTCCGCTTTCTGGATCTGCCGGATCAAATCCGCTTTGCGCTGTCCCACGTACTTGATGCTCATGTCTTTTGCCATCCGGCGCAGTTCTTTAACCGTCATGGTCCGCCTCCCTTGCTTCATTGCGTTGCTTGCACACGGGCTCAATCAGCCCGGAGCGGCGCCGCCAACCCAACCGCCACGCATTGCGACGGCCGATCCGATGGCACATAAATAGAGGCACCGCGGTCGCCCCACCCCGGGAATCGCCGGCACTGCCGCTCATTGTTGCAATCATAAGCCATGGTTGCGAAAAATTCCATGGGCTGGAACCGGATTCAATCGGCCGGCTCCAGCTCCACGGCCTATTCGGCTTTGGCGACGGCTTTCTTGCGCGGCCGCTGCACGGCGGCGAGGATGGTTTTGCGCAGCCGCACGGACAACGGCGTGACTTCCACCAATTCATCTTCGCGGATGAAGTGAATGGCCCGTTCCAGGGTCATGGGCGTGACCGGCGTCAGGATCACGTTTTCATCCTTTCCGGCCGCGCGCATGTTGCTGAGCTTCTTTTCCTTGCACGGATTGACGTTGAGATCGCTGTCCCGGTTGTGTTCGCCGATCACCATGCCTTCGTAGACCGGATCGCCGGGGACGATGAAGATGCGCCCGCGGGGTTCCAGGTTGAACAGGGCATAGGCCACCGCATTGCCCTGCCGGTCGGAAACCAGCGAACCGGTGAAACGGGTGGGGAAGTCGCCCCGATAGTCGCCGTAGCCGTCGAAGTAGGAATTGAGGATACCGGTCCCCTTGGTGTCGGTTAGGAATTCATCGCGGTAGCCTATCAAGCCGCGCGCCGGAATGCTGAATTCGATCCGCACCCGGCCGCTGCCCTTGTTCACCAGGTTGATCATCTGGCCGCGGCGGACCGAGAGTTTTTCGGTGACGATCCCGAGAAAGCTCTCTTCGCAATCCACGAACAGGTGTTCAATGGGTTCCAGCTTGCGGCCGTCCTCAAACCGATAGATCACCTCGGGGCGGCCGACGCAGAGTTCAAATCCTTCCCGGCGCATGGTTTCGATCAGAATGGCCATCTGAAATTCGCCGCGACCCTTGACCACAAAGGTTTCCTGATCGTCGCCCTGGTCCATGTGAATGGCCACGTTGCGCAGCGTTTCCTTGTACAGCCGCTCCCGAAGCTTCCCGGACTGAACGTATTTGCCCTCCCGGCCGGCGAAGGGCGAATCATTGATGGTGAAACGCATCGCCACGGTCGGCTCGTCGACCCGAATCCGCTTCAGGGCCTTGGGGAATTCCCGGGTGCAGATGGTGTCGCCGATCCGTACCCGGTCGATCCCCGAGAGCACCACGATATCCCCGGATTCCGCCGCCTCCACCGGTTCCAGGGTGAGCCCCTGGTAGAGTTGCAGTTTGCTGATCTTGAGTGGCACCAGTTGGTCGTTTTCGCTGATGCAGACCAACTGGTCGTTGCAGTGGATGGTGCCGTGGTTGATTTTTCCGATCGCCAGCCGGCCCAGGTAGTCGGAATATCCCAAATCGGCCACCAGCATTTGCAGGGGTTCGCCGGGGTCATGGAGCGGCGGCGGAATTTCCGCCAGGATGGTGTCGAACAGCACCTCCAGGTTGTCGCTCTGAGTCTCCACCTCGAGCTGCGCCCGGCCGTCTCTTCCGACTGCGTAAATCACCGGAAATTCCAACTGCTCCTCGGTGGCATCGAGATCGATAAAAAGATCGTAGATCTCGTCCAGGACCTCGGCGGGACGAGCGTCCTTGCGGTCGATCTTGTTGATCACCACCAGCACCTTGAGTCCCGCTTCCAGAGTCTTCTTCAGCACGAACCGGGTTTGGGGCAGCGGCCCCTCGGAGGCGTCCACCAGCAGCAGGGCACCGTCGGCCATGGCCAGCGCCCGTTCCACTTCGCCGCCGAAATCGGCGTGCCCGGGGGTATCGATGATGTTGATCTTGGTGCCCTTCCACACCACCGAACAGTTCTTGGCGGCGATGGTGATGCCCCGTTCCCGCTCCAGTTCCAGATTGTCCATCAGCCGGTCTTCCACTTCCTTGCCGACTCGGAACAGCCCGCTTTGGCGGAACATGGCATCGACCAGGGTGGTCTTGCCATGATCCACATGGGCGATGATGGCGATGTTACGGATGCGTTGATTTTGCGAAACGTCCTTCATTCAGTTGCATTCCTTTCCTGTCGTGATATATCCGTGAGCCGAAAAGCAGTGGGACTGATACACCAGGCATCGGCTCGCGGCAACCTTTATTTCTCTATAATTAACCGGTTGACTCGGCACGGGGTAGGAGCCGGCAGCATGAAAATTTGGATCGACGCGGATGCCTGCCCGAAAGCCGTCAAGGAAATCGTCTATCGGGCTTCGCAACGGCTCCGAATCGAAGTGGTGGTGGTGGCCAACCGGCCGCTGGCGGTACCGAAATCGGCGCTGGTCTCGATGGTCCGGGTGGGATCGGGCTTCGATGCGGCCGACCACGCCATAGCGAACCAGGTGGCGGCGGGCGATCTGGTGATCACCGCCGATATTCCCCTGGCCGCGCAAGTGGTGGCCAAGGCGGCCGGCGCCATCGATCCGCGCGGCGATCCCTACACCACCGAGAACATCGGCGAACGGCTGTCGGTGCGGAACTTCATGCAGGACCTGCGGGCGGCCGGACTGGCCCCCGGCGGACCCCCCCAATTCGGTTCTTGCGACCGGCACCGCTTTGCGGCGGCTCTCGATGCTCATCTCGGCCGCGGCGGCCACGATCAGGTGACCGAACCCTGACCCTTTATATACCTGTTTAGCTTGAGGAGTTACGTTTTGGATTCGCGCGGAGGCGCGGAGAGCGCAGAGAAAACCCCTGAAATCAACCTCCGCGTCTCTGCGTCTCCGCGCGGAAATGAAGCTTTTAAGCCTTCACGAGTATAGTTACTCGTCGAGGATGAAATGGTTCACTCCTCGTAGGCTCTCACCTGGGAGCGCGGGCATCCTGCCCGCATTTGGTAATAA
>MNZR01000349.1 GCA_001873705.1 Syntrophobacteraceae bacterium CG2_30_61_12
TTTCCACAAATTGAGACAGGTCTCCGATGGCCAGGCTGACTTTCCACAAATTGAGACAGGTCTCCGATGGCCAGGCTGACCCCGCCGAGTCCCGCCAGTAGGCCGCTCACGGCCACCGCCAGCAGGCGCAAGGCGCTGACCGGAACGCCCGCCGCCCGCGCCGCCTCGGGGTTTTCGCCGCAGGCCCGGAGCCGCCAGCCCGGCACCGTGCGCTCCAGCCCCAAACCCACCACCAGCACCGGCAGCCAGGCCAGCAGCACCATCACCGAAACGGCGGCCGCCGCCGGCACCGGGACCAACGCGTGCAGGGTGGGCAGCGCCGCCACGGTCGGCGACGTGCCGTAGGCCCCAAACACCTGATGGAGCAGCATGCCGGTGGCACCTGCAGCGAGCAGATTGAGGGCGATGGAACTCACAATCTGATTGGCACGCAGGATCACACTCGCCACCCCGTGCAGCAGTCCCACCAGAAGACCCGCCCCGGCCCCGGCCAGCAGTCCGATCCAGGGGGAACCCGAAGCCCAACTGGCCCAGACCGCCGCAAACGCCCCGGCCAGCATCATCCCTTCCAGGGCGAAGTTGATCACCCCGGCCAGTTCCGAAACCAGCCCGCCAACCACCGCGAACAGGAGCGGCGTGGCACTGACCAGGGTCATACCGAGCAGATCGAGCGCGGTCACGAGCTGCCACCACCGGCGCTGCGCAGGCGCGCCGCAATGCGCCCGAAACCTCGTTCCAGACCGGCGGCGAGGGCGGTGCGGCAGGCCACCGTGAGCAGCAGCACGGCTTCGATCACAAAAATCGCGTTGGGGGAAATCCCGAGCGCCAGTTGCAGCCATTTGTCGGTGGCGCGGAGCCCCGCCAGCAGAAGCGCGCCGGCCCACAACCAGGCGGGATCGGCCCCGGCGAGAAAGGCAACGGTGATCCCGTCGTAGCCGTAGCCGGGCGAAAAAGCGGCGTAAAAGCGGTGATGCACGGCTGCCACCTCGATCCCGCCGGCCAGTCCGGCCAGGGCCCCACTCATCAAAAACAGCCGCCACTGCCAGCCGGAAACCGCGATCCCGGCCGCGGCGGCCGCTTGCCGATTGGCCCCCACCGCTCGGGCTTCGAACCCCCAGACGCTGCGTTCGAGCCAGAACCAGGCGCCTAAAGCCAGCAGCAGGGCCATGAGCGGCGCCGGACCAAGACCACCGACGGCGCTCCCAAACCAGGGCTGGATCACCGCCGCCGGAGCGATTTCCACACTTCGACCCATGGCTGAACCGTCGCCCAGGGGACCGCGCACCAGATAGTCGGCCAGATGGAGCGCGAGATAGTTCAGCAGCAGGGTGCTGATCACTTCGTGCACTCCCCGGTGCTGCCGCAGCCACATGGCCGGGGCCGCCCACAAAGCCCCGGCCGCGGCACCGCAAACCAGGCTCGGCAGCAGACCGAACCCGCCCGGCAGCCCCCAATCGCTCCGGGCCACCAGCGCCGTGGTGAGAGCCCCCAGGGTGAGCTGACCTTCCCCGCCGATGTTCAGCAACCCGACCCGATAGGCCAGGCTCACCGCCAGCCCGGTGAGGAGCAGCGGCGGCGTTTTGCTCAGCGTGGCCATGGCGCTTTCGGCACTGCCCCAGGCCCCGCCGACCACCGTCAGGATCAAATCGACCGGCCGGTTACCGGTCACCAGGGCCAGCAGCACACAGCAGGCGGTGCCGACCGCCACCAGCGGCAGCCCGTTTTGGATCAGTTCGCGCGGTGAGGTCACCGTTCGCTCGTCTCCTGATACCGCGATTCCGACCGGTCCCCCGCCCCGGTCAATAGCGTTGCCCTAACGGGTTCGATAGCCCCCTCTCCCCCGGTTTTTGGGGGAGCGGGTCGGGGTGAGGGGGCTTCCCTTTCCCCGCGGGAGAGAGCACCTTGAGTCAACAGCATTGCCCCGCCCCGGCCGCGTCCCCGGCGCCCAGCAGCCAGCGCGCGGCCGTTTGCCGATCGAGCGCCGGCACCGATTCCAGACCCACCAGGCGGCCGCGGAAGAAAATCCCGAGGCGCCCGCTCAAGGCGAACAGTTCGTCCAGATCGTGGGAACAGAGCAGCACCGCCACCCCGCCCCCGCTCATCCGACGAAGCTGCTGGTGGCAGGCGGCGCGGGCCCGGAAATCAAGCCCCCGGGTGGGTTGTTCCAAAACCACCAGGCGCACTTCCCCGGCCAGGGTCCGCGCCAGGGCCAGCTTCTGACGATTGCCGCCGGACAGCGCCTGCAGTGGATCGTCCACCCGACCATAGACCACGTCAAGTTCCGCCAGCCGCTGTTCGACCCAGGTGCGAACCCGGGTCCGGCGCATGATCCCGGCTCGCCCCAGATCACGGCGGCGGTGGTGACCGAGCACGACGTTTTCCCAGATCGGCCGCCCGGGCAGCGCCGCTTCTTCGTCCGGATTGGCCGGAAGCCGGCGGAGCCCGGCCCGAATCCGGGACGCCGGCGAGGCCCCGGTAATGTCCTCACCCGCATAAACGATCCGACCCGAAGTGAGAGGCAGGAATCCGCTCAGCGCCCGGGCCAGGTTCCGCAAGCCGTTTCCCACAATCCCGCCGAAGCCAATGATCTCGCCTGCCGCCACCTGAAAGGACACCCGCTCGAGCCCGGTTTCCTGGCCCAGAGAGGCGGTGGAAACCATCGTGAGTTCCAGCAGCGGGACTGCCTTGCGGCTCATCCCAGCGGTGTTGCCGGCCGCTAGATCGCCCCCCGCAAGCGCTTGCGGCGGAGCCTGCTGACCGTTACCAATCGCCGCATCGAGTGCCGACGGCTCATCTTCACCCATGATCGCGCGGGCCACGGCTGCCGGCGTGGTGGCCGAACGCTCCCAGGTGCCCGCCAAGCGCCCGCGCCGAAGCACACTGATTCGATCCGCCAGGGCGAACACTTCGTTCAGCCGATGGCTCACGAAAATAACGGTCCGGCCGCCGCGGCGCAGGCGCCGGAGCAATTCGAACAGCCGCTCGATTTCCGGCGCCGCCAGGAGACTGGTGGGTTCGTCCAGGATCAGCACCGATGCGTCGCGAACCAGCAGCCGCAGCAATTCGATCTGCTGGCGCTGGGCGTAAGGGAGATCAGCGGCCGGGCAATCCAAATCGATTGCAAAATTGAATTCCGAACAGAGGGATGTAATTCGGCGGCGCGCGATCGTTTCTGAAATCCAGCCCCAGCGGCTCGGTTCGTGCCCGATCAAGATATTGCGGAGCGCGCTAAGTTGCGGGAAAATCAGGAGGTCCTGATGGACCAGGCCGATCCCGAGAGCGATCGCGGCGCGCGGCGAGGCCAACCGGACCGCCACGCCGCCGACCTCGATGGCGCCGGCGTCGGGGCGAGAGTGGCCGTAAAGGAGCCCCATGAGCGTGGATTTCCCGGCGCCGTTTTCGCCGACCAGGGCGTGGATTTCACCTTGATGGATGGTGAGGGAAATGTCGCGGTTGGCCCAGATCTCGCCGAACCGCTTGGACACCCGGCGCAGACGGATGACAACCGGAGCGCCGCCGGGGTCATGATTGAACTGCCTGTTAAGGGCAAAAGCTTTCATTTCGTGCCCGCTCTCTCCCGGGAGCGCGGGCATCCTGCCCGCTTTTGGCAATGAAACATCTGATCCTAAACCGGCATAACAGCGGCGGCGGGATGGGCTAAATTGGGGATGGAACCGGTCATCACAGAGCGGGCGCCGTAAAGGATTTCAGATCCTGGGCGCGGTTGGGAATCTCCAGCTTACCGGTGCGTAGCAGTTCCCGGGCCCGGTCGATGCGAGCCAGGTCTTGCGGCCGGAACCGGTCGCGGCTGAAGGTCATGGCGGTGATGTCCATGGCCCCCTCGGGGGCGCCGAGCCAGATGTGGCCGGAGCGAAACCGGCCGTCGGCGATGCTTTTGATCGCGTCATAGACGGCCAGGTCCATCCGCTTCAGGGTGCTGGTGAGGATGCGGCCGGGCAGCACGGCATCCTGATCCAGGTCTTCGGCGATGAGGGCGACTTCCGGGCTCTGTTTCACCGCTTCGAAGACGCCCACGCCGGTATTGCCGGCGATTCTAAAGATCACATCGACCCCCTGCTGGATCAGGGCCTGGGCGAGGGATTTGCCCTTGACCGGATCATTGAAGGAACCGGCGGAAACGACCCGGGTCGTGATCGCTTCACCGCGCGCTTTTTCCGCCGTCGCGATACCGGCTCGAAAGCCGCTCACATAGGCTTCCACCGGTGGGATGTCCATGCCGGTCACCGCTCCCACCTGGCGGGCGCGGGTGTAGAGCCCGGCCACCAGCCCGGCCAGAAAGCCGCCGTGTTCCGAGCGGAAATCAAAGCAGGCCACGTTGTCCCCGGGAATGTCCCCTTCGATATGGATGAAGCGCGTTTGCGGAAACTGGGGAGCCACCCGTTTGACCGCGTCCACGTACAGAAAGCCGAGAGTCACCACGATATCGGCGTGGTGCGCGGCAAGCGACAGATTGGGCACGTAGTCGGCCTGTTCGCGCGCTTGCAGGAACTGAGCGGAAACACCCAGGTCCTGGTGGGCCTTCCGCACGCCCTGCCAGCAGACGTCGTTAAAGCCCTTGTCACCGAGCCCGGCGACGTCCGTCAAAACAATGACCCGGAGCCCTTCGGCACCGACACCCACGGCGCCGAGTCCAATCAGCAGCAACGCCACCAGCACCGCCGTCGCCGCTATCCGGCCGCGGCGCGGAAAGCGTTCGTTCCTGCCATGCCATCGTTGGTGCCCTGGCATCCTGCCCCCCCCTTTCCGGTCCATACCGGTTTCGGATGAGATCCTTCATGGCCAAGAGCGGGCAAGATGCCCGCGCTCCCAGGAAAGCGCCCACACCAAATGAAAGTCTTTGGCCTCAACAGGTCTACAATCACCGGCAGCCTATCCGCAATGGGAATCGCTACAGCCGCCGGCCCCAGTGGAGAGCGTTGGCGGGGAGCGAGAACCCCAGCTCCGGCTGGACCCATTCTAACCCCTGGCCGCGGAAGGGAACAAACACCAATTGGTAGGATTTGAAGGCGAGGTGCGCCCGCACCAGCCGCGGCAGCAGTTTTTTCTTGGCCACGGTGAGCTGGGCGAGGACCGCCAGGACGCTCTGGAACCCTTCCACCGGTGCCAGATTGACCGGGTGCGGAAGGGTGCGGGGGAGTTTTTCGAGCGGTTGCGGCCGCGGCTGTTCCAGGGTCATCCAGGCCCCCAGGTGCAGGAACCGTTGCGGATTCACCTTGCAGGCCGGAACCAGAAACCGAAACGGCTGGTTTTCCCGGTCCGGGGTCGGCACCCGGGTCTGATTGGTGAGCCGGATGAAATCCCCGTAGCTGGCAAGGTCCAGATCGGTCGCGCCGGCTTCGATGGACCAGAAGGGCAGCCACAGATCGGCGTCGGATTCGGGCTGCAGCGCGGTCAGCGGCAACTGCCGCAAGCCCCCGCTTCCGGCCTGCCAGGCCCGGTCGCAGTTGCGGCACAGAAGCACCAGGGCATCCTTTTCCCCTTCCAGGTCCCAGCCGCAGTGGGGGCAAAGGGTGGCCATAAACACCGGCGATCCGCCGGCGGCGCTGGCGGCGGTTTCCGCTTCCACCTGCCACCCGGGTTCCGGGCTCCCGGCCAGGACCGCGCCGGTAACGGCGTCGCGCACCCGGTGCCGCTCGACCCAAAAGGGCGCGTAGATGAGCTGCACCGTTTCACCGACGAAAGCCTGGTGGAACGGCCGCGTGGCTTCGTCGCTCAGGTGCTGCTCAAAAGAACGGGCGAGTTCGGCGACGAAATCCTTGCGTTTCAGATCAGCGCCATGGAAAGCCCCGGGGGTCTCCGGCTGGAGCGCGCGCAGGGTCATGGCCTGGGGCCGCAGCCCCAGGTTGGCGGGAAACAGCGGCCGCTCGACGGCGCGAACGCTTTGATCGAGCACCCGCCAGTGCACGGAATCGAGCCCCACGGCGAAGCCCATGCCTCGGAACCGCCAGTAGGGCACATGCACCAGGTCGCCGCCCGCGGGTTCGGCGCCTACCGCCAGGGTGCAGCGCGGCGCCCGGCGGTAGTGGATGAACAGCCGGACCCGGCAGAAGGGGCAGGCGAACAGTCGGTCGGTTTCATCCAGGATGACCGGGGCACCGCACTGGGGGCACTGGTGTTCGAAGCGAACTTGATCGGTCATGAGCCTGGTCCCGGATCAGAGCCGTTCGCCGCAAGCGTTGCAGAACACCGCCTGGGGCAGGTTTTCCGCCCCGCAGTGGGAACACTTCTTGGGCTGCGGTTGCTGTTCCACCGAAGCGCCGCAGCGCGAACAGAATTTTGCGTTCGGACTGAGGTTCTTGCCGCACTGCCGGCACTGGGTAAAGACCATGATCTGGTGGCCGCAGTAGGGGCAAAACTGGGCGTCCGCCGGCACCTTGCCGGCGCAGTCCGGACAGGTCTGAACGGCCGGCGTAGCAGGGCCGGTTGGGCCGGCGGCACCGGCGATGGTGGGACCAGTGGCACCGGCGGCGGGCGGCGCACCCCAAAACTGGCTCATCATGGCGGGCATCATGAAGCCCATGCCGAGTCCCATGCCTTCGCCGGCCGTGCCCTGAGATCCAGCCGCTTTTTCGATGGCCATGGCGGCTTTCATCTGCATCAACTGGTTCAGGTCTTCAAACACCCCGAGCTTGCTGCGGTCGTCGATCGCCTGCTGCACCTCCGGCGGCGGCGTGATGGAATTGATGTAAAGATCGGTTACCTTTAAACCGAAATGGGCGAGGTCCACGGCCAGGCGCTCCTTCAGGCCTCCCGACCATTCGTCGTAGCGGGCCGGCAGGTTGACCAGGGTGTCCAGGTTTTCCCCGAGAAAATCGTTGAACCGGGACACCACCACCTGGTTGAAGTAGTCTTCGATGTCATCGGTGCTGAAGCGATGCACCGTGCCCACCAGGGAATTGATGAACAGAATCGGCTGCACCACCCGCACATTGAGCACTCCAAAGGCGCGCAGCCGGATCGGACCGAGTTCCTGATCCTTGAACGCCACCGGGTCGCGGGTGCCCCATTTGAGGTTGGTGAAGACCTTCATATTGATGAAGTAGACTTCGGCTCGAAGCGGGCTGGTCATGCCCCAGGGAATGCTCAGCAGCTTGGTGAGAATGGGGATGTTGCCGGTCTTCAGGGTGTGCCGGCCGGGCCCGAAGGCATGCACCGCGTGGCCCTGGTAAAAGAACACCGCCACCTGGCTTTCCCGCACCGTGAGTTGGGCGCCGAACTTGATTTCCCCCGAACCCACGGCGGGAATGCGGGCCAGCATTTCCTTACCGGTCGGGTCGAACCATTCGATGACTTCCAAGAAGACCAGATTATCGGAGCCCATGAACCTTCCTCCTGCCCGTTTGCGGTTTGCGCCGGATTTCGCCCCGCCTCCACCACCGATCCCACCCCGGTGTGGTATAAGACGGTGGTCGTGTGTCGCGACTCGTTAGGTTGTGGAGGAACCGGGAGCGGCGAACACCCGGTCCGGGGCCGCACCCCAGCCGAATTCAGGCGCGCTCGAACCCTTTGACGGGTGTCGGTGGGCGCGTCCGGCATCGCCAGTAGCTATGCAAGAATCATGAACAACCATGAAAACGCGCGATGATCTTAGGCGCATGGCAAAAAAAAACATCCCTCGCAACCCTCAAATCGTCATTCCCGCATGCTTCTAACGGGAATCTAGAAATGAGCACTGGTATGGATTCCCGCTTAAAAACCGCGGGAATGACGGGCTACTGTTACGGCAGGTAATCCTGAACAACTAATTCTTACCATTCACCCTGGAGCGAGGCCCAAGATGACTGATTCCACCCGGCCGCCAGCCGCCGATAAAGCCTACACCATTGCGCACTTCGTTGAAATCGCTCGAATCAACCGGTTCGCCGAAAACGGGACGATCCCCCACGATACTTCCCGCTGCCTGATCTGCCACCCGGAACGCTGCGGCGATTCAGCCTTTGCCCTGTATCTCGAAGTGATCCGGGAAGCGGTCAAGGTCCGACGGCCGCGCCTGGACGAATCACTCGTCGCGGCCATCAACAGTGACCTGGCGCTGCTTGGTGAGTCGCCGTCGGTGACCCTCGGAGCGCTCCGGGCGGGCCGGTCGGAGGCCCTTTCTTGCTGGCGCGACTGGCACCGCGCGGCGCTCGATACCGGCCTCGGGCTCCTTTCCGTCCACGGCCCGACCAGTCTCGAATTCAGCCTGGAGGAAGCCGAACGGGAAGGCTGGGTGGGTCTCATTACACGGACCATCGAAGACCTTATGGCCCAGCAAATTGCTCATGCGGACGCCCCGTCGCTCCAGTATCCTTCAGAGACCAGCGAATTCACAAAATGATCCGGAACATGGCAAGGATCGTGATGCCGACCGGCGAATCGAGTAAGACTTCGACCCCTAACCCGACTCCCACCGCTTGGATTACGATTCGATTGCTAGTGGTACATCCCCGGGTAGCGTCGGTTCCGCCGACGACCCATCACAATGCCCACCACCCAGCCGGCCAGGGGAACTAGCGCCCCGGCGGCGAACCATTTGATGTTCTGGGAATATTTAAGGCTCTTGTTTTCGCTGCCGAGCTGCTGCAAGTTTTTTTCCGCCGCTTCCAGATCGGCCCGGGTGCGGTCGAATTCCTCCTTGAACTTGAGGTAATTGGCCGAACCCTGTTTCAGTTCTTCGTATTCACCGCGGACCTGGTCCAGCGCCCGAGTAGCTTCATCGAGCTGTCGGGTCAGGTTCTGTTCCCGCTGAGCCAGTTCTCGCCAGCGCTGGTCGAAATTGGCGTAGCGGTCCTTGATGTCCTCGTTTACGGTCCGCATCGCTTCATACTGGGCTTTCCAGGGCAGCCTGGTCATCAGCAGACGGCTCAGCACCCAACCCGCGCGCCCGGCCCCTTCGCCGGCCAGGACCTTCACTCGGCTCCAGCCCTCGCGGGTTTCCGCCACCTCCACCGGCTGGGCTGAAGTGAGCATGGCAATCACCTTGTGACCGTTGCTGGGTCCGGCGCGCAGAGTGATTTCCATAATATCGCTGACATAAGTCGGTTCCGCCCAACCAAGACAAGGCAGTAGCAGGCAAAGCAACAAGGCGGCAACGGCTGGAGCGCAATTTTTCATGACCCACCTGAACTCGGGGTTACGGGAACGCGGCAACCGGCTTCGGTGCCGACCGATGCAATCGGGACTGCGACCTCAAGACCAGGCGCCGTCGTCTCGATCCGAGATATCCCTAGCAGCCGGATTATAGAAACCAGCCGCCGCTGCCGCAAGCGAAAGCTGCCCGCGGCATTCGCGCGAAATGAATGCTAGATGCCCAGGCGTGCCGTGATGGCGGCGGCTAGGCGGCGGCAGTTTTCGAAGTCGGCGGCGGCGGGCGCGCACTTGGCTTCGACTACCGGGTCGATCAGCTGCCAGTGGGATTTTTCCGCGAATTGGGTCAGGGTCTTCATGGCCCCGCCGGCCCAACCGTAGGACCCGAGAAGCGCCAGAAAGCGGTTCTTGAGCTGTTTGTTTTCGAGCATCCGCACCAGATTATCGGTCAGGGGAAAGAGCCCCATGTTGTAGGTCGGGCAGGCCAGCACCAGGCCCCGGGCCCTCCAGATGTCGCGAATCACGAAGCTGGCGTGAGACCGGGACAGGTTGTGGATCTTGAGCGGCACTTTGGCTTCGGTCAGGGCCCGGGCCAGATGTTCCACCTGCCGGTAGGTGTTCCCGTACATGGAAGCATAGGCCAGGACCACGCTGGGATCGGTTTCATGCCGGCTCCAGCGGGCGTAGAGGTCGATCACCCGGTGCGGGTCCCGGCGCCAGATCGGCCCATGGGTGGACGCCACGATGCCGATGTCCCAGCGGCTGACCTTGTCGATCGCTTTCAGCACCATCGGGCTGTAGCGGCCGACGATGTTGGAAAAGTAGCGCAGGATTTCGTCTTCGAAGAAAACCTGATCGATTTCATCGTCAAACAGGCCCAGATCGGTGGCCCCGAAGCCGCCGAAAGCATCGCCGGAAAACAGCACCCGGTCCCTGGAATCGAAAGTCATCATGGTTTCCGGCCAGTGCACCATGGGGGTGAAAGCGAATTCCAGGCGCCGGCTCCCGAGATCGAGTCCGTCGCCGTCTTGAATCACATGGGTGCGGTCGGTAATGTTGTAGAAACCCTTGAGGAGATCCATGGTCTTGGCATTGCCCACCAGGATCAGGTCGGGAAACAGATGCAGGAGATAGCGAAGCGAACCCGAATGATCCGGTTCCATGTGATTGATGATGAGGTAGTCCAGACGCCGCCCGCCGTGCAGGCGTTCCCGCACCCGATCGAGGAATTCGCTCAGAAAGGGGCCCTTGACCGCGTCCACCAGAGCGGTTCTTTGATCTTCGATGAGATAGGCGTTGTAGGAAACCCCGTGCGGAAGCGGCCACAGGTTTTCGAACAACTCGGTTTCGCGGTCGTTGGCGCCCACCCAATGGATGCTTTCAGTCAAGGGAATGGCTCGGTTCATCGCTCGCTCCTCATCGCCGGATTACCGACCGGCCAAAATCAGGCCCGTTCCAGCGCGGATCGCGCCATGTTGGCCTTGATGTTCTCATCGTTTCGATGGTCCTGATGCTCCTGATCGCTCGACTTCACGCGGCCAACAATTGCGTTGTTGCGGGAAAGTCTTGCTTGCCAGGATTAACCGGATGAATGGGGACCCTGCTTATCGTGCCGATCCCGTGAAAGAGCTCGGCTTGTTACCGCGCGCGGTATCACCCCCGCTCCCCCGCTTTCTCCGGGCCGGCGCACCGGCAGGTTATATGAAAATAGAGCACAATGTAAATTATTCCAGATGGTTGTGCTCAACCAAATGGAGGAGCGAACGCGCCGGATCGCGACCAGCGGAAGCTAGCCGACGATTCGGCAGCGAGCCTAACCCGCGCCCCTCCACCGGTTCGTCAGGGAGTGCACCGCACACCCTGACCTTGTATCTTGACCTACTGGCTGGCAGCCCTAAATTATCCTGCTTCGTTGCCATCGTCCCCGCTCATGGGGGCTAGCCGAGCGGCTCCGGCTTGCCCGGCTGTTCCAATAGCCCGTCAACGAACACGTCCTGAAACATCGTATCGGCCGCTCCTTCGGTCAGGCTCCGCAGTTGCCGGAAGCGGGCCAGCAGGGTCTGCCCCAGAGGGGTCAATTCCGATCCCCCTCCGCGGGCGCCTCCCACCTTACGCGCCAGCAGAGGGCGCCCCAGGCGTTCCTCGGTGGCCTTGATCTTGCCCCATACCGCCCGGTAGCTCATCCGCAGTTCCCTGGCCGCGGCGAGGATCGATCCATGGCGGGCGATGGCGTCCAGGATGCGGAGTCGTCCGGCCCCAAACACCACCTGGCCGGCATCGTCTTCAATCCAGATCTTCGACTTGACGCTCAGCTTTTTCTTTGTTTCCATAACGCTACCTTGCGGCTAAACTGTTGTCGACATGATCGATTGTGGCACATCGCCCCCACTCGGTCAATGCGCGGCTTGGTGAGGGCCTTGCTACCGAACTTGCGGTGCAGGCTCACGCCTGGCGGCCGCCGTCCGCGCTTGTGCTTGCCATGCGGCGTGCTTGGCCTTACTCTGAATGGGTGGACCGGGTCATGAAAAACCCGTTGTGGAGCTGTTGTCAACCGGATGGAGGAGCCGTGCATGGCGCAATTTCTCAAAGTCAAGACCGCCGAGGAAGTGCTGGAAATGATCGCCGGGGTTCCCGGTCTCGACTGTGAAAGCATCGGTATCATGGAGGCTTGCGGCCGAGTTCTGGCGGGTCCACTGGTGGCGCCCGAACCGGTGCCGCACTTCCAGCGCGCCACCATGGACGGTTTCGCGGTGCGGGCGCGGGACACTTTCGGTGCCACCGAATCGCTCCCCGCTCTGCTGCAGCTCGCCGGTGAAGTGCGCATGGGCCGGCGCGTCGCCATGGAACTGGCGCCCGGTACGGCGGTGGCGATCCCCACCGGGGGGATGCTGCCGGCGACGGCCGACGCCGTGGTGATGGTGGAATACACCCAGGCCCTCGATGATCGCACCATTGAAGTGATCAAGCCGGTGGCGCCGGGCGATAATGTGCTGCAAGTGGGCGAAGACCTGGCGCCGGGCCGCACCCTGTTTGCGCGCGGCTGGCAACTGCGGCCGCAGGACCTGGGCGTGTTGGCCGCTCTCGGTGTGGGCAGCGTTTCGGTCTACCGACAGCCGCGAGTGGCGGTGCTGTCGACGGGCGATGAAATCGTGCCGTGGGAAACCGGCCTGCTGCCTCCGGGGAAGATCCGCGATATCAACAGCGTGGTCATTTCCGGCCAGGTCGTTCAGGCTTCCGCCCGGTTGGGGCGGGTGGCGGTGCTGGCGGATGATCTCACCGAACTCACCGCCGCCTGCCGGCAAGCCTTCGAAGATCACGACCTGGTGCTCCTTTCCGGCGGCAGTTCGGTGGGGATCAGGGATTACACCCTGCAGGTCCTGGAACAACTGCCGGATGCCCAACTGCTGGTTCATGGGGTCGCCATTCGGCCGGGAAAACCCACCATTTTGGCCCGCGTGGGCACGAAATTTTTCTGCGGTCTGCCGGGCCAGCCCACTTCCGCGATGATCGTGTTCACCGCCTTTGTGCGCCCGCTGCTGGCCCGCATGCAGGGGCTCGACGCCGGTTCGGCGCCGGCCCGAGCGACGGTGCGGGCGGTCCTCGATCGCCGCCTGCCGTCGGTCCACGGCCGCGCCGATTATGTGCGGGTGGCGCTTAGAAACGCCGACGGCCGGCGGCTGGCCAGCCCGGTTTTCGGCAAATCGGCGATGATCAGTACGCTCATGGAAGCGGACGGCTACGTGATCGTACCGGAACACGTGGAGGGCTATGAGGCGGGAGAGGCCTTGACCGTTTACCTGTTCGGCGCCGCCTGAGCCGAACCGGCATGATCCGGCAGGTCAGCGCGGCGCGCCCAATCAGGATCCGACCTGGAGCGGCTTGATCGGTTCCACGTCTTCCGTGTTCAGTTCCACGCTCACCGCCTGCTGGATCAAGGCGATACTCACCACCAGTCGGCCCCGCTTCGGTTTGTGCCGGATCAGAATGCCGGTCACCCCTTCGAACGGGCCCCGCACCACCCGCACCCAGTCGCCTTCCTTCAAAAAGGCGTGTGGCTGCAGGGTATCCGCGGCGTGCAACACCGAGCGCAGGGATTCGATCTGCCAGTCCGGGATCGGCAGCGGCCCCAGGCTCCCCTTGAGGATATAGACCGAACCGGGGACCTTGAGGATCTCCACCTGCCGGTGCTGGCTGAGCTGTTCATGGACGAACAGGTAGCCCCTAAAGATTGGTACCTGAATGCGCTTTCTCCGGTCGCGTCGCTTGCTCCATTTTTCCAGCAGCGGCAGGAAGCATTCGATGGCTTTCTGCTCGAGCCGGTCGGCCACCGTCTTTTCGTGATTGACCTGCACATAGACGGCGCACCATTGCTTGAGGTTTGGTTGTAACAACGGTGCACTTTCGAGTTGCGGGTCGGGGACGATGATTTTCCCCGCTTCCGGTTGTTCCCTTTGATCTTGGGTCATGGCTTCAGCAATTCCTCGATCCGCCAGGGCGTGGGAATGCGCAGGACCTGTCCCCGGCGGTTCCGGTGCAGCAGATAACCCTGTTCCAAGGCGTGCAGAAAAAGCCTTCGGGTCAGGGCCACATCTTCCTTACAATAGCGAATCAGCGGGTCCCAGTTGCCTTCCCGGAACCAGCGCACCGCTTGCAAGCCGTCGGCCAGCTTATTCGCCCCCAGATTCTGCTGGGCCAGGTGATCCAGGCTCAGGCGGTAGCCGAGACGCTGCTGAATCGCTTCCAGGATATCGAAGGTGGGCAGCCGTTCGAACGCCAACGTCGAGTAGGCCTTGAGCACCCCGTAGTCGAATTGCTTGATGTTGAAACCAACGATCAAATCGAGACCGCGCAGTCGTTCCACCATCTGTGGAACCTCGTCTTCCCGATAGACGTGATAGACTTCCCCCGGGTCTTCCGCAAGCACCGCCACCGATACCCGCATCAAATGCTTATTTTGCCAGCCGCCGACTTCGTTGGCCAGGCGCTGGGTTTCCAGGTCGAAAAACCCGATCCGCGGTGGCGGCGGGCTTGCAATGCGGGGGGCGAGTTGGGGATGGTCTTCCGGTTCGGCCGCCGCTTCCGGATCGCCCTCGAACAGGGGCCAGTCGCCCAGCAGATAATGAAGGATGTGAATGGCCGCCTGCTTGTCGAGCGGCTTGTTGCCGGCGCCGCATTTGGGTGAATGGATGCAGGCCGGGCAGCCGTCGGTGCATTCGCAGGATTCGATCAGGTCCCGGGTTTTTTGCAGCAGCGGCAGGATCAGTTCGTACCCCTTGGCCGCCAGCCCGATCCCGCCGGGATAGCCGTCGTAGATGAACACCGCGGCCTTGTTGAGCTGCGGATGATGGGGAATACTGATGCCGCCGATGTCGTTGCGGTCGCACACGGCAAACAGTGGGAACATGCTGATGGCGGCGTGTTCGAGGGCATGAATGCCGCCCATGAAGTGGAGTTTCGCGGCCTGAATGCGAGCGACCACGGCGGCTTCGATTTCGATCCAGAAGCCGATGGTTTCAAAGGTTTGCGGCGGCAGTTCGAGGACATTGAAATCCAGCAGTTCCTGCGAAAAGAGCCGCCTTTTTTCGTAGCCCGTGATCTGTTCCGTGACCCGAATGCGCCCGAGCCGCGCCAGAAAATTGGCCACCGGTTTGGTGGCGATGGTTTCCAGAATCTCCGTTTCCTTGTCGCTCTTGACCCGGGTGAAGTAGGCGGCGCGGTCGCGCTCCACCTGGATGATCCGCTTTTCCAGATCGAGCCGGGTGACCTGATAGCTTTCGCCCCGATGCAGATAGATCGCCCCGGGATGGCATTCCTTGAGCGCCCGACTGCCCTCGCTTCGGCCGAGAGGAACCCAGTCCCCGTTTTCACCCCCGGCCGTCAGGATGGTGTAGGCGGCGCCCACCGACCTCAGATCCACCAGGCGGTGGGGATGCAGCGAACGCGCCACCCAACCGTCGCCGGCGGCGGTTTGCAGCAGTTCGCCCCGTTCGGTGAGGGCCCGGACCGCTGCCAGCCGTGGACCACCGGCCGGTTCCAATTCGGCCCGCGTCAGCGGCAATTCGGCGGCGGCGCAGGGCAGATGGGCCTTGAGGATTTCGCTGTTGGCCGGGTCCGCCACCGCGGCTTCGTAACGGCTTTCCAGAAACTGCCGTGGATGGTGAATGATGTACTGGTCCAGGGCGTCCTGCTGGGGGATCATGACGATCGCCGATTCCTGGCCGCCGCGCCCGACTCGGCCGCCGCGCTGCCAGGTGTTCATGACCGTACCGGGATAACCGGCGAGCACGCACAGATCGAGGCCGCCGATATCGATGCCCAGTTCCAGCGCACTGGTGGAAATCACCCCAGCCAGATCGCCGGCGGCCAGGGCCTGTTCAATGGTCCGCCGTTCGCTCGGCAGGAACCCGGCGCGGTAGGAACTGACCCGCCGGGCCAGCCGCGGGGCCATCCGCTGGACGCTCATGTGGACCATTTCGGTGAGTCGTCGCGACTGGGTGAACACGATGGTCTTGAGTCCGCGAGCGGCGGCGTTCACCAGCAGGCGCGAGGCGATCCCGCTGACCGCCGCTTCCGCTTCCAGAAACACCAGGTGGCGCACGGCCTGGGGCGCGCCCTGGCCCCGAATCACCGTCACCGGGAGGTCCAGCAGTTGCCCCGCCAGTTCTTCCGGATTGGCGATGGTGGCGGAAAGCAGGATGAACTGGGGACGGCTCCCGTAATGCCGGCAGATCCGCTGCATGCGGCGCAGGATCTGGGCCACATGACTACCGAACACGCCGCGATAGGTGTGCATTTCATCGATCACCACAAAGCGCAGCCCGGCCCAGAACGCTTCCCATTTGGGGTGATAGGCGAGCAGGGCGTAATGGAGCATGTCCGGGTTGGTGAGGAGAATCTGGGGATGGCTTTGTCTCAGTTTGGTTCTCTGGTAAGATGAAGTATCGCCGTCATAGACCCCGGCCGCGATCGGTCGGGGTGGGTTGAGGGCACCCAGCAGGCTGTTGAGATTGTCCAGTTGGTCGCGGCTGAGTGCCTTGATCGGGAAAAGATAGAGCGCATGCCGGGCCGATCCGTCCAGCATTTGTTCCAGCACCGCCAGGTTATAGATGAGCGACTTGCCGCTGGCGGTGGGGGTCGCCACCACCAGATCGGCCCCGGCACGGATGTGATCGAGGGCTTGCGCCTGATGCGCGTACAGGCGACCGATCCCCTGAGCCGCCAGTGCCCGAGCGAGCGGCGGCGGCAGCGGCTGGGCCGGAGTCCCGTAACGCGCGGCCTCGGCGGCGAGGGTCGTGTGATGGACAACCCTGGCGCCTTTCACCCCCTGGCTGAGAAGTCGGGCTAAAAATTGCTGCATCGATTGATCCGCCCCGGCGGCGCTGCCGCCGCCAATCGTCACCTCGTCCGCCGCCGC
>MNZR01000064.1 GCA_001873705.1 Syntrophobacteraceae bacterium CG2_30_61_12
TTCCAGTCGCGACGGTGTGCCGGTCGCGACTGGAAGCCGCTCCCGCCGGGTGAGCATCTTCAGCCGGAGCCCACGGGCGGCAACTTTTCAACCTCAACGGCCATGGATTCAGTGGCTTGTGATACGAGCCGGGTCTCAACCCAGGTCAGGTCAGTGGGCGGAACCGGATCCGATCTGTCGCGGGTTTGCCAGTTCTTCGATCTGGAGCACGCGATCGATATCGAGCAGGATCACCACGGCCCTGTCCCTCTTGGCCATGCCCAGAATGAAGCGGGTGTCCACCTGAGCGCCGAAGCGAGGCGGATCTTCGATGTCTTCGCCGCGCAGTTGCTGCACTTCGGAAACCCCGTCGACCACCGTGCCGATGAGCATGGGGCCGTTCGCTCCAAGCACCTCGACCACGATGATGCAGGTCCGTTCGGTGGTGCTCGACTGTTCGAGCTGGAAGCGCCGGCGCAGGTCCACAACCGGAATGACCTTACCGCGGAGGTTGATCACGCCCTTGACGAACTCGGGGGTCCTGGGGACCTGGGTGATCGGGAGCATGCCGATGATTTCCTTAATCTTAATGATCTGAATGCCGTAGGCGATTCGACCCAGGGTGAAGATCAGGTATTTCCCGGTCCGCGCCTCGACTCGCAGCCGTTCCGTTTCAATTCGCTTGAGTTCGGTGATGTCCAACAGAATGCCGGTGACGCTTTCGATTTTGCCGTCGGCGCCGCAGACGATTTGCCCCCATTCCTGCAGCCATCGGACTTCGCCCGATTTGGCCAGAATCCGGTACTGGCGCATGTAGGTCTTGTCACGCTTGAGCGCTTCGACGAAGGCATTGCGCACTGCCGGCCGATCTTCGCCAAGGATGATGTCGACCCATTTGATCTCCTTGGCATTGAACTGTTGCCGAGAATACCCGGTCAGGACCTCGATTTGGTCCCCGAAAAATTCCACCGAGCCGTCACCGTAGCCTTTGTAGGCCACGTTCTGAACCGCCGCCTGCTGCTGGGTCTGAACTGCCGTGTCCAAAGACATCCGTGTCCCTCCCGTAGTGGTCGTTACTGGTAACCAAAAAAGCTGTTTCCGCCGGGGACCAACAGACTGGACTCCAGGGGAGATCCGTGAACATCCGGGGGGACTTGGTTCCGGTGCGGCGCCAGCGCAACATGGTCCCATTGTTGTTGACAAAGATTCCACAATCACACTATCGACCAGATAGGCGATCGACTTTAACCAAAACGCATGTGGCGCTTTCGGATCCGCTCCGCTTGAAGGCCATCGTTGCAGAGCCGCGCCGAACCGAACTGGATTTCGCCGGTCCACCGGTCAAGCCGAGGGCCGACCGGCCGTGATCGAGCGAACGGAGGGCATGACATGAAGCTACGCTGTACCGGCTTGTTCACCATGCTTTGCGGACTCCTTGCCGCCGGGCTTACGGCCTGCGCCTTGGTCACGACTCCTGGCGTCGAACCGAGTCCGACCGCCGAAGTCGGAGGCGCCGCGACCTCGGTGCCACGCGCGGCGGCCGACCGCAATTCCGCTACTGAATCGGCTCCGACGGTGGCCCTCCAGATCCTGGCCTTCAACGACTTTCACGGCCAGATCACCGCGGGTCGCACCCTGAACGATCGCCCGGTCGGCAGCGCCCCGGTGCTGGCGGCCTATCTCCGGGGGGCGGCCTTGGTGGAGACGACGATTCTGGTCCACGCCGGTGATCTGGTGGGAGCATCGCCGCCGCAGTCGGGGCTGTTTCAAGACGAACCGACCGTAGCGTGGCTGAACCTGCTCGCCAACACCCACTGCGGTCCGGAGCGGCGCATGGATCCGCGCTGCAATGTGATCGGCATTCCGGGCAATCATGAATTCGACGAAGGTCTCGATGAACTGCTGCGCCTGGTTCGGGGTGGCAATCACAAGGCCGGCCCGTTCCTTGAAAATCTCTATTCGGGGGCTCATTTCCCCACCATCTGCGCCAACCTGGTGGACGTGGAAACCGGAGCGCCAGTCCTGCCGCCGTTCGTGATCAAGACGATCGACGGGGTACCGGTCGGGTTCATCGGTGCCGTGGTGAAGGACGTTCCCACCCTGGTCAATCCTTCGGGGGTCAAAGGTTATGTGTTTCTTGATGAAGCCACGGCAATCAACGGCGCCGCCCGCCGTCTACGGAGCCTGGGGGTGGAAACGCTGATCGCGGTGATCCACCAGGGCGGCCGCCAGGAACCCTACACTGGCGACACCCGCGCCGATGCTCCGGCGGTGCGCGGGGAGATCGTGGATCTGGTGGCGGATCTCGACGACGGCATCGATGTGGTGATCAGCGGCCACACCCATGAATTCACCAACGCCTTCATCAATACTCGCCACGGGGTGCCGATTCTAATCACCCAGGCCTATGCGAAAAGCGCCGCCTACGCTGATATCGATCTGGTTATCGACCGCGGTAGCCGGGATGTGATCCGGAAATCCGCTCGGATCGTTCCCGCCTGGGCCGATGCCGGACCCGGTCTGACACCGGATGCGGCCGCCGCGGCGCTGCTGGCGGAAGCAGAGCGGCGGACCGCGCCCCTGGTCGAGCGGCGGATCGCCGAAGCGGCCGCGGCCATTGGCCGCGCTCCCAACGCGGCCGGTGAAACCGCCCTTGGGGAGCTCATCGCGGATGCCCAGAGACGCGCCATGGGGACCGATTTCGCCTTGATGAATCCAGGCGGGATTCGCTCGGACCTCGATCCGGGCCCGATCACCTGGGGCGATTGCTATGCGGCGCAGCCCTTCGGCAACGCGATGGTATCGATGCAACTCAGCGGTGAGCAACTCTACCGGCTGCTCAACCAGCAGTGGGCCGGGCAGCCGCGGCCGAGGGTCCTGCAGGTTTCCGGCCTCACCTATGTCTGGGACGAACAGCGCCCCGATACCGACCGCATCGTCGAAATTCGAAAGGATGGGCGGCCGATCGAGCCGGCGGCGTTTTATTCGGTGGCGGTCAACGAATACCTGGCCGCCGGCGGCGATCGTTTCACGGTCTTCACCGAAGGCCGCAATCCGGTGGTCGGCGGCGGCGATCTGGACGCGCTCATCGAATATCTCCAGCAATTGCCGCAGCCCGTTACGGTTGCCGTGGACGGGCGGATTTGCCGGCTCCATTAAGGGCGAACCGGAGGAAAAATCGAATATCGAATATCGAATATCGAATATCGAAGGGAAGAAAATAAGAGGGGAAGAAGGGAAGAAAAGGCGAACCGCGGAATAGCGAATAAGGAATGCGGGAGGAGAGGATCGAGCAAGTGGCGAAGCTTGAGCACGATGGAGTTTACCGCGGCATCATCAATGCCTGGTGCTTTTATGACTGGGCCAATTCGGCTTT
>MNZR01000037.1 GCA_001873705.1 Syntrophobacteraceae bacterium CG2_30_61_12
CGGCGTTCGCCGGTAGACTCCAGACAGCCATCACCAATGCCAGGGCGATCACCATGGCGCAAGAAAACTTTTTCAGCATGACTCTTTTCCTCCTGTTACCTCGATTGTTCCACAGTTGCTTCACAGCCAACCTACCCCTGCGAATCCAATGTTCGCAGTCGCCCCTTTCACCCCTGCTTCACCCCCTTTCTCCTGTGATTGCTGTTACAGCTAAACCCATCAGTTCCAAATCCATAAAGACATGCCTTGGTTCGACCGTTGCTCGCGCCGGTCGCCGTCCGTTCCCCCCGCTTAACTACCACGGGTCACGGACCAGTCCGACTTGGAGACGGATTATCATGGGGCGAGAAAGCTTGTCAACATGTTTTTGCTGTACTCATCAGGTTATACGCTTTTTCGGTATTGACGACGGCGCTACTTTAACCTAACTAGGGGCACCATGGAAGGGGAACTGAAGCAAAACATGCTGGAACACCGCCGCTGGATGATTCAAGAGACGATCAGGACGCCCTGTAACGGTTGCGGCCATGCGGATTTCCGCCAAATCACCGAAGAAAACGGCCTGCCGATCGTGGCCTGCCGACGCTGCGCCCTGGTGAGCGTTCGTCCGCGCCCGACCGAAGCCGAACTGAAGCGCTTTTACGCCCAGTACCTGGAATCGGGTGCGGAACAGTTGTGGCGGCGGGCAACGGAGGCCATGCTCCAGCGCGATGCCCGCAGACTGGCCCGGTGCTTCCCCGCAGCCGGCGAACTGCTCGACGTGGGCTGCGGCTTCGGCTTTTTCCTTGAACTGATGCGCGCCCGCGGCTGGCGGGTGAACGGCTGCGACGCCTCCGCTGCTGCCGTCGATCATGCCCGGAACCGGCTCCAGCCCGCTTCGGTCCGCCTCGGCGCCTTCCACGACCTGGACTGGCCGCCGGCCCGATTCGATCTGATCACCTTCTGGTACGTGCTGCATCATTTGGCCGATCCGCGCCGGGCGCTGGAAACGGCTTACGCGGCGCTGCGCCCCGGCGGGCTGGTGGCGGTGCGGGTGCCCAATCTCACCCTGTTTCAACTGTTGTGGCTGCTCAAGCGCTTCGATAGCCCGCCGCTGCGGCGCCTGCTGGAAGCGATCCGCAAAGACACCGGGAGCAGCAATTCCCCTTACAACGTGCTCGATCCGCCGGTGCATCTGTTTGGCTTCACCCGAACCACCCTGGGACACCTGCTAGGTTCGACCGGGTTTCAGGTAACGGCTGTCTTCAACGACGGCATGGTGGCCCGCGGGTCCTGGTTCAACCGACTGATCGATCAGAGCCTTACCGGGCTGGCCGACCTGGTGCTCGCTCTCACCCGAAGCCGTCTGGATCTATCCATTTGCTTTTCGATCTACGCCAGAAAGATATGAAAGGCAAGGATCTTCAGCGGCGATGGATATTCGACAGAGTGGCTTCGTCCCATAGGCGGCGTAGGAGATCGCGGCAGCCGTCCCAATGGGCACCAGATGGAGCATCACAACCGTGGGTCAGGGTGCGCGCGGCGCTCCCTGACTGCTATGGTGAGGCCACGGTAGCCGGATCGCGTCAGGTAGCTCCCGCTTGTCGCAACCTGACCTACGGTGGCCACCACGTCGCGGGCGTGGCTGTGTTGCTGCCGCGTAACCGGTCAGTTGTTAAGTCAACTATCCAGAGCGGCGATATTCAATAGGTATGGGGCCTGTGGGGCCGAGGGACGCGGGCCAGGCGACTATCCTTTTGTCACTTCGACCGACCGGCCGAGGACTTGTGGGCGACCGGCCGCGAAGCGCCTTATAGAAGGACTGATCAACACTTGCGAATCGGCGCCTTGCAGTCGAGCTACCTGCCCTGGCTGGGGTTTTTCGATCAGATCGCCCGCTGCGATCTTTTTGTCATTTACGACGATCTCCAATACACCCGAAAAGACTGGCGCAACCGCAACCGGATCAAGACCCCGAACGGGCCGCTCTGGCTCACGGTGCCGGTAGCGGTGAGTGGGCCCGGGCCGGCGCTGATTCGGGAAGTCCGGATCGCTTCCGACCCGGGTTGGAGCGGGCGGCACTGGCGAATGATCCGGACCAACTACGCCCGGGCACCGCACTTTGCCGCCGGGGCGCCGTGGTTCGAGGAACTTTATCGGCGCCGTTGGACGCTGTTGGCCGATCTCAATCGGGAGGTCCTCAGCCACTGCCTGGACGCGCTCGGCATCAGGACGCCCGTCATTCATTCAGCGGAAGCCGGTCTGGAACGGTGGTTTCGGCGGTGGCGGCCGGGAGGGGACGCCACCGATCGGATCCTTTTTCTGTGCCGGCATTTCAGCGCGGAAAGCTTTCTTGAAGGCAGCTCCGGTCGCGCCTACATTGACCTGGGGCGGATCGAACGGGCCGGGATCGCACTCGAATTTCAGGATTACCGGCACCCCGGCTACCGGCAGTTGTTCGGTCCGTTCATCCCGTATCTTTCCATTGTGGACCTGCTGTTCAATGAAGGCGAAAACAGCCTGGCCATTCTGCGGGCCCGGGAACCTTGAACCGGTTGCGACCGAGCGCCGGGCGGGGCGGGGGTCGGCGTTGGTAGTGGCGCCGTTAGGCGGTCCCTGCGTCAAGGCCGCCTCTCCCGTGCGGGCGCGCCTCGGATGGTTGGGCCCGCGCCCGCAGACCACTAAGCGCCCCCGCCCTTACGGGCGCACTACGAACGATGCCGCCCTTGCCGTGAGGGGCGGGGGCGATCAAGGCCTTGTGGGAAGTGAGCGAGTGAGGCACAATGGCACACCGTTGACTGTCGGCACAAACTTCGCCAAACCACTGACCGCCGGCGCAGTGTTCCGGGCGCCCGGGGGCGGCCGCGTCTCGCCGGCGCTCCTCATCGATCGCCGCAACAGCTTGAGGGATCACAATTTTCATGGATCTAGCGCTGGTCATTCCCATCTACAATGAAGAAGAGAATATTCCTTATCTTTATGATGCCATCGAGGCCGCACTGGAGGGCGCCGGGACCAGCTATGAAGTGGTCGCGGTGGACGACGGCAGCAGCGACCGCGGTCTGGAACAGTTGCTGCAACTGGCCGAACGCGATCCGCGCTGGCGGATCGTTCAACTGGCCCGCAATTTCGGCCAGCACCCGGCGCTGGCGGCAGGGCTGGCGGCCGCTCACGGCGACATTCTGGTCACCCTCGACGCCGATCTGCAGATTGAACCGCGGCAGGTCCTCGCGCTGGTCGAAAAAATCCGGGAAGGCCATGATTTCGTCAGCGGGGTCCGGATCGGCAGCGGCGATTCGCTGCTGCTGCGGCGGCTGCCTTCGGCTCTGTTGAATCTCTTGATCGGTCGGGTGGCGGGCCGGCGGCTACGCGATTTCGGCTGCCCGATGAACGCCATGCGCCGCGAACTGGCCGAACAGTTGCCGCATTACGGCGACATGCAGCGG
>MNZR01000320.1 GCA_001873705.1 Syntrophobacteraceae bacterium CG2_30_61_12
TTCTATGAAATGATGCCCGCGACTCGCCAGGCACTGCATCCCCTGCCGGGGGTGTTTTTGTGCAACCGGGGGCTTATTTTCGCGGTACCGGCAGCCGATCCGATTCATAAGTGGATGGCCCTGGCCCTGGTGCTGGCCGGCGTCGCGGTGGTGCTGCTCCGGGCCTGGGCCCGGCGGCGCCAGGAACGGACCGGTCAGGCCTTCCCGGTGTTCCGCACCGGCCTCGGTCTGGTGCTGGGCCTGCCGTTGCTGGTCTGGGTGGCGGGTGGGGCGCCGACGGCCATGAACACGCCGGAACTGACCGGCTTCAATTTCCGCGGCGGGGTCAGTGTCAGTCCGGAATTTAGCGCGCTTCTGCTGGGGCTGGTGCTGTATACCTCGGCTTTCGTGGCGGAAGTGGTGCGGGCCGGGATCCAATCGGTCAGCAAGGGTCAAACCGAAGCGGCCATGGCGATCGGCTTGAAACCGCTTCAGGTGCTGCACCTGGTGATTCTGCCCCAGGCGTTGCGGGTGATCATTCCGCCGCTCACCAGCCAGATGCTCAATCTCACCAAGAACAGTTCCCTGGCGGTGGCGATCGGTTATCCGGACTTCGTGTCGGTGGCCGGCACCACCATCAATCAGACCGGGCAGGCCGTCGAAGGGGTGCTGCTGATCATGGCTTTGTATCTCGTCTTCAGTCTAGGAACATCCGCGTTCATGAACTGGTACAACAAGAAAATGGCGATCGTGGAACGTTGAGGCACTGAACGGGTGAGACCATTCATGCAGGAATCAGGCAAAAACCGGGAAATCCGACCGCCGGTCACCCACGTGGGCGCCATCGGCTGGGTCCGGTCCAATCTGTTCAACGGCCCGCTCAATTCACTGCTGACCCTGATCACTGTGTACCTGCTGTGGCGGATCGTGCCGCCGTTCTTCAAATGGGCCTTGCTGAACAGCTTGTGGACCGCGCCCGGGGTCGAATGCCGGGAAGCGGGCGGGGCCTGCTGGGGAGTGGTGACCCAGAACCTGCGCTTCATCACCTTCGGCTTTTACCCCTACGACGAGCAATGGCGGCCCACGGTCGCCATGGGAATCCTGGTGGGGCTGCTGCTGTACAGCCGCAATCGGAGCCGCTGGAACAAATCCCTCGGTGGTTTCTGGGCAGTCGGCCTGGTGGCCATGGGAATCCTGATGAAGGGGGGAGTGCTCGGACTGGCATCGGTGGAAAGCACCCAGTGGGGCGGGATGCCGTTGACCCTGCTGCTGGCGGTGTTTGGGCTTACCGCGGCTTATCCGCTGGGAGTGATGCTGGCCCTCGGACGGCAATCGAGGATGCCGGCGGTGAAGGCCCTGTCCATCGTCTATATCGAACTGATTCGCGGGGTCCCTCTGATCAGCATGCTGTTCATGTCTTCGGTGGTGTTTCCCCTGTTTCTTCCCGAAGGCGTGACGTTCAACAAGATCCTGCGGGCGCAGGTGGCGATCATCCTGTTCACCGCCGCCTACATCGCCGAAGTGGTGCGCGGCGGCCTGCAGGCCATGGCCAGGGGGCAGTATGAGGCGGCGGAATCGCTCGGCCTCAATTATTATCAGACCATGCGGCTGGTGATCCTGCCCCAGGCCCTGAAGATCGTGATCCCACCCACGGTGAGCATTCTGATTTCGGCTTTTAAAGACACCTCTCTGGTGGTCATTATCGCGCTCTATGATTTGCTGAAAACCACCCAGACCGTGTTGTCCAATCCGCAGTGGATGGGCTTTTCGGCGGAGGCTTACCTGTTCCTCGCCCTGGTCTATTTCATCTGTTGCTTCTTCATGTCCAACTTCAGCCGCAATCTGGAGCGGGCCCTGAACACCGGGTATTGACGCGGGCGGCGGCGGTCGGAGTCGGTCCCATCCAGGCCGCCCGCTGTTCGGATTGCATCTTTCCCGATTTCTGTCTGAATTCAACGGGACGGCAACCATGAGTGAAACCATCGACAAATCCTCGGCGGCGACGGCCGCGGCTGGACCGATCATCGAAATCATGGACATGCACAAGTGGTTCGGCGAATTCCATGTGCTCAAGGGGATCGATCTCACGGTCAGCCGCGGGGAAAAGATCGTGGTCTGCGGTCCTTCCGGTTCCGGCAAGTCGACCCTCATCCGCTGCATCAATCGGTTGGAGGAACATCAGCGCGGGCGGATCATCGTGGATGGGATCGAACTCAACAACGATCTCAAGAACATCGAAAAGATCCGCGCCGAAGTGGGCATGGTGTTCCAGCATTTCAACCTTTTTCCGCACCTGACCATTGTGGAAAACCTCACCCTGGGGCCGATCTGGGTGCGCAAGGTACCGAAACGGGAAGCCGTGGAAACGGCCATGGTTTTCCTGGAAAAAGTTCACATCGCCGAGCAGGCGAACAAGTATCCCGGCCAGCTTTCGGGCGGCCAGCAACAGCGGGTGGCGATCGCGCGCAGCCTGTGCATGCGCCCCAATGTGATGCTGTTCGATGAACCCACTTCGGCCCTGGACCCGGAAATGGTGAAGGAGGTCCTGGACGTCATGATCAGCCTGGCGGTCGAAGGCATGACCATGCTGGTGGTGACTCATGAAATGGGCTTTGCCAAGAGCGTGGCGGACCGGGTCCTGTTCATGGACTTCGGCGAGATCGTCGAACAAAACACGCCTGATGAATTCTTTTCCCATCCACGGCACGAGCGCACCCAGTTGTTCCTGAGCCAAATCCTCAATTGACCGGCGGTGCGGCCCCAGCATCCCACCCCCTATCCGTGGCGGTATCCCCTCGGGACCGCCGCGCCCCCGCGCGGCCTCTTGCGGAAACCGTCAACCGCTCAAAGCCCCACAACCCCGCCGGTGTTCCGCTTCATCCTGTTCATGGAGGGCCGGCGCGTGCCGACTGTCGTCGGGCTTGAATCCTCGGTCTGGTTGCGGTAGAAAGGCCGGCAGTCGGATCCGCCCCGGGCACAAGGGCCATCCGGCCGCGGGGAAGCAGCTGGAGGAAACAGGCCAGGCGAGCGATGAACCGAATTTCCATTCTCATGTACCATCAGGTGGGGCATTTCGTGCGCCCCCGCGGTCATCGCGCGACCTTTTGCGAGGTTCGGCGGTTTCGGGCCCAGATGCGGGCGTTGAAGCTGTTCGGCTACCGGGTGATCACGCTCGACGATGCCCTGGCCTGCGTTGAAGGGCGGCTCGATTTGGGCGGTGACGCGGTGGTGCTGACCTTCGATGACGGGTATCGCAATTTTGCCGACCATGCTCACCCCATTTTGCAGCGCTTGCAACTGCCGGCGACCGTGTTTGTGGTCGCCGGACT
>MNZR01000155.1 GCA_001873705.1 Syntrophobacteraceae bacterium CG2_30_61_12
CAGCAGCAGTCCGCATCGCAGCCGCAGGTGGCGTTTTCCCGGCCCTTGATCCAACCGCTGATGATGTAGGCGGCGCAGCCCACCCCCGGATTCACCTGAATCGCGCCCACCGGACAGTTTTTGGCGCAGGCCCCGCATTCCATGCAGCCGTCCCGGTCGAGCAGGGCGGCCTTGCCGGCGTTCACGGCAAACACGCCCTGGGGACAGACCGTGGCGCATTCGCCGCAACCGATGCAGGTTTCCCGGTCGAGTTGCAGGGTGGTGACATTCGGCAGATAGCGTAGGGTGTCCATGGCAACTCCTCCGGGGTAGCACTCGCAAAGCCCGAACGATCCTGGCATCGGTAACGGTGGCGTCGCGGGTCGGGTCAACCGGTCAGGTTCGAGCCGATCCAGCAAACGGCGGCCAGAACAGCGGCCCCGATCTGGAGCGGGATGGCCCGGCGCATTTCTTTTTCCACCCCCGAGGGTGAGGTGAACGGGGTGGCCCCGGTGAAATTCATCGCCAGAACGGAACTCACCGTGAGGGTCCAGAGCCAGAGCGCCAGATGTCCGCCCAATCCGATCCGGCTCCAGCAGATGAGAGACACCAGTAACGCCGCCGGGATCCCGGCGAGCGCTCCCTTCACGGCGAAAGCTCGGCCCGGAATCCAGGGCAGCAGGGCCGGCACCGCCACGGCTCCGGAACAGACCCCAAGCGCGCAGGCCAGAGCGGCCATCCAGCCGCGTTCCATGGCGGCGGAAAAGGAAAAGATGGAGCTACCGAGGCCCGAGAGCACGAACAGAGCGGCCAGGACCCACAGGGTGGGTTTCTTCAGCAGGTAAATTTCCACCGGAATCAGCACCAGGCGTTCGCGTAGGTCGAAGGTGACCCGGCGCATCGCCGGATCCGCCCGGTGGCCGGCTTGGATAAAAGCCTTAAGGTCGCGGGCCCGGATCGGTCCCCAGATGACGCGAAAGCCCGAGGCCTTCTTGACTTCACGAGCACAAACGCCATTGGCGGCCAACTGGGGCACGATGATTTCCCGCCGGCGCACCACCTGATCCAACCGGCTCGACCGAATCCGGCGTACTATTTCAGCAGCGTTCAAAATGCCCTTGCCGGCCGAACACCAGACATTGACCCCGCGGGTGTCCAACACCAGCAGCCAGGCGTTCATGCCGCCGAGTTCCCGCCGCAGGGCATCGAAGGTCAGTTTGTAGTTGGCGGTCACCAGGACCGGGGCTTCGGGATCGGGCTTCCCGACCGCGTAAAGCCCTGGAGCGATGCGGTAGCGCGCCCGGTTGACACCGACGCGGGCGAGCACGGTACCGAGGTGATCGGAGCGATCGAGCCCGGTCTTGATTCTGGGTATCGGGCCGGCCGCGGTGTCCAGGAAGCCGGCCACAAACGAGCACAGTTCATAGCCGGGCTTTTGTTCCGGCCCGGCCGGTGCCGGCGCAGCATCCGCGCCGCGGCAGGGTTGGTCCGGGGCCAGGGGAAATTGCAGCCGCCCGTTGACCCCCGGCTGCAAGATCAATCCGGCCGCGGCCGTTCGATTCCCCTCGGCGCAGCAAGGGGCCGGGGTTGGTTGCGAGAGTTGCATAACGAATCCTCGGATCCAGGTTGCGGGCCATGAGCTACCCGCGTGCCGATTACTGTGCCGGTTTGGGGGCGGCTGGGGCTTCCGTGGTCGCGGCCGCGGGCGGTTCGGGGGTCTTGACCGGGGCCAGGCCCAGGGTCGCCCGCAGCTGGTTTTCCTGCATCAAACCGGAATGGTAGCTGCCGTCGGCAAAAATGTAAGTGGGCGTGCCGCTGATTCCTTTACCGGACAGGAACGCCACTGTGTCTTCCACCTTTTTCTTGCCGTCCGCGCATTGATTCTCTGAATTGTAACCTTCGTGCAGACCGGTCAGGCCCTTATTGTCGCAGATCACGGCAATGCTCTGTTCCTTGGCGCCCTTATGGAAATCCAGGGGAAACAGCAGGAATTTCACGCTCACCTCGCCTTTTTCGGCCATCTGCTCCAGCACTTTTTCAGCCTTCTTGCAGTAGGGGCATTGCGGATCGGTCACCAGGTACAGCACCTTGGCCGCTTCCGCCTTGCCGATGGCAAATCCGGTCAGGGCGTCCACTCGCATCATTTCTTCCGGGGTCAACCGGTTGAGGGCCTGGTCCGCCTCACGGGTGAGGTTGCGGCCGGTTTGGGCTTCGATGATCTGGCCGACAATGAAGTAAGCACCGGTGCCGTCGGCATAGAGCAGCCGATTGCGGCCCTGGACCTTGACCTGAGCCTGGCAGATCCCGGCGATTGGAGTCGGTTCGATCTTGATCACCTCAAAGCCCTGGGGGGCCAGTTGTTTGGACCCTTCAGCGATCTTTTCGGCGCTCGGGCATTGGGCCAATCCGGCGGTCGCGGTGAGCAGCAGCCAGAGGCAGGTTGCGGTCAGGATCAAGGCCAAGGCCGGGAACTTCGAAAACGACTGGTGCGGCATCATCTCTCCTTTGTGGTCGTTATAATCGTGAAGGCTTAAAAGCTTCATATTCACGCGGAGACGCAGAGGACGCGGAGGTTGATTTCAGGGGTCTTCTCTGCGCTCTCCGAGCCTCCGCGCGAACTTAAAATGTAACTTCCCAAGCTAAACAAGTATAACAGTTGGAATGGTGGTTCTACTTGCCCAATGCGGCCAGCAACGCTTCCTCGAGGTCCATATACTTGAATTCAAAACCGTGCTCCAGGAGTTTCCCGGGCAGCGCCCTTTGTCCTTCCAGCAGCACCGAACCGAATTCTCCCAGGATCAGTTTCAGAGCGAATCCGGGTGTCTTCACAAAAGCCGGGCGGTTCAGGAGCTTGCCGAGGACCTTGGCCAGGGTCCGATTCTGGACCGGAACCGGGGCGGTGAAGTTGACCGGACCATGGATCGCCTGCTGATCGATCACGAACAGCATCGCTCGCAGCAGGTCTTCCATGTGAATCCAAGACATCCACTGACGACCGCTGCCCAGTGGGCCGCCCAGGTAGCTCTTGAACGCCGGGATCATCTGCTTCAAGGCCCCGCCGGTGGGTCCCAAAACGATGCCGAAGCGGGTGAGCACCACCCGGCAGCCCTTGGCGGCGGCCCTGGACGCTGCTTTTTCCCAATCGATGCAAACCCGCGCTAGAAAATCGCGGCCGGGCCCGCTTGCTTCGTTCACGGTGGCATCGCCAGTGGACCCATGGTATCCCACCGCCGAGGTGCTGCACAGCACCACCGGGCGGTCGCTCGGCAGAGCGTCCACCAGATTGCGGGTGGTGAGCACCCGGGATTCGTAAATCAGTTGCTTCTGTCGCGCGGTCCAGCGCTGGAAGATCGAAGCTCCGGCCAGGTTGATCACCACGTCCTGGTCCGCGAGCGCCTGCTGCCAGGGGCCACGGC
>MNZR01000261.1 GCA_001873705.1 Syntrophobacteraceae bacterium CG2_30_61_12
TGGCGCCGTCAGGCGTTGACGGCGCATCCGAGAGCAGGGTCGCTGGACTTCCGGTAAGCGCCGATTGCCCTGACAAGACCCACAACCCACCAAGACGCCCTGACGGGACGCACTACGAACAAAAGCGCACACACGAAATGAAACTTTTTACCCTTAACCGGTATATCCTTTCGAAATTACTCCTTCCGTGGTGCCGCCCGGTTGCGGTTCAAGGTTCGAGCGCCGCCGGCAAGTCGTCGGCACACCAGGTGCGGTCGCCGCCCAGGTGTTTTTTCACGTGATAGAGGGAGGCATCGGCGCGCCGGATCAGTTGTTCGATATCCCGGTCCAGGTCTCCGGTTTCAACCCGAAGCTCGGCGATACCGATGGAAAGGGAAGTTTTTCCGAGACCGGCTTTGCGGTAATTGGTCCGGATCCGTTCCGCCACCTTGAGCGCCCCGGCCTGCTCCAGCATTGGCAGGACCACCAGAAACTCGTCGCCGCCGTAGCGGAAAGCCTTGTCCACGTGGTCCCGAATCGAGGTCGGGAGGATGTCCGCCAGCGTCACCAGCAGCGCATCGCCGGCTCGATGTCCGTGCTGATCGTTGTATTGCTTGAACCGGTCCACATCCATGAACATCAGGGAAAGCGGATGGCGATAGCGGATCGAGCGAACCGCCTCGTCGGCGATCACCGTCTCGAAATGACGGCGGTTGTAGAGCCCGGTCAGGGGATCGCGCTGGGCCATTTCCTGCAGCCGGGCACGCAGTGAGCGTTCCCGGAACAACCGAATGAGTTTGGCTTCCAGTTTGTCGAGGGTGAACGGCTTGGTGATAAAATCGGCGGCCCCGGTAGCGATCACTTCGGCATAATGGTAGCGGTTGCTGAACCCGGTGATGGCGATCACATCCACCTCCGGATAACGCCGACGGACTTCCACGGTGAGTTCCATGCCGTCCATTTCGGGCATTTGCAAATCGGTAATGATCACATCCACCGGGGTTTCCGCCAACCGCGCCAGGGCCTGCCGACCGTTTTCGGCGACCAGCACCGAGTGGCCCAATTCGATCAGGGCTTCATGCAACAGGTCGCGCAGGGACTCTTCGTCATCCACCACCAGAATCTTGTGGGGACCGAAGGGATTGGGGGTCGGCACTGATGGATCCATGGAATTCCCGTTGCTGGAAGGTGGATATGACGTGTTGTTCCACAATATACCTTTTTAGCTTGAGAAGTTACGTTTTGTGTTCCCGCGGAGGCGCTGAGAGCGCGGAGAAGAGCCCTGAAATCAACCTCCGCGTCTCCGCGTGGAAATGTGACTTTTAAGCCTTCGCAAGTATAGATGCAGATGCCTGCAACTGACAACGAAAAAACGGTCGCCACGGGATCGGGCTGGGTCCTGGATTTTGCATCCTCCACGCGAACCTTCCTCTTCACCTGGAAAGGGAAACGCCGCGCTGGGGCGCGGCGCTCCCAAACTTCACTCCTTCATCCAGCGGAACAGTTCGCGGCGCACTGGGTCAGCCGCACACCCGCAGGCTCCGCCCGAGGCCGTGGATGCGCCCGTCGGCCGTATCCAGGCGCGCGGTCATGCAGGAAATCCGCTGGATGCCCCGGGTCAGCATGTGCCACCAGGCGTAGGCGATTTCAAATTCCGACGTGGCCATGGACACCGCGTCCGCCTTGAAGCGCTCCCGTTCCCGCCGCGAATCCCAGCTTTCGGCCACGAGTTCCTTGCCTTCGGTGACATAAAAAATGATCCCCGTTTTCATGTCGACACCTCCCTTGAAAAAGAAGTTACCCGAGAACCCCATGTTCCCGGAAAGGCAACGGGTGGTGGATCATGCTGGGGGAACGGAAACACCGTCGGCGAGCGTTCGGCCGCAAAAAAAATCCCTGGAGCGGAAAGCTCCAGGGATCGCACCCTGATTTGCTCGATCCCACCTCGGCCGACTCCGGCATGTCCCCGTGCCGCAGCACACCCTTCAGCGAACAGGCAGGTCTTCTGGCTGACGGATCATCCTACTCGTACGGCCTTCCCGGATACCCAGTGGCCATCACGACTTTCGTCCCCGTTCACAGCGGCGGGACCGCTCCCGATTTGCACGGGATTCCCTTTTACGCCCCACGGCACCTGATCGCTATCACCTGTTGGTGTCAGCTTGTAGCAAGTTCTGCTGCCGGCGTCAAGGCACCCGCAACGCGTCGGCTGATTTTCACCGACCCGTTGCGGCTCCCAAGCTCCGCTCCAGCGCGGCAAACGCACGAGTAAACGAGCCATGCACGCAACAACAACGAGTTAGGTTTCAACCGTGCGCGATAGAGGCACGGTTGACCGGCTCATTGGGCGACACACAGCGGCTTGATCTGGCGCACATCGTCGGTGATAGCAGCCTGTGCGTCGTAGAGGTCGACCGAACGCTGCAAGTTCAGCCAAAATTCCGCCGAGTTGCCGAACAGACGCGCGAGCCGGATCGCCATTCGCGCACTGACAGCCCGGTGTTCGCGCAGCAGATCGTTCACGGATTGCCGCGACACCCCGAGCGCGGAGGCGAGTCCGCTCACCGTCAGGTTGTAGTCCGGCATGAAGTCCTCACGCAGGATTGCGCCGGGATGGATGGGCCGCCGCTCAAGCGGCATGGTGTTGGGGATGCTCATCTGCCAGTCACCTCGTCTTCAGTGGTAGTCGCGGATCTCAACCTCATGGGCATCGCCGTTGTCGAAGCGGAAACAGATGCGCCATTGGTCGTTGATCGAGATCGAGTGCTGTCCAACCCGATCACCATCGAGCTTGTGCAGCCGGTTGCCGGGGGGCACGCGCAAGATATCGACTTGCGCCGCCGCATCGATCGCGGAGAGCTTCAGCAGGGCGCGACGCACGATTTCCGGCGGCAGCCGGCGCAGGTTGCCGGTCACCCAGAGCTGCTCAGTATCCTTGTCCGCGAACGACTTGATCATGGACCAACTGTATCGCGTCACATGACACGCGTCAACTCGGGACCGCTGGTAACCGCGTTAGCAACCTGAGATTGTTGACTGGATCAACACCCTGAGCTGGATACCCAAGCATCCTGCCTATATTTTCGATTTTATTAAGACAAAATCTCCCGTAAGAGCGCAATTCCAGACCAGGTAAAGTATGGCTTCCAAAGAGGCGGGGGGGGCGACCGAGAGATCGTTAGCCTTCGATTGCACTCTATCGGCAGTTGGTGTAAGCGGTATTGCATGGCTTCGGCGGAGCTGCCTCGAAGCTTCGCCGCGCCACCGCAACACCGCTTGTTCGCAACATCCATTCGACCCGAAGGGCAAGGAACCGGCCGATGCGGCAGATCGCGATCATTTATAAACACGGGCGCCGGGACGCCGCCGACCGGGCCCGGCAACTCAAAGACTGGATCGAAGCCAAGGGCTTCCTCGTGTTCATTCGGGAAAATCAGGCGGAACCGCAGCTCCGGCATATCTCCCATGATCTTCCCCTGCCCGAGGACCTCGATCTGGTGATCGTGTTGGGGGGCGACGGCACCTTGCTGAGCGTCGCCCGCCTGCTCGACAATCGCGGCACTCCGATCATCGGAGTCAATCTGGGCGGCCTCGGGTTCCTCACTGAAATCGGTCAGCAGCAATGCCGCCCCGATCTGGAAAAGGTGCTCGACGGCCATCACGAAATCGAAGAACGGATGCGCCTATACGCCACCATCCAGCGACACGGGCAGGAAGTCTTCCGTCAGCCGGTGCTGAACGACGCGGTGATCAACAAGGGCGCGCTGGCCCGGATCGTCAGCCTCGAGGTGACCATCGACGACCGCTACCTGACCCACTACCGGGCCGACGGCCTGATCGTCGCCACCCCCACCGGTTCCACCGCCTACAACCTGTCCGCCGCCGGCCCCATTGTCTATCCCACCAGCCGGGCCATCATCCTCACCCCGATCTGTCCGTTCGCGCTCACCAATCGGCCGATCATTCTGCCGCCGGAGATGACCGTGCAGGTGCGGATCGGTGAACCGGATCAGGACATCTTCATGACCTGCGATGGTCAGATCGGCTTCGCCCTGAAGCCCGAGGACCGGATCGTGTTTACCGCGGCAGCCCAACCCTTGCGCTTGATCAAACCGCCTTCGGCGGACTATTTCGAAATCCTTCGCACCAAGCTGAAGTGGGGCCAGACTTGCTGACCCCGGAGCGCCGTTAGAGCGCCCGCAGCCATTCCGGCTTGAGCGCCACCCGACCGGCGAGCGCCTGGTCGATGAGCGCCAGGGCCTGGTCCTTGCCGGTCGGCATCCGCACCTTGAGCGGCAGGTAGTTGGAAGCGTGATTGGCGAGAAAAAGCCCCTGGCTGAGATGGGTGTGCTGGAGCATCTCGCGCAGTTCGCCGAGCAACTCGGTCTGCTCGGGGAGTTCGAACCGGCCGGCCTGATAGTCTTCCGCCAGCGGCGTATTGGGCAGCAGCATCAGGGTGAGCGCACCGACGTAATTGGGGTCCATGGCGCTCAGCACCTCGCCGGTGGCGCGCGCATGCCGCGGCCCATCAGCCCGCCCGGCGATCCCCAGCAGCACGGTAACGGAAAGCTTGATCCCGGCTTCCCG
>MNZR01000264.1 GCA_001873705.1 Syntrophobacteraceae bacterium CG2_30_61_12
ACCGCTGAATTTTCCCGACGTTTTTCCTGCGCCGATCGCGCCTTGCTTTACGCCACGAGGCGCAAATATACCGGTTAAGGGTAAAAGGTTTCGTTTCGTGTGCGCTCTTTCCCGGGAGCGCGGGCATCTTGCCCGCTTTTGGTAATGAAACATCCGATCCTAAACCAGTATAACACCTCCGCCGTAACCTTCGGATCGTCATTTCCACATGCTCTTGGCGGGAATCCAGAAATGAGACCTGACCTGGATTCCCGCTTAAACACCGCGGGAATGACGAGGTAATCCATGGCTAGGGCCGGTTGCCGTGATCCAGCGATAAGAAACCAAAGAGGCGGGTCCAGGGTCGCTAGATACAAATCAGGTTCTTGATCTTTTCAAATTTCTTGTCACCGATGCCCTTGACCTTCTTCAGATCATCCATCGCCGCGAACGGTCCGTTCTGCTGTCGATGCTGCACGATGGCCGCGGCGATTGCCGGTCCGATCCCCGGCAGCGCCTGGAGTTGGTCCGCCGTGGCAGTGTTGATGTTCACGCAACTGCTCTGGGCGGTGCCGGTCGCGGCGCCGGTCTGAGCGGCAGCGGCGGCGAATGAACTGGAACAAAAACAGCAGATGGCGAGTGATGCGAAGAGAATAACGCTCAGCATTCTGCGTTTCATGGTCTCCTCCTTTCCAGGAACAGACCCGCCTCTTCAGTTCAGGGGTAACCCCCTAATTATCCATTTTATAGGATTCCCGGCCGGAGTCAAGAATCCGGAGAATGGTTTCCGACCACCGCGGGGCTTGACAATCCTCGGGCCTTCCCGGATAGTTGCCGCGATTTTCGAAATCGTTAGGGCCAGTTCAAGAGAATGCTCCCACGGAGGCCTGGAGGACACAGAGTAAGTTCTTTGGAACAAAGGGTTTTCTCGGTGTTTTCCGGGCTTCCGGGGTGACAGCTTGTCGCGGTGGCCGAAACCATGATCATGGTCCAACAGTTTCATGGGCGTTCACTGTCCGGAGCTCTTTGCGTCTTTGCGTGAGCCAGCTTTTTCAGAGGCAAGTGAAAGGACCATTCAGTGAGTGAAGTCCCCTGTTCAATGGCCCGCCCGGGCGCTCCCGGGCAGACGCCGTCGGCCGGCTCGATCGCCGCGCCCGGCACCGCGTTGGGCGCCGCCCCGAACCTCACCTGGACCTACGCCAAGCTCGCGCTTACCGGAGTCATCTGGGGCGGCACCTTCATTGCCGGCCGGATCGTCGCCGCGGAAGCCGCTCCGTTTTCCGCCGCCTTCCTGCGCTTCGTGATCGCCTCGTTGGTACTCGCCGCGGTCCTCTACCGCAGCGCCGGGGGGTTCCCGAAGCTGCCAAGGCGGCAATGGTTGCCGGTGCTGCTGCTGGGTCTGAGCGGGGTTTTTTTCTACAATTATTTCTTTTTTGCCGGCCTCGAAACCATCACCGCCGGCCGTGCTTCCTTGATCATTGCCACCAATCCGGTGGTGATCGCGGTGCTGGCCGCCGCGCTCTTCCGCGAACCGCTGCATCCGCTGAAGCTGGCGGGGATTTTTCTGTCCATGAGCGGGGCCATGGTGGTGATCAGCCGCGGCGATCCGACGGCCATGTTCCACGGCGGCGTCGGTCTCGGCGAATTCTACATCTTCGGCTGTGTGGCCAGCTGGGTGGCCTATTCCCTGATTGGGAAAATCGCCATGCGCGACCTTTCTCCCCTGGCCGCGGTGACTTATTCCTGCCTGGTGGGCATGTTCTGCCTGGCGCCGCCCGCTTTTGCCGAAGGTCTGGCCGGAGCGCTCACCGCCTATGGCGCCGCCACCTGGCTGGGGCTCCTTTATCTCGGCCTGTTCGGATCGGCGATCGGGTTCATCTGGTACTATCAGGGCATCCGGGTGATCGGCCCATCCCGCGCCGGGGTCTTCATCAATATCGTTCCGGTCAGCGCTCTGGTGCTCGCCTTCCTGATCCTGGCCGAACCCATCGATGGCTCCCTCATTGTTGGCGCCCTGCTGGTCGGCGCCGGGGTCACCTGCACCAACCGGGGCAAGCTCCCAGCCTGATCAACCGACCCCCCCCCGATGCTTCCAGCCGGACTCCCTCCTCCCCTCGCTATCGGTATCGCTATCGGTATCGGTATCGCTATCGCCATCGGTATCGCCATCGCCCTTACCCTCCCCCTCGCCCTCGGATCGAGATCGCTCTCCCCACTTCCCCCGGCGTCAATGCCGAACCAGTCTCACCCAGGAAATCCTCACCAACATTTCTGCCCCAGCGCCTGAGCCGCTCGAAGCGGCCGGTTCAGCGGTTTTGTTTGCACTCGCCGGCGGTTGCCGGTAGAGTATCGGCAGCGCGGCAAGCAACGGCAAGGCCAACTTCGGGGTGGCTTGAAGCCGTCCGAGGCGACGCCGCGGCAATCCAAAACCTGCACGGAGGTGACAGCATGGGACTGGTGAGTGTTCAGACGCAGCGGGCACCGGCGGCGGTGGGGCCTTATTCCCGGGCGATTCAAGCCGGACCCTGGTTGTTTGTGAGCGGACAGATCGGCCTCCAGCCCGGCGCGGCGGACCTGGTGAGCGCCGATTTTTCCGCTCAAACCCGGCAGGTGCTCGCCAACCTCGGCGCCATCCTGGCGGACAGCGGCTACGCGCTCACCGATGTGGTGGCGGTTGACGCCTTCCTCATGGATCTCGGCCGGTTCGCCGTCTTCAATGAAATCTATGCGGCCTTTTTCGGCGACCACCGGCCGGCGCGGGCGGCGGTGGAAGTGAAGGCGCTGCCGAAGGGCGCGCAGATCGAAATCAAGTGCGTCGCCTACCGCGCCTGAATGGGTCCCGAGGGCGCTCTCCAAGCGTTTGCATGGATTGAACCTTGCTCCTTATGTCGAATATCCAGAATTGCTTCTTTGCCCTTGACATCCGTGAAACTTTTCTCGTAGGTTGGGGCCCGCAATCGTTCAGGTGCTCATCATGAGCTCAATAGGGAACCCCGTGTGATTCGGGGACGGGCCCGCCGCTGTGATCGGGGACGAAAGCAGTGTTCAAGCCACTGTTCGCCGGGTGCGAACGGGAAGGCGCTGCCGGTAGAGAGATCCGAGAGTCAGAAGACCTGCCTAAACGATGAGCCGCACCCTCGTGGACGGAGGCCGGCTCGACGATCCAATGGATAAAAAGGGGACATTCCCGGATCGGCACATGGTTGCCGGTTCGGGATTTTTTTTGCCTCCGAACCCGGCGCGGATGCATCCACCCTAGAGGAGGAAATGAAATGACGGAACGCATTGAGGTGATGGGGAAAAGTCATTGGCTGCTGGGTCTGGTTTTGGTCTCCTGCCTGGTGCTCGCGACCCAGGCCGTTGGCGCCGGTCACGGCCATGAACGCCCGGCGAAACAAGGTATTCTGCTGGTGGCTTTCGGTTCCAGCGTGCCGGAAGCGCAGGTGGCATTTGAAAACATCGATCGCAAGGTGAAGGCGGCGTTCCCGGGGGTCCCGGTGCGCTGGGCCTACACCTCTTCGATCATTCGAAAGAAGCTGGCCAAGGAAGGCAAGGAACTGGATTCCGTGGCGGTGGCCCTGGCCAAGATGATGGATGAAGGTTTTACTCAGGTGGCGGTGCAATCGCTGCACACCATTCGCGGGGAAGAATTCGATGACCTGGTCCACACCGCCTATCCGTTCAAGAGCATGCCGGAGGGGATCCCGCACCTGATCGTGGGCTCACCGCTGCTGTCCAATGAGGATGACATGAACAAGGTGACCGCCGCGATCCTCGCCAACCTGCCCAAGGACCGCCGTCCGGACGAAGCGGTGGTGCTGATGGGACACGGTACCCCGCATCCGGCCAACGCGGTCTACGCCGCGCTCATGTTCCACCTCCAGCGCCGGGACCCCAATGTGTTCGTAGCCACCGTCGAGGGTTCGCCCGATATCAACGATGCGCTGGAGATGCTCAAGGAACGTAAACTCAAGAAAGCCTACCTGGTGCCCTTCATGTCGGTGGCCGGCGACCATGCTCGCAACGACATGGCCGGAGACGAAGCCGATTCCTGGAAGAATGTCCTGGGCAAAGCCGGCATCCAGACCGAAGCGATCCTCAAGGGCACCGCCGAATACGACAATATGGTGGAGATCTGGCTGGATCATCTGCGCGCGGTGATGAAGCATTTCCAGTAGCCGCGAGATCACGGGAAATGGTCGACCGGTTACCCACGCCGGTGATCTCGGCGGTGGCGATTGCGGTTTCGCTTCGGCCGCCGGCCGGTTCGCTTTCGGTGCATCGCGGGAAACAGGGGGAACTCATGGGCTTCGGCTGATCCATACGCGGACCAAACCATTCCAGCAAAGAAGCGTTCAGGTGCGCATGCGCGCCCAACAGGGAACCCCGTGCAAATCGGGGACGGACCCGCCGCTGTGATCCCGGCCTCGCTCCGAGGAGGCCATCCTTTCAGCCCGGTACGCCACTGTTGGCCTCAGGCCAATGGGAAGGCTGCTGAAAGGAGGGAGAGTCAGAAGACCTGCCTGAACGATGCGTACCGGGTTCGAGGACCATACCGGGCGCCGCGATCCAACCGGATGAAAACGGGAGATCCCCGGATCGATTTCCAATCGATTCGGGGATTTTTTGTCGATTCCGAAGGTCGGCAGCGTGACGCCGGTTTCGATGCGGGAGGGATTGCATGCAACATTTCAATCTACTTGGACTGTCGTGCTGTTGTCTGCTGCTGGGGCTGGTTACGGCTCAGGCCCAGGCCGGGGACGCCGAATCGACCAGCGGCGCCGTACCGACCCTGCAAACGGTGGTGGTGAGCGCCGGCCGGGTGGAGGAGGAAAAGAAGCAGGTCACCGCCAGCGTTTCCGTGATCGATCGGGAAACCATCAAACAATCCTCGGCCCTGACCCTCGGCGAGTTGCTCTCCGAGCAAGGCCTGGCGGTCAGGGAATATCCGGGTGCTCTCAGTTCGGTTCAGATCCGCGGCTTTCGCACCGAAACCCACGGCAACGATCTCAAGGGGCATGTCCTGATTCTGCTCGACGGGCGTCGGGCGGGCACCGGGAATGTGGCCAAGATTTTCACCAAGAATGTGGAACGAATCGAGATCGTCCGTGGTCCGGCTTCGGTTCAATACGGGTCCGCCGCCATGGGCGGGGTCATCAACGTGATCACCCGCCAGGGCCAAGGCCGGATCAGCCCGGCCGTGGAAGGGTCCTTGGGCAGTTGGGATTCCCGGGAAGGGACGGTGGAACTCGGTGGTCAGGTCAGTCAGTTCGATTTTTCCGGCGCTTACACCTACGCCGAACAGGGCGACTATGACACGGGAGACGGGAAGCAATATCGCAACACCGGTTTTGACGATCGCAACAACGTCAGCCTCAACGCCGGCTGGACCTTGAGCCCCGACCATCGGTTGGGACTCATCTTTACCGGCTACGATATGAACGGTGCGGGATCGCCCAGCTATTTCAGCCAAAACGATCTGGACAACTACGTGGACAGCTCCAACCAGTCGCTGGATCTCATCTACGACGGCGCTTCGCGGTCCGGCCTGTTCAGTTGGAAGGCCCGGTATTTCAACGGAAAAGACCAAGATCGTTGGGTTGATCCAACGGAGAGCAATCCAGACGGCTGGGATGACGGCATCGATTCCGATCGCAACACCGATTTTCAAGGCGCCCAGGGCCAGTTGACCGCCAATTTGTCGCACGTCCGGGTCACGGCGGGATTCGATTGGGCCGACTACGAAGTCAACGCTTCCTGGACTCCGGAACAAACCGAATATGAAAATCCCGCCGGGTTTATTCTGGCCAAGACCACCTTGTTCGACGATCGGCTGGTTCTCACCGGGGGAGTTCGCACCGATCAATACACGGTCCGGGTCACGGAACCGGCCGGGGATTCGGCAAGCGATCGGCATGTTTCCCCACGTTTTGGTCTGGCTTACAGCCTGACCGATCATCTCCGCCTGCGCGCCAATTACGGCCAGGCCTTTGTGATGCCGGAAGCGGATCAATTGGCCGCCGACTACACCGTCTGGGGCCGCCGCTATGTGGGAAACCCCGAGCTGTCGCCGGAAACCGGCAACACCTATGAAACCGGGGTCGATCTCTATTGGCGCTCCCTCTACGCCGGCCTGACCCTGTTCACCACCGATTTTGCCGACAAGATCGAGCCCGTCGTTCTTCAGGATGGCTCCAATTCCTGGGATAATCTGGGCGATGCCACCATCTCGGGCATCGAAGGGGAACTCACGGTCGATATCGGCGACTATTTCGATTGGAACTTCGCGCTTCGCCCCTACACCCGTTTCACCTACCTGTTTCGCTACGAAGACGATGAAACCGGCCAGGATCTCCTCTACACCCCCGACTGGAACGGTTCCTTCGGGCTCACCCTGTCCGGCTGGAACGGATTGTCCGCCAACCTGAACTTCGCTTACAGCGGAGTGCAAACGGTAACCGATTACGAAAGCGGCTATCCCTACCAGGAGGTTGAACTGGACCGTTCCCTGGTCGCGGACCTGAGCGTTCGGAAGCGGCTGCCGATCACCGACAACCTGGGCGGCCTGACTCTGATGGCGTCCATCCGCAATCTGTTCGATGAGGACTACGCCTACGTCAAGGGTTATCCCATGCCCGGTCGGAGTTTCTACCTCGGCTTGAGATATCAGTATTGATACGCATCATTGGTCCCTGCCGCGCCAGGTCGCCGGGCCGGGATTGGGGCGGCACGAAGCGAATGAACGGAGGTTTATCCAGATGGAATTGAAAAGCCTGGTTCTCGGTCTGCTGTTTTCGGTTGGGATTTTCGCTCTCAAGGGCGGCCTGGGATTGCATTACCTGCGCTCAAGAAAGTTGAAAGGAAGCCGCTTTATCATCGCGTTCGTTCTCTATCTGGTGGGTTATGCCCTGTTGTTTGCCGGAGCCGCGGCCCTGAACCATCGGCTTGATCTGACGGCCTATTTCCCAACACTTCGGCGCATGGCCGAAAGCGGCATGGCGATCCATATCAGCCTGGCGGCCCTGATGTTGCTCTGGGGCCTGTGGCTGCTCCGACGCTCCGGCGCCAAACCGGCGGCCGGCAGCCATGGCTGGCTGTTACTGGTATTGCCCTGCCCGCTTTGCCTGTTGGTGATCTTCTGCAGTGTCGCTTTACTTAAAGCTGCCTTCCCCGAATCGAGCGGGCGGGCGATCACTTTCCTGGGGTGCGGTTTCGCCGGCATGAGTCTATTGGCGCTGGGCCTGCTGGGATGCCGCCGGGGGCGCAACGGAGAACCTCCCGAAATCCTGTTGGCATCGGCAATGATCGGGATCGCCGCCTATTTTTGCCTCACCGTGGTCATCGCGCCGCAGTTTGCCGGGATCGATGAAGTCTATCGCCTGGGGGCCTATTCCGCCCGTAACCTGGCCGAATCCGCGCCTTGGTCTTGGCTGCTCGCTCCCACCCTGGGCGCTCTGGTGGGGTCCGGGCATCTTATCCAACGGCTTAGGATCAGAAGGGAACAATCATGGACCTAGGAGCTTTGCTGAAAACCTTCATCTATCTGATCTCCGCTTCCCTGCTTTACCCAACCCTGCTGCTGTTGAGCGGGGCGTCCTTGTGGATCATCGTCTACGCTGGGATCTTCTGCACCGAGTGGGTGGAACGGCTGGGCCTGCCCCAGTGCGCTCCAGAGCGTTTGCCGGAGGTCATCCGCAATGCGGAAGACCCGGCCATGTTGCCCCATCGTGTGCGTCGGTTCCTCACCAGATTACAAAACCTGCGCGATTCCGAACCATTGGATCAATTGCCGGCGGACAACCTGTTCGAGCAAACCACTTTGGGCTCCGTCAAAGGATTGGATCGACTCCACATGATGGTTCGCATCGGGCCGTCGCTGGGGCTCATGGGCACCCTGATTCCCATGGGATCCGGCTTGGCGGCCCTGGGCCAGGGCGAGTTGAGCCAGTTGTCTTCGGATCTGGTGATCGCTTTCACCACCACGGTGGTGGGGCTGGCGGTGGGGATCACGGCCTTCTTCTTCTACACGGTCAAGCGGCGCTGGGTGGAGGAAGACCTGAAGAACATGGAACTGGCCATGGAGGTCCTCGGCGCTCGCCGACAGGAGCGGAATCAATGAATCATCGAGGGAGAAGAAGGTTGTCGACGCTCAGCACCGCGATCCGATCGAAAGCGTTTGGGGACGACGATCCCTTGAATGGGGTGGCCAATTTGTTCGATCTGGGCCTGGTTTTCATCGTCGGTATGATTGTGAGCCTGTTCGCGGCCTATCACCTTCAGGATCTGTTCAGTGATCAATCGAACCTGACCATCACCAAGAAAAGCGCGAGCGGACAAATGGAGGTCATCGTCAAACAGGGCAAGCAGGTGAAAGCCCTTCGGGTATCGGCGGACGAGCGGTCCAAAGGCCAGGGGACCCGCTTGGGGGTGGCTTACCGCCTGGAAGACGGGACCATGGTCTATGTCCCGGACGAGGATGCCGGCGGTTCCTCCGCAACCATTCAAGCGCATGAAAGGAACCGCCCATGAAACCTTGGATCCTGGGTTTTCGGATGCTCTGTCTGATCCTCTGGGGGATGGCTTGGGTCGCACCCGGCGCTTCCGCCACCCGCTATCCCGTGCAGGTGACTGATGCCCAGGGGCGTGAGGTGCATTTTGACCAGCGGCCGTTGCGGGTCGTTTCCCTGGTGCCGTCGGCCACCGAGATCCTGTTTGCCATTGGCGCCCAGGATGTTCTTCAGGGCCTCGCCATCCACGACGGTGCCTTGCCCGGAGCGCAATGCCTGCCGCGGGTGGGCGGCTATTTCTCCCCATCCTGGAAGAAGATCCGGCAGCTTCAACCGGACCTCCTGATCCTGGCCGGAATTCACGAAAAAGCGGCGGCCCGAGCCATCGGGCCGGAGTGCCGAGTGCTCACCCTGGAAACCCGCCACCTGGAAGACGCCCACGATCATGTGCGCCTGCTGGGGCGGGTGTTCGACCGGGAAAGCAACGCCGAGGCCGTCATTGCAAGGAACCGAGAGACCCTCGAGTTGATTCGCGCGAAGACGATGAAAATCCCCTTGGCTGAACGCAAACGGGTGATGCGGATCATGGGTCGAGAGCGACTCATGGCGCCCGGGGACGACTCGTTCCAAAACGAAATGATCCGCGCCGCCGGTGGTATCCCCCCGCATTGGGGCGAGACCGGGCCGGTAGTCACCGTGAACCGCGACGCCTGGCTACGCTTCGACCCGGAGGTGATCTACGGCTGTGGCGGTGACCGGCAGGTGGTGGAGGAGATCCTCGGCGGCGCTGGCTGGAACGAAGCAAAGGCCATAACCGGCGGACGCATTGTCTATTTCCCCTGCGACCTCACGTGCCGTGCCGCCACCCACCTGGGGGACTTCGTCGCCTGGCTGGCATCCGAGATCTACCCCCAGGTGTTCGCTGATGCGGCAAATCGGATCCGACCGGAACAGATCATCGGTTCACGTTCCCTCGAGATTGATCTGGCCTACGTTACAAACGCTCGCGTGGTGACCGGCATCCTCGATGATTTCCCGAACAAAAGCCTGATCATCGACTTCGACCGCCCGCAGGCTATCGTTTCCAGCCTGGAAGGCCGGCGCACGGGGGTGGTCACGGTGGGCAACCACTATTCGCCGCCGCCGTGTTGGGCCCCCGGCCATCACCTGGGGTTGGACCAGGTTCGCAACCGGGTCTACGGGCTGTTGGGGAAATCCGCCGAATCCACCAGTTTCCTGTTCACCGGTGCCGATATGGATCACCTTTCCGTGCAGCAGGCCCAGTCCGGAGACACCCGCGTGTTCGCTCTGATCACCGCCGGCGTACAATCCAACGCGGTGCGCATGTCTCAGGATACGGGCTCCTATGACGAACCCGGCACCATCAATATCATCCTCCTGAGCAATCGAGCGTTGAGTCCTCGCGCCATGACCCGCGCCCTCATTTCCGCCACCGAAGCCAAGACCGCGGCCTTGACCGATCTCGATATCCGCAGCAGCGCCACCCCGGCGGTGAACGCCGCGACCGGCACCGGTACCGACAACATCATCGTGGTCGGCGGCGCGGGCGCTCCCGCGGACAATGCCGGCGGTCATGGCAAAATGGGGGAATTGATCGGACGTGCCGTCTACGCCGGGGTCCGAAAAGCGATTCTCCGGCAAAACGGCTTGATCCCCGAGCGCGACGTGTTTCAACGGCTCCGGGAACGGCGCATCGATCTCTACCCATTGGCGGCTTCAACCACTTGCGACCGCGGAAGGAAAGGGAGCGATTTGGCCGCCGCTGTTGAAGAACTTCTGCTGGAACCCCGCTACGCCGGCTTTGTGCAGGCGGCGCTGGCGGTGAGCGATGCGCGGACCCGGGAGCTGATCGAGGATTCTTCGGTCTTCGAATCCTGGTGCCGAAGCATCGCTTCGGAAATCGCCGGCGAAACGGTTGCCCAACTGGATCAGGTGTCTTTTCCCCAACCCCAACCCCAACCGCTGGAACAGGCTTTGCGGGCGCTGTTCACCGGAGCGCGACGGCGCTTGTCGGGAGGGGGGAACTAGCCATGCGGCAACGCTTTTTTCCGGCATCGATCGCCACGCCGCTGATGATCGCCTGCCTGATGGCAACGATTTCGGCCACCCCGATCCAGGCCGGCGGCATCGCGCTGCTGGTGATCGACGGCGACTCCTACCCGGCCCAACAGGCCATTGCGGCGGCGGATCTACCCGCCGGGATCCGGGTGCATTTGTTCACCCACGAAGCTCTGCTCGCCGACCGGCAGGCCGAAAGCGTGATCCGCTCCGCCGATGTGGTCCTGGTGGACGTGATGATGAGCGAGCTCAGCCGCTACCTGATCGATCACGATCTGGTCGGGGACCGGCCCGTTTTTGCGCTGCGCGGCTCGCGCGACGATGAGGCGTTGCGCCGCGCCGGGTTTCGCTTCGATCCGGAGATCCAAAAATATTTCCATTATTTATCCGTTGCCAATCTGGTCAACCTGATCCGGCGCATCGCCCATGTCGGTCTGGACCCCACCATCGAATACGGGGAAGCGATGGTGCTGCCCACCCTCGGGATCCATCACCCGCGGGCGCCGGTGGCATTTGAATCGTATCCATCCTACCTGAACTGGTATCGGCAACGTCCTGGGTTCGATCCCGCCGCACCGCGCCTGGGGCTGATCTTTTATGCGGCAGCCCTGGTACCCGGCCAGGTGGAAGCGATCGATCACCTGATCGATCGTCTGGAAACCTCCGGGTTCAGCGTCACCGCCTGCTTCGGAAAGGATTCAGAAGTGTTGAACAAGTTGTTGCGGTCCGAGGACGGCGCGCCGCGAGTCGATTTGGTGCTCGCCTTTTCCCTCAAATTCTATTCGGCCATCAACGCCGAGCTGAAGTCGGGGGTAGCCGCCCTTGGAGTTCCCGTGATCAATGCCATCAACCTCTATTCCCAGACCAACGATCAGTGGCGGGACAGTCCGGTGGGCATTTCGCCTTTCGATCTGGTCTGGACCGTCGCCAACCCGGAACTATCCGGGGCGGTGGAACCCACCCCCGTTTCCGGGAAAATCGAAACGGCGGATCCCGCAACCGGTCAACGCCTGTATGTTCATCAGTCGATCGACGAAACCATCCAGCGCCTCATCCCCAGATTGAAGCAGTGGGTTCGGCTGCAGCGTAAACCCAATGCGGATAAGCGGGTGGCCATCCTGTTTTACAACCATGCCCAGGGCAAACAAAACATCGGCGCCAGCTACCTCAACGTTTTTCGAAGCTTGCAGCACATCTTGGAACGGCTCCGCCGGGAGGGCTACCGGGTGCCCGAGGATATCCCCCTGGATGAGGGATCGCTCCGTGACCTGATTCTCGCCACGGCGCGCAATATCGGTTCCTGGGCGCCCGGTGAGTTACAGCGCATGATCGAGCTGGGCCAGGTGGTGCGCGTGCCGTTCCATGAATACCGAAGCTGGTTTGACGCCTTGCCGGAAGCCTTCAAGGCAGCGGTGATCGAGCAATGGGGCGAGGTGGACTCGGCCGGAATCATGGCCGATCGAGGTGATTTGATCATTCCCGCCTTGGTGCTGGGAAACGTGGTGCTGCTTCCGGAACCGGCCCGGGGCTGGAGCGATGATCCGGTGAAACTCTATCACGACACCAGGCTTTATCCCCATCATCAGTACATCGCCGCCTATCTGTGGCTCGATCGCCGGTTCCAGGCCGATGCCATGATCCATCTCGGGACCCACGCCACCTACGAATGGCTGCCCGGAAAGCAGGCCGGGCTGGCGCCCGCCTGCGCCCCGGAGGTGATGCTCACCGATATCCCCAACATCTATCCCTATATCGTCGATGACGTGGGCGAAGGCATTCAGGCCAAACGTCGGGGTCGCGCCGTGGTGATCGATCACCTCACCCCGGCGCTGAAAGAAGCCGGTCTGTATCACGAATACCTGGAACTCCGCGAGCAAATTTCCAACTACGTGAAGGCCGCTTCCATGGACGCGGACACCACCCGGGTGCATCTGAAACAGATCGAGGAACTGGCCCGTAACACCGGACTGTTGAAGGACCTGGGGCTAACCGAGGTGGATCGCGACGCGGTCGAGCGGATCGATTTGTACCTGCATCAACTGGATACCAATCCAACTCCTTATGGACTCCACACCTTCGGGCAATCCCCCGAGGCCGCGGCCCTGGAAGACACCTGTTCGTGTATTGTCCGCGCCAACCCTTCGGTGTCGGTGGCCGAAGTCCGGGGCGGCCTGGCGGCCTCGGGGCGCGAGGAACTGGAGCAACTGGTGAAGGCCTTGAACGGCCGCTATGTTCCCCCGGGCGAAGGCAACGATCCCGTGCGCAATCCGCAGGCGCTTCCCACCGGTCGCAATTTCCACGGATTTTCGCCGGCCAAGATCCCCTCGCCGGCGGCCTGGGAGCTGGGGCGGGAAGCCGCCCGGGAGATCATCGAAACGAAATGGGCGGAGCAGGGCCACTATCCGGAAAAGGTGGCGGTGGTGCTCTGGGCCACGGAAACCCTGCGCAACGAAGGGGTCCACGAATCCACCATCCTCGCCCTGATGGGCCTGGAGCCGGTCTGGGATGCCGGCGGACGGGTGACCGGCACACGCGTTATCGCGGGAGCGGAGCTGCAACGACCGCGCATCGATGTGCTGATCAACCCATCGGGCCTGTACCGTGATCTATTTCCGGAAAAGCTCCTGTTTCTCGACCAGGCGGTGCGCAAGGCGGCGGCTCAAACCGATATCGAAAACCTGCTCCGCAAGCACAACCGGCAAGTGGAGGAGCGTCTGCGGCAGGCCGGCCACGACGCCGAATCCGCCAAGGCCCTGGCCGCGGTCCGAATTTTCTCGGAAGCCCCGGGTTCCTACGGCAACGGTGTCTCGGAAATGGTGGCGGCCTCCGGCTATTGGGATTCCGATCAAGCGGTGGCCGAGGTTTTCAAAAACCGTTCCGGCTTTGCCTTCGGCGAGGGCGGCTGGGGAACACCGGCGAAAGAACTTCTGGCGGCCCAACTGGCCCAGGTGGACACCGCGATCCATTCGATTTCGTCCAATATCTACGGCACCATGGATAACGACGACATGTATAGTTCGTTGGGAGGGCTGGCCCTGGCGGTGCAAAAGGAGCGCGGACAGGCCCCCGAAATCCTGATCACGCGCCAGCTCAGCGGCAACCAGCTGGAGGTTGAACAGCTCTCCAAAACCCTCGGTCGGGAACTGCGCAGCCGCTACCTCAATCCCCGCTGGATCACCGGGATGAAACAAGAGCAGTACGCGGGTGCTCGGGAAATGTCGAAATTCGTGGAATACCTGTGGGGCTGGCAGGTGAGCGCCGCGGATGCGGTCGCTACGGAGAGCTGGGAACAGACCTACCAGGTCTATGTGGAAGACAAGTACCGCCTGGATCTGAAGGAGTTTTTCAATCAGGCCAGTCCCTGGGCCTATCAGTCGCTCACCGCGCGGATGCTGGAAGCGGTTCGCAAGGGCTACTGGCAGGCCGATGATGCCGTTCGTACTCGCCTCGCCGTCGAATACGCCGTGAACGTGGCGGAAAAGGGGGTCGCCTGTTGCGATCACACCTGCAACAACCCGCTGCTCAACCAGATGGTGGTGAGTATCGTGTCGCTGCCGGGAGTGCTCGCGCCGGAACTGGTGGAGCGTTTTCAACTGGCGGTGGAACAGGCGACCCTCCAAAAACTGACCGACCAGGCGAGCGAACGGGTGCGGCTGCTGCGCGATCTCGCCGGTGGGTTGAGCCGGAGCTCCGAGCGGTCGTCGGAGCAGCCGCCGCCGGACGCGGAAGAAAGACAAGCCGTTGCCGAGCCGGTTTCGGGAAACCGTCCGCAATTGGTGGAAGGCTTCAAGATGGAGGAAATGCAACCGCGGGACCAAAAGACCGAACTATCGAGTTCCGGTGTGCAGTGGTTCGCTTCCGTGTTCGTGCTGATCCTGATCGGCTTGTTCATCACCGGTACCCGCATCGGAGCGAAGCGATGACGGCCGGAGTCGGAACTGAACCGGGGCACCCGGTCGTGGCGCCGTTATCGGCATCGAAACCAAAGGAGGAACTCCACCGATGTTGGAAATAATTGAGCAGGGTGGGCCGGTAATGATCCCATTGCTGCTCTGTTCGCTGGTGTCCCTGACCATTATTCTGGAACGCTCGATTTTCTGGGTGCTGATCGACCTGCGGCGCGGCGCGCAACTGGCGGAACAGGTTCTCGAATCGTGCCGGCGGGGCGAATGGGATGCGGTTCGCGGCCAGGCGGCGGGAACCCGCAACCGGATTGTCGCCATGCTGGTGAAAGGGGTTGTCCACCGCGATTATGCCCCCAGCAAGGCGATGGAATCCGCGGCCACCGATGAGATCAACAAGATGCGCCGCTACATGGGAATCCTCGACACGATCATCACGGTGGCGCCGCTGCTGGGCATTCTCGGAACGGTGTTGGGGATCATCCAGTCCTTCGACATGCTCGGTACCGGCGGACTCGACCATCCCCAGGCGGTGACCCGGGGGATCGCCCAGGCGCTGATCACCACCGCCGCGGGTCTGGGAATCGCCATCTTCACCGTGTTTGCCTTCAATATCTTCAACGCCAAGATCGAAAATGCGGCGTTCATGCTGGAGAGTTACGCCACCCGCCTGGAGATTGTTCTGGAAAAGGCGGCCGTCGATTGCGCCCCGCGGGAAAGGAACGGCGATGAAACTCGAATTGCTGGAGCGGCGTAAAGCACGGGTCGAGATGGTCCCACTCATCGACACCATTTTCCTGCTGCTGCTGTTTTTCATCTACGCCATGCTGTCCATGCGCGTCCACCACGCACTGCCGGTGCGGTTGCCGGCTTCCAGCTCGGCTGAAATCGATCAAGCCGGACTGGTACAGGTCACCCTCCAAGCGGATGGGGCGATCTTTGTGGATCACCGCCTGGTGCCCCTGGATCAACTGGCGGACTTGGTGAAACAGCAACACCCGACCCCAAGCGATGAAGTCATGGTCATGGTGTTCGCCGATCGCCGGGTCGCCTACCAGAGTTTGTTCCAGGTCCTGGACCAAATCCGCGCTGCCGGTATCCGGCGCATCGCGCTCCAGGCCGAACCGGCCCCGTCGCCATGAAGCGGCTGTGGTGTTCCCTGGTGGTGGCCGCATCGATCCACGGGGCGCTGCTGGTCTTGGGCCCGGCTTGGGTCCCGCGATCCGCGGAAGCCCCCTTGCCGGCAGCGCCGGTGATGATCGATCTCGGCGTGAAAACGGTTGCGGCGTCGGAACCGACATCAGGCACCGCTCATTCGTTTCAAACCGAATCGGAACCATTCCCGCGATTTGCCGACCGGTCCTCCGAAGTTCCGGTTCGACCGGCTCCAACGCAGGGACCGCCCCAAGAATCCGCCGCGGAACCCGAGCGGATCCCCCACGCGATCCACCATTCGGTTGAGAAAACCTCGGCACCGGTGAGCCCCGTTTGGGACCAACCGCCGTTCCGTTCGGCGGCTCCAGCAACCGCCGCTGGCTCGGTTCAGGAAAGGAAGGCCCCTGCCATTCGGAAGGCCCCAAGGGTTCGGCAAGCCACGGCGAGGGCACCTGCCGGCTCGGAAAAGACCGCGACGGGAGAGACGCCACCCGTTCATCCGACCGCCGCCGCAACCGCTGCCGGATCGTCCGGTTCGCAAGCGGCGCCCGTAAGCGGCGGCCGAGCGACTTCCGGCGCCCTTGCAACCGGCACGGCTAGCCCCGCCGACGATCCCCATCGTTCTGAACAACCCGGTTCCGGCTTATCCCGAACTGGCCCGAAAGCGAGGTCAGCAGGGGATGGTGCTGCTCGAGGTCCAGGTGGGCCCGACCGGCTCGGTGACCCAACTCAGACTGCACCGTTCCAGCGGTTACCAGAACCTCGATCGGGCCGCCCTGGAAACGGTTGCCCGGTGGCGGTTCCGCCCCGGAAAGGAAAATGAACAGCCGGTTTCCATGTGGGTCCGAGTCCCGGTCCGCTTCGTCCTGGAATAGGACCGATCGGGTGACCCATCTCAGGCGGGATTCAATCCGTGAGGGATCTGAATGCAGCCGATAACGCTTGCCGCGGCATAACGGCAGTCGAAGCCGTTACGGCTCACCCTAACCCGTCTTCGATGGTGCCCTCCAATTCCAGATAGGCTCGCAGCTTCTCGAAGAGGAAGGTCCCAATCCTCATCGACAATAAGAAGCGCGGCGGTCTGTTGCCGCACCCTCCCGAGGCGGTCGGGTGGCGGTTCTTTTTTCATTCATCTCGAAGGCCTTGATCTTTCGATTGAACTCGTAAAGATCGCTGAGTTCCTTGATTATCTTATCGATTTTTTTCATCTTCAAGTCTTTCGATATCAGCCTGATCCTGCTTCGTGTGATCCGTCACCCTCAGGTCAATTCCAGTTGATGGGTGATTTGAATACAGCCGATAACGCTTTGCGCGGCCGGGCATTGGGTGAGATAGGTTTGAAAGGCGGCCTGCGCCTGGGGCCTTTTATCCTCGGCCAGGTGCAGGTCGTAGTGCACGTGGATCCTGGTGATCTTGAGGACCCCGGCGACATCCTCGATATCGCCCGTAACCTTCGCCTGATAGACTTCCTGGTGACTGCGAATTGCGCTTTTGGCCAGCACCGCGGCCAAAGTGCCCATCATTCACCCGCCCACCGCACCGACGATGTGATCGAGGGTCGCCGCGTGCTCCTTTTCCGGATTCACTTTATAGAAATTCTTGATGCCTCCGTGTACGCCGTAATAGACCGGTTCATCGAAGCCCTCGATGACGGCCTTACGGGTGGGACCGGCTTCCCGGGTGATAGTGATCCGCGATTGGTGAACCAGTTGGCCCATGATGTGCTCCTTTGCTTGCCCTGGCGTTGTCGAAGTATCCAAACGTCCCTTGGAACCATGATCCAACGTGTAACCGATTCGGTCGGGGCAAGACCAGGGCCTGCGCGAAAATGCTCTTTCACCGTTTCAACCGCCGCCTGGCGAAGCGAGGAATCGTGCCGATTCACGGTGTTGAAGAGATCTGGATTTTTCGCCGGCGTTCGAAAAGACCTGCTCATAACGAATTTGGGGGGACATTTCATTAGGCGAGAGTCGCATCGGTGCCGCGGAATTCCTCCTGCTGTTTCGATCCGTTGCAAGG
>MNZR01000139.1 GCA_001873705.1 Syntrophobacteraceae bacterium CG2_30_61_12
CATCGCGCTGAATCTCAGCCAGGTGCGGCAGCGGATCCGCACCGGTTGCCTGCGCTGCGGCCGCGATCCGGCTTCGGTCGGTCTGATCGCGGTGAGCAAGACGGTGGGCCCGGAGCGGGTGCGGGCGGCGGTAGCGGCCGGGGTCCGCATGCTCGGGGAAAACTATATTCAGGAAGCGAGGGATAAAATCGAGGCGCTGCCGGATCTCGACGTCACCTGGCATTTCATCGGCCATCTGCAAAGCAACAAGGCGAAATTCGCCGCCGCCTGCTTTTCCTGGGTGCACACGGTGGACAGCCTGAAGCTGGCCGCGGAACTGAACAAGCGCGCCCTCAAACTGGAGCGGCGTCTGAACGTCCTGCTGCAGGTGCATCTGGGGGACGAAGCCAGTAAGGAAGGGGTGGAACCGACCGCGCTCGCCGCCCTCCATCGGGCGCTGGCGCCGTTGGAAGCGCTCAGGGTGCGCGGGCTGATGGCGATCCCGCCGTATGCCGAAGATCCCGAGGCAACCCGGCCGCATTTCCGGCGGCTGCGCCTGCTGCTGGAGGATCTGCGCGACCAGGCCCCAAGCCCCGAGGCGCTCACCGAGCTTTCCATCGGCATGAGCCACGATTTTGAAGTCGCCATCGAGGAAGGCGCCACCCTGGTGCGGGTCGGGACGGCGATCTTCGGCCGGCGCCCCAAGACCCCGTGAGAACGGTCAGTTCCCCTGGGGTCAATCAGCTGGTGAGAACTGTCTAAGGTTTCGATGTTGTTGCCCTCGGTTATCAAAAGCGCTTCGGCCAGCGCCTGGAGGCATGGAACACGCGCAGAATTTCGACCGACTTCCCCTTGACTCGATAAGGCACAATATAAGGCGTTTCGGGGATCACCAGTTCCCGCGTCTCGGGAACGCGACCCGGTCTCCCCAAAGATGGATGACGCACCAGGTTGCTCACCGACTCCATGATCTTGGTGACCACCGCTGCCGCCGCCGCGGGATTGTCCCGAGCGATGTATTCCGCTTCAGCCTCGAGGTTTTTCAGAGCCTTCACCAGCCATCGGACTTCATACTTTCCACCTGGCAAGGAACGCCTCCGTTTCCTCGTCTGTAGCGAACTCGTCCGCCTCCGCTTCCTGGATGGCCTGCCTGATCTCGTCAATCTGCCACGCCTGGTTTTCCAGGTAATCTTGAATCGCCATGGAAATCAGAAACCCTTTCGTGCGCCCCGTGGCGGTGGCAAGCATGTCGAGCTTTTCCTTGTCCTCCCGGGGGATTCTCGCGGTCACGGCAACCGACTCGCCCATAAGCTCCCTCCGATTGTCTCTGTTATTTTAATGCACCCATTCTCAACCAAAGTCAGCGCGAAAACAAGAGATCAAATGCCTGGGAGCGCGGGCTGTTAGCCCGCCGTAATGAAGTTTCCTGTCGGGTTCAATCCAAAGTGATTGGGCTGGTAGTGGCGCCGTCAGTCGCAGACGGCGCATCCGCAAGCTTGGTTTCGGCAAGGCCGGTAGGTGTTGAACGCCCTTACCGGCGCACTACCAACGCATCAGGTTCAAGGAATCAATTGCAGTGCGGCGTGCTTCATGGCCGGGCCGCAAGCCCCGACCGGCGCTGGCGCATGATTTCGGCCAAGGCGGCGGCGGCGGCGTTGGCGGCGTTGAGCGACTGGATCTTTCCCGATCCTGGAATGTTCGCCAATAGATCACAGCGTTCCCGGATCAGCCGGCGCAGCCCCTGCTGCTCGTTGCCCACCACCAGGGCCAGCGGCATGGTGAGATCCAGATCGTAGAGCGACTGGGTGCCTTCCAGATCCAGCCCCACCACCCAAAGTCCGGCCGCTTTCAAGTCATCCAAAGTCCGGGCCAGATTGGTTGCCCGGAACACGGGCAGTTCGGCGGTGGCGCCGGCGGCGATTTTGATCACGGCGGCGGTGACGGCGGCGCTCCGGTCCTTGGGAATGAGCGCTCCGGCCGCGCCGAAAAAGCAGGCGCTGCGGAGAATCGCCCCCAGGTTCTGGGGGTCATGGAGGCAATCGAGCACCACCAGCGGATCCAGGGCCGGCACTCCGCGGGCCAGGGCGGCGGCAAGATCGGCGTAGGGGAAATCACCCACCCGCAGCGCCACGCCCTGATGGTGATCGCTGCCGCATAGGCGGCTGAGCGCATCCTGGGGCAGTTGCCGGACCGGCACCCGCCGGCGCGCGGCCAGTTCCAGCAGCGGCTGAACCCGGGCGTCGCCGCGACAGGTCACCAGTTCCAGGGGCGGCGGCTGGTTTGCTTCGAGAGCTGCGGCCACCGGGTGGATGCCCGCTACCCAGAGCGGTTCCGTGAGGCGCGGTTTGCTTTTCATGGGCGCTCGAGATGAAAGAAAGCCCGCGCCCGTTCGGCCTGACGCAAGCGAGTCAGGCGCGCGGCGCGGATCACGGCGAGGCAGTCGGCCACGGCTTCGGCCAGCCGATCGTTGACGATGAGATAATCGTAGCTGGTGACTTCTTCCAGTTCCCGACGTGCCACACCGAGGCGCCGCGCCACCTGGTCCGGCGCTTCGGTGCCGCGGCCGCGCAGGCGCTGTTCCAGGATCGCAAAAGACGGCGGCAGGATGAACACCGATAGCAGCCCCGGCGCCGCGGCTCGCACCTGACGCGCGCCCTGCACGTCGATATCGAGGATGACATCGTGGCCGGCCTGCAGCCAGGTTTCGATGGGGGCCCGGTCGGTGCCGTAGAATTGATCGTGCACCCGCGCCCATTCCAGGAAGCGGCCGGCGCCGATACCGGCTTCAAATTCGGTCCGGCTGATGAAGTGATAGTCGCGGCCCGGCACTTCCCCGGGGCGTGGCGCCCGGGTGGTGCGGGAAACCGAAAACCGCAACTCCGGTTCCTGTTCCAGCACGGCCTTGAGGATGGTGCTCTTGCCCACCCCGGACGGCGCCGACACCACCCACAGTTGCCCACTCCCACCGCTCGGTTCAGTCACCGCTGCCCTCGCGTTTGGCACTGCCCTTACCCGCACCGTCCTTCGATCCGGGATCGTGGGCCAGGCGCAGGGCGATGGTTTCCGCCTGGATCCCGGACAGGATCACGTGGCCGCTGTCGGTGATGATGATGGCGCGGGTACGCCGGCCCATGGTGGCGTCGACCAGCTTACTGGTCTGCTTGGCGTCTTCCTTGAGCCGTTTCATGGGCGCCGACCCGGGGCTGACGATGGCGACCACGCGATTGGCGATCACCGTGTTGCCGAAGCCGATGTTCAGCAGTTTGATGTCCATACGGGCTGCCTTTCATTCGACATTTTGGATTTGTTCCTTCAATTTGCCGATTTCGCTCTTCATCCGCACCACCGTTTGGGCAATCGTG
>MNZR01000167.1:0-16132 GCA_001873705.1 Syntrophobacteraceae bacterium CG2_30_61_12
CGACCTACGAATGGCTTGGCCTCTCCACACAAAGAGGTTGTTCCAAAAGATCCACACCCATCATCGTTTCGGCCAATTTGAATGAAGATTAACCACGGAGTTCACGGAGAAGAGTGAGAAATCCTTTTCATTTCGAAGCCTTCTCCGTGACCTCCGGGCTCTCCGTGGTGAATCATTCCCATAAAGTGGCCGAAGCAATGATCTTCGCCCGCGGTAACGACCTGAGTTTTTTGATAAGATCAAGACAATCAACTGGATGCTCATCCATCCTGATAATCCTGTCAAGAAAAACTCTCCCACAAAAGCGCAATTTATGGCCGCGTAAAGTATAAACGAGGTCCCAAAGACCTCACGGCAAGGGTGCAATTCAAGGTGGTTGGGCTCGTTGTGGCGCCGTTAGGCGCTAACAGCGCACCCGCAAGCCTGGTCCACGGCAGGCCGGTAGGCGTTGAACCCCCTTACGGGCGCGCTACCAACGCATCAGGCTCGGGGCATGAACTTCAGCGCTAAGGCATCGCCGTTCCCAAAACGGTAACGCTTGCTCCCAACGGATTGAATTGCACCCTCACGGCAACGACCTCTGGTCAAAGGGTTACCGCTGGCGACTGGGCGCGGTTCAAGATGACGCAACCGGATTCCCGGTCGACGATCGGGTCCGGCGGCCGGACCGGCAACGGCTAGGGGCGCGCGGTTACCGTCTGTTGGGCACGACCGGCAGCCTGCCTTGCGGAAAAAGTGCCGCCGGTGGTTCGGCAACGCCCCCAGGGTAACCGAGATCGCGCCCAAGTTCAACACCGGCGGCCGTGGCCACGGCGCCCCCCCGCCACGCTGGTTGGTGCTCGCTCGAGCAACACGGCAAGCGCTCCAGATCCGCCCGTCCGAGTCCCCCGCACCGACCGGCCTGCGGGCCCCGCTGGTTCAGGTGAGGCCGCGCCGGAGCAACTGTTCCAGCCGGGATACCGCGAGCGATAGAGTCAAGGTCAAAATCAGGTAGAGCGCCGTGATGGTGATCCAGCATTCGAAGATGAGGTGAGTGGCGGCCATCAGTTCCATTCCCTGAAAGGTCAGTTCCTGAATGGAAATCACCGAAACGATGGCGGAGTCCTTGATGGTGGAAATGAACTGGCCGGCCAGTGGCGGCAAAATCCGCTGCAGCGCCTGGGGAAGAATCACATACCACATCTGTTGGGTCCGGGAAAAGCCAAGCGCGGCAGCCGCCTCGAACTGGCCACGGTCAATCGACTGAATGCCGGCGCGAACGATTTCGGTGATGTAGGCGGCCTCGAACATGGCCACGGTCACCGTGGCCGACAAGAAGGCCGGCAACTGTTCCGGAGGTGCCAGGAGCCAGGTCAGGACCTGCCGGGTGCCGGGCGATGCGGTCTTGACCAGTTGATCGATGGCCAAGATCGGCATGATCTGGTCGCTCACGAAGAAATAGAAGATAAAGATCAAGACCAGTGGCGGCGTGTTGCGGATCAGTTCGACAAAGGTCCGGCCGAGCATCCGTTTGAACAGGCTGGAACTGATGCGGAAGAAGGCGGCGAGGGTGCCGATCACGGTGGCGAGCACAGTGGCCCAGGCACTCAGGCGAATGGTGGTGAACAGGCCCTGCATCAGGAGATTGGGCGCCCAGCGGCCGGTTGCCGGATCCAGGTGAAACAGGTACTGAGGGATGGCGCTCCAGTTCCACTGGTAGTGGAGTCCCACCTTGATGCGATAGCCGAGGGCGAGCGCGCCGAGCGCCGTCAGCAGCAGCAGGATCGCGTCCAGTCTGGTGAATTTGGCTGGTTTCCGCATCGATGCCTTGCTGCTTTCTCCGCGACTTGTCGCCCGCGCTCGGGGGTCGGTTTCGGCACGCCGGCAACGGTATTAACCGGTCACGCGCAAACGGTTTTCCATGACATTGACCAGGATCGAAAGGATCACGGTTATGATCAGATAGATGGCCGCCACCGTGAACCACACCTCGAAGGTGAGAAAGGTTTCGGCGATGATGGCCTGGCCCTGCATGGTCAGATCGTAGATGGCGATGGTGCTCACCAGCGCCGAATCCTTCACCAGGGAGATGGCCTGGCTGGTGAGCGGCGGCAGTACATGGCGGACGGCCTGAGGCAGGATCACGGCGCGGTAGCATTTATAGGTGCTCAAACCCAGGCTGCGCGCGGCTTCCCACTGGCCTCTGGGAATCGACAAGATGCCGGCGCGGAAAATTTCCGCGGCGTAGGCGCCTTCAAACAGGCTGAGGGCCAGCACCGCGGAGGTGAAGCGGGTGATCCCGAGGACTGGTCCGAGTACGAAATAGATGAAGAAAATCTGCACCAGGAGCGGCGTATTTCGGATCAATTCCACATAGAGGCGCGCCAGCAATCGCGCCAGGTAAGAATGCGACAGCCGGAACAGGGCGGCCACCAGACCGAAGCTGAAACACAAGATCAAGCTCAGGCCGGAAATCTTGAAGGTGATCAGGACCCCATCCAGCAGCGGCCCCGGGCGCCAACCGCCGTCTCCGATCCGCACCAGGTAGCGCGGCATCCGATACCACTGCCAGTGATATCCCAGCCGCTCGGTTCCGACTGCCAGCAGTCCGGCGACGGCCGCCACCACCAGAAAGAATTTGGTCAGGTCCAGAGCGACCCGGCGGCTATCCGCGCGGGCCCGGTTCCGACCGAAGTCGCTGCCGGCGGAAACCTTGGGCGGCAGAATGGCTCCGGAGTCAGAAGGCATGTCGTGGGACCTGGAAGCCCGCGGTGAGTGGTGCCTTGACAGCATCCCGGCAGGGGCGTCCGCCACGATTGTGAGCGGTCGTGGGCGGGCCCGACCCCCAGGTGGATAAACCGGGTCCGCACTGGGTTTGGCTGGGCCTGGACAGTAACCGTATGGGGGCCGGCATGGAGCTTCCAATCGGTTGGGATGGCGCCGCGCTCGGTGGCGAAATAGCAGGTGTGATCGTCCATGGGATGCTACCGACCATAAAAGCGCCCCATTTCTCTGTCAAGGGAAAAGGGCCAAAAACGCCGCGCGTGCCCAGGCGCGTCGCCCTGGATCGAGCCTGGCACCGGCCGCCGCCGGTCAGCGGGGATTCCGGCTGGGAGCAGGCTGAAGAATTTCCGGATCAACCGGCATGATCGTGGTGCTTGCGCATGTGGAGCGCCGCATGGCCTGGTTTAGTCGCGCGCGTGCCTGATTCGTTGCAGCCGCATGCATCGGTGGCTCATCGGTCGAGCAACGCCATGATCTGATCTTCCTCAAATTTCCGCCTCAAGGCCAGCTATTCGCGCCCGCCCCGGTAGCTGCTCTTGCCCAGGGGCAGGAGCCAGCAGTTCACCGGAAGACTGCCGGATTCGATGGTGACGTCGATGGTGATTCCGCCCCGGGCGTACCACAGCCCCACCACCCGCAGATATTTGGGAGTCATGGCCTGTTCCAGGCGTTTATGGATGGAGACGGTACAGTCTTCGTGGAAGGCGCCGTGGTTTCGGTAGCTCATGAGGAAAAATTTAAACGATTTGCTTTCCACCAGGCGTTGGTTTGGAACGTAGTCGACAATCAAAACCGCGAAGTCCGGCTGGCCGGTGATTGGGCAAACCGAGGTGAATTCGGGAGCGCTGAGGCGCACCACATAGTCGCGGTCCTGGTGTGGATTGGCAAATGTCTCCAACACCGCCTCGGCGGGCGAGGTCGGTATCACCGCGGGCTTTCCAAGCTGGGTAAAATGTTCCGCGTTTGGCTCATTCAACATCGGTTGGTTCCTCATCCGTAGCGTGGATCTCTTGGGATTGCCGGGGCTCGTCGAGAGCCCTGGGGTGGGCCTCCACCGGCAGGATTTCCGCAATGGCGTCGCCGGAACCCGTGCCCAGTTCGGCCAGCTTCCTGGCCGATACCAAGACCCGCCGTTCGAAGGTTCCCATGGCGCCGTTGTAGGCCTCGGTGCTTCGCCGCAATTGTTTTCCCAGGTCTTGAAAATGCCCCACCATGGTGACCAGTCGGCTGTTCAAGGTCTTGCCCAGTTCGCAAATGGCCGTGGCGTTTTCGGCCATGTGCTGCCGCTGCCAGCCGTAGGCCACGGATTTGAGCAGGGCGATCAGGGTGGTGGGGGTGGCCAGTATCACCTTCTGTTCGACGCCGTACTCGATCAATTGGGGGTCATGTTCCAGCGCGGCACTGAAAAAAGCTTCGCCGGGGAGAAACAAGACGACGAATTCCGGGCTTTCGGAGAACTGGCTCCAGTATTGTTTGGATCCCAACTGCTGCAGGTGAACGCGGACCCGGCGACTGTGCTCGCGCAGTCGCCGCAGTCGCTCTTCTTCGTTGAGACTCTCCATGGCGTCCAGATAAGCCCTCAAGGGGACCTTGGAGTCGATGGCAATGATCCGCTTCGCCGGCAGATACACCAACATGTCGGGCCGCACACTGCCGGCTTCGGTTGCCACCTGAGCCTGGACCACAAAATCACAGTGCTCGATCATTCCGGCCAGTTCCACGACTCGCTTGAGAGTGATTTCGCCCCATCGGCCCCGCACTTGAGGCTGGCCGAGGGCCCTGACCAGCTTGCTGGTTTCCAATTGCAGTTGGGCCTGAGCCAGGTTGAGGAGTTCCGCCTGGGTGGTGAGTTTGCCGTAGGCTTGCTGCCGGTCGCGTTCGATTCGGAGAAGCCCCTGTTCATAATTGGCAAGGACCTGCTGGAGTGGGGCGAGCAGAGCTTCGACCGATTGATGCCGTTCCCGGAGTTCATTTTGAGCCTGCACTTGGTATTTATCGAGAGTGGTCCGGGCCAGGTCGAGAAACATGGTGTTGTTGGATTTGAGCGCATCGGCGGCAAGATTCTGAAAGCTCGCGCGAAGTTCGGCATGGGCGTTGGTGAGCGCCTGGATTTTTTCCGCTCCCGCTTGCTGCTCGAAAGCAAGCTGTTCCTGCACTGTCGCCCGTTCCTCTTTCAACCGCGAAATCTGCTCGCGCAATTGGTTCTGGATGTTCAGACCCTCCTGGTGCGCGGTTTCCAGTTGGTTGGCGCGTTGCGCTGCCTGTTGGAAGGCGGCCCGCATTTCGGTTTCCTTGAGCAGGCGCCGACGTAGGTCGGTCAGTTCCTCGCGGCCGGCATCAAGGCCGGCGCGGCACTGCTTCAGCTCGTCTTGCAGTCGCTGGGCGGCGCCGGTGAGTTCAATTTGGAGCCGCAACTGCTGCTCTGTCAAGATTCGCCGGCGCCTGGCGAACAACAACCAGATGCCGGCAACGCCGGTGGCGAGGCCGGTGATAACAAGCACCAGGGCAAGCCAAAGGCTGAATGAGGGGGGAAGTGCCACGGTCACGATCAAATCTCGGGTCTAAACGGGAGCGAAGGTGGATCAGCCGCTACCGGTCGCCAGGGGCAAGGCTGAACGCCTGCCGTTAATCAGTGAACTGCCGCCATCGCACTGGAACGGAAGCCGACTCACGGCGGTCAACGAAGGATTTTTCTTACTTCATGCGCGTGCCGATTGTAAATTTCCACGGCGAGCAGGCCAAGCGTTTCTTCGTTGAGGGAATTGCCGGAGAACTCCGGAGGCAACGGCAACTCGAAACGATCGATCGATTGGTTGGGAATGAAGAGCTTTTGGTCGACGGAAGAGAGTTCTTCAGCGCTGAAATTTTCTCCAAGCACGTGCTTCTGTTCCAGGGCGCGGACATCCAGGCTCTTGAGAAAATTGAGCAGGGTCAGTAGATCAAAACGGTTTCGAAACTGCAGGATGTTCTGGTTGAGGGCGGCGCATTCGAGTTCCAGATCCCGATAGGCCTCCCGATATTTCCCCACCCACTGATGCAGACGCCGGTAAGCTTCCACCACCAGCTTGCGGAATTTCGTCCGACTGGTGAACGCAATCACCTGAATGAAACGCACGCCGCCGCGGAAGGGTTTGTGCAAGCACTCGTCCCAGTAACCGTGCGGGGGGATTGCCAGCATCTCCAGCAGTTGCGCCAGCGCATCGGGTTCGAGCATGAGGAATCCGATGCGGGTGAAGCGCTTGCCGGTCTGCTCCGCCAGGACTCGAACCGCCTGAGCCAGGGATTCGAACTCCTCGATTTGACTGTCGATCAGCCGCCGTTCACCGAGATAGTTCTCGACGACGTCTTCCTTGACCTGGCGGGTCAAACAGGAAACGAGATCGTCTTCCATCATGGGACGCCACCTCGGGATCGGCGGCTAGCGCCGCGATCCATTCGCGGGTTTCGGCTGCAAGTCGCGGCGACCGGCGCTGTCGGCGGAAAACTTCCCTGCCCACTAGGGTCCCGACCTGGGCCTAATGGTTCTGGTCGTCATCAAGGAGGTAGGTTCGTGGGTTCAATGAAACGGATTGGTAGGGTGGCGCATAACGATCGTAATGCTTGAGCACCGTGATCCGGATAATGTGCGGTTCCGGTTCGAGTGCCAAAATGGCATCGAACAGGTCGTCGTATTCATGACACGGATAGGGAATACCGTGGTCATTGACGATGTCGATGTGGCGATGGGTCCGGCACGACAGCCACAAGGCGGCTTGGGAATGTTGCGCCAGCCTTTGTAGGGCTTCGATTTGCGGGCGGGTGGTGCGCTCGAAATCAAGCCCATCAAGGACAATCAGGGCCGGCTTGAAACCCACCTGATCGCTCAAATTGCGAACATTTTGGTCGAGCTTTCCCGGATTGAAGGTGTGGTGCAAAAAAGCCATAATGAAGCGCAATGATTCAATCTGCTGTAGGACTCGGTGGGCAGGTTCCCGGTTGCCCGCGGCCGCGCCCAGATTTTTGATCAGTTCCTGGTACCAAATTTTAATCTTTTCAGGTAGTTCATCGACACAGACGTGCAGCACCTGCTGGCTGTGCAGCAGGTAGTCGAGGGCGATATGGGTCAGGCAGGCGGTTTTGCCGACCCCCGCGCGCGCCAACACCACTCCCAGTTCACCTGGTTTGAGCGCGTTGCCGAGAGCACGGCGAATCATTGCGGCCGGCGCGGCCGGTAGTCTTTCTTCATTGTCCATGACGAATGCTCCTATTTTCGAAGGGATCGGGAGGGCCGGCAAATCTGGGTGCACGGTTGCCTCGCCCTGAGCGACGGTGGGGTTTGAGGATCTCGGTGTGCGGCCCGAATCTAACACGTTTGCCGGGTTTCTCCGACTGATTTCTTTATCAACTTGGCTCAGGCCTTTTGCTCTTCTTTCTGCCGGCGCAGGATTTCTTCGGCCACGCTTTTGGGCACCTGGCTGTAGCGGGCAAACTCCATGGTGAATTCGGCCTTGCCCTGGGTCGATGATCGCAACACGGTGGAGTAGCCGAACATCTCGGCCAAGGGGACCTCCGATTCGATCGCGGTGAAGGTGCCGTCCTCTGAAGCACTGATAATGATGCCACGGCGCTGATTGATGGTGCCCAGAACGGCGCCCTGATATTCGGAGGGGGTTTCCACCACCACCCGCATCACCGGTTCCAGCAGGACCGGCGCGGCCTTGGCGTAGGCCTGCCGAAACGCGCCGATAGCGGCCTGTTGAAAGGCCATGTCGGATGAATCCACGGCGTGGGAGGCACCGTCATTGATGGTGACCGCCATGCCGGCAATGGGAAACCCGGCCAGGGCCCCCTTTTTCAGGCAGGCGTGAAAACCCTTGTCACACGATGAGATGAATTCGGTGGGAATGGCCCCACCGGTTACTTCGTTATGGAATTCATAATCCCCTTCGGCCAATGGTTCGACGAAGCCGAGGATGCGGCCGTACTGGCCGGAGCCACCGGTCTGTTTCTTGTGGGTATAATCGAACTCAGCTCGACGGGTGATGGTTTCCCTATAGGCCACTTTCGGCACCCCGGTTTCGACTTCGGCGCCATATTCCCGCCGCATTCGCTCCACATAAACATCCAGATGCAATTCACCCATGCCGGAAATGATGGTTTCACCGGTCTCCTCGTCCTGAAACGAGCGAAACGTGGGGTCTTCCTTGATAAAGCGCGTAAGTGCCTTGCTCATGTTCATTTCGGCCTTTTTGTCCTTGGCTTTGATGGCCAGGGAAATGACCGGGTCCGGCACGTACATGGAGCTCATGGACAGGTTCGTGCCACCGTTGGTGAAGGTGTCCCCGGAGGAGCAGTCGATTCCGAACAAAGCGACGATATCCCCGGCGAATGCAGCTTCGATATCTTCCATGGTATCGGCATGCATCCGTACCAGGCGCCCGACTTTGGTTTTCTTGCCGGTGCGCGCGTTGACGATGGTGTCGCCCTTGCGCACGCCGCCCTGGTAGACGCGGATGTAGGTGAGTTGCCCAAACCGAGTCACTTCCAGTTTGAATGCCAGCATCACCGGCGGCAGATCCGGCGCCGTTTGCAGGACCACTTCCTGTTCATTGTTCTGGAGGTCGAGGGCGACATTGGTGACTTCAGACGGATTGGGCAGGTAGGCGATCACCGCATCGAGCAGGGCCTGCACGCCCTTGTTCTTATAGGCCGATCCCACTAGCACGGGAGTCAGTTGCAGGGCCAGGGTGCCGCGGCGCACGGCCTGGTGAATCAGGTCCTCGGTCACGGCATCATCGAGAATGGCTTCGGTCAGTTCGTCGGAAAACAGCGAGGTTTTATCCAGAAGCTGCTCGCGCAGTTCCATTGCCTCGGCTCGGAGCGCTTCGGGAATCTCGGTCTCCGTGACCTGCTCGCCATGTTCGCCCTGAAACAACAAGGCCTTCATGCGCACCAGGTCGATCACCCCTTGATGGTCGGCTTCAAGGCCAAGCGGCATCTGCAAGAGCACGGCATTGTGACCGAGCTTTTCATCGAGTTGCCGGACCACCCGTTGGGGATTGGCGCCGGCCCGATCGCACTTGTTGATGAACGCGATCCGAGGAATGCCGTAGCGTTTCATTTGGCGATCGACGGTGACCGACTGCGACTGCACCCCGCCCACCGCGCACAGCACCAGTACCGCGCCGTCCAGTACCCGCAGGGCGCGTTCCACTTCGATGGTAAAATCCACATGCCCAGGCGTATCGATGATGTTGATATCGGCACCTTTCCAGTGGCAATAGGTGGCCGCGGATTGGATGGTGATGCCCCGTTCCTTTTCCAGTTCCATCGAATCCATGGTGGCGCCAACGCCGTCTTTGCCTTTGACATCATGGATCGCATGAATCCTCTGGGTGTAGAACAGGATTCGCTCCGTTAAGGTGGTCTTGCCGGAATCGATGTGGGCACTGATGCCGATGTTTCTTAACCTGGTCAGATCGTCACTCATTCTGTTCCTTTCCACTCTCCCATTTCACCAGCCGCAAGCGGCCGAGCAGACTCAAACAAAGAAAAACGGGCAATCATTCAGTGCCCGTTGTAAACTTGGTTTAATAACAGGTTCGGAAATCAAATGAAATAGAAAAAACGTTGCTGACCCACCGTCGGAAAATCCCCGACAGGCAGTGCGTGGCTGGATGTCTCTCAGCTCCTGGCGCTGGAATGGGCGAGACCTAAAGCGGGTTTGATCCAAAGAGGCAGATCGGCCGATCTCACACCTTATCGCCCGATGGAACGGTTTACACCCTTGGTTTCGATTTTGCCGCGGCGGCGGCTGGTTTCACCACTTCGGCTTTGGACTTGGGAGTAACGACAGCGGATTTTGACCTAGCGGCGGAGTCAGTGGATTTCGATTTGGCGGCTTCAGCCTTCGGTTTTACCTTGGGTGTAGCCGCGGCGGCTGTGGTTTTGGATTTGGCGATTTCGGTTTTAGACTTGGGAGTAACGGCCGCGGACTTCGATTTGGCGGCTTCAGTCTTGGGCTTTACCTTGGCGGCCACGGGTTTGGCAGCGGCGGCCGTGGTTTTGGATTTGGCGATTTCGGCTTGGGGTCTTGCCTTGGCGGCTACGGCCTTCGACTTCGTGGGGGTCTGCGTGGCTTTGGACTTTGCCGCGGTGGCCGCGGGTTTCTCGGCATCGGTCTTGGCCGGTGCCGAAGCCGCGGCCGGGATCGTGAGTTCTTGCCCCTGGCGCAACGCCGTACCCTTCATGTGGTTGGCTTTACCCAGGTCGTCGACGCTGATCCCATACTTTGAGGCGATGGCGTACAAGGTATCGCCGGATTTCACCACATGAGCCGTCTTACTGGGCTCGGGAGCGGCTTTGGCGCTGGTCTTCAGCTTGAGTTCCCGGCCCGGCTTCAAAGCGTCTTTACGATCGAGGTCGTTGAGCGCGGATAATTGTTCTACCGTGAGGTGGTAGCGATCTGCGAGGTGGTTTAAAGTGTCCCCTTTGGCCACCGTGTGGGTGGCGGTCTGGACTCGCCCGGATGCCGGCGCGGCCGCGGTCTTCCTGATCCCGACCTTCAGGCTTTTACCAGCAGTGATTTTGGTCTTTTTCGAAATGCCATTGAGGCGGCAGAGTTGATCGACGGTCAGGTGATAGCGCTGGGCGATTTTTGTTAGGTTGTCAGATGACTTAACCCGGTAATAAAGCGGTTGCGCTGGTGACTGCGCTTGATCCCTCGGACTCAACTCGGCATCGCTCAGCGCGGCACTGGGCTCGATCGAAGCCAGGCGCACCAGATCGCTGCTGGGGCGGGTCGGAGCGGGCAGGGACTGGGCCAGGTTGACCGGTTCTAGCTCGAAGCCGCGCTTGTAATACACCAGACAGGACCCGGCCCGCGGACGGCTGGTGGGGCGGATGCCGTTCCATCGGCACAAGTCGTCGGTTGAAACTCCGAAGCTTTGGGCCAGTTGCGTGAGGGCGGTCTCGCGGCCTTTGATGGTGAATTTGACCTTCTTCGGCAGGTAGGCCGCCTGGGCCAGGGCGATCGTGGCCAGCTTTTTGGTGTCGCTGCCGCCACTGGCGGCGGCCAGAGCGGACCATGGCGCATAGAAGCGCACGTGAATGTGATCGCGATGTCCCCGGGAGTGACGGATGATCGAGTTATCATAAGATTGGCCGACGTTGTTGAACACGATATCGAGGCTTTCTCTGTTCCAACCATGGCGCAGAGCGTATTCGAAGAAGATCGATTGCAGCCGCTTGTCCATGAACATGTACTGGACCCGGTCGGTTTTAAGCAGGTTTTCGATCAGGCACCAGGTCTTGGCCACATCCAGGTTGTCCCCGCTCATCAGTTGGGACCCATCCAACCGGACATTGTCTTTGGCATACATTCCGATGTCCACATCGCGGCCGTTCTGATGGGAGGCATGATTGCGCAATGGGCCTCCGGTCGGGCTGGAAAAATCACCGAGATACAACGAACAGGTGTCGGGATAATTGCGCCGGACTCCTTCGATGGCGTCCAGCAGAGCACCCACCAGCTCGGGAGTGGCGTAAATGTTCCCCGAATCTCTCAATTGATAGCCGCTGAATTGGGCCGGAAACGGCACTCCTCCGGCCAGGCGACCATGATAAGGCTCCCCGAAAGATTTGGTGACTGCCGCCGGTACCGTGCTTGCGAAGACGAATGGGAAGGTTAGTAAGAAGGTGCAAACGGCCATTTTCGCCGCATACCTTGACCGTAAATAAGGCTCTATATGGTCCATGTATGCCTTGTATCCCTTCCAATCAGGGTTTTAGGTAGGGCGCGGCATGGGCCAAACGCCAGGTTTCGGGCGAGGTTCCTTTCTTCTTGGGTAACGCACATGAAGCCATGTCTAATGGAGAAAAGCAATCATGTCAACGCAATTGTGCGCAATACCGGAAAACATATAAAATCGGTCATCATTCAAGAAACTTAAACGGTTTTACAGGGGGAAGCCGCGGCCGTGGCTGTCGATCAGGCGACCGTAGGGATCGCCAATAAAGATTAGGCGCCCTTCCGGGGACACGGTCACCGGAGCATACTCGACGACGATCGGCAGCGGAGTCACCAGTTCGATGAAGCGCTGGCTGGTCCCGGCCAGGTAGCCCGGCACCTTGGCAAGGGCCGGGTTTTGATCATCGCGAAGCAGCATTTGGGCGAGATCGGTGGCTTGTTCAACGCGGATGCAGCCATGGGAAAAATCGCGTCGCGCCCTTTGAAAAAGGTGCTTTTCCGTGGTGTCATGGAGATAAACGCCATAACGGTTGGGGAATTCAAATTTGACCTTACCGAGCGGATTGTGGCGCCCGGGTTCCTGGTAGATGCGCGATCCACCGAAAGAGTATGCGGATTGCATCGACACAAACCCGTGCTCGCTCAGGTAGCTGGGATCGGCCGCGATCCTGCCGGCCAGTTCCAGGCGGATTCGTTCCGGCACATACCATCTGGGGTTGATGATGACTCTCTGAATGCTGCTGGAAATGGTGGGGGTGTGATTTTCTCCCACCCAAACCGAACCATAACGAACCCTGCGGCCCGACGATCGTCCCACCACAATTCGGCGTTTGTCGAACAATTGACCGTCTTTGTAATATTCCAGGGTGTACTCCGGCACGTTGATCCGGAGAAACCGCGTCTGCCGGCGCGCTTCGCTCTGCCTCATGGTGCGCATGCTGGCGGCAATCAGCTTGGCCTTGTCGGCAAAGGGCGCATTGAGCCAGGCCCTGGTTCTCTCCCCCACCACTCCATCGGCCGGCAGCAGGTGGTGCTCCTGAAAATCCTTGAGCGCCGCCCGCGTCGCCGGGTCAAATCGACCGTTTACCGGTCCCGCGTAATAGCCTTCCAGGTGCAGACGATTCTGTATGCGCTCGACCATCCGGCCGGTTGCCCCCGGGCGGATGGCCCCCGCACTCTGGATGGGTGGCAGGGGATCCGTGGTTGCCAGGTGCAGATAGCGGCCGAGCGCCTGTTCGATGGCGCCGTAGCGCTGATCGCGCGGCTTGAGTGAATCCAGAAAATCGGCCAACGATGGAAAACGGCCAATCGATTTCAGGCCTTCAAATGGCTCGAATGGATTCATGTCCTCGACCCAACGCGCCAGCAAGGTGAGCAGCGTCAGGTCCACCTGGGCGGCGGCCCAATGGAGCGGCTCGCGGGTCGCCTCGTCTTGATCGGACCAGGCACTGTCGGTAACCGTGGTGGCGGCCGCCGCTTGCATGATGTAGCGAGGCGCGGGCGGCCTGCCGGCGACGATCGCCGGGTTTGCGGTGCGGACGGTATCGAGGTTTTTCAGTTGATCGTTCAACCGGGAGCGTGGAAATCGGCCACTGTCGAAGCCTTCGCTGGTGAGAGAACTCAGACGATCGAGAAAATACCGGCCGTCCGGGGTGAGTTGAAAGCCGGGATCGATGAACAGCGGTTCCCAGTTGTTGCCCTGGTACAGTGCGCACAGACGTTCCGCTTCGTGTTCGCCCAGAGAAGCTTCAGCTATGCTGCGCTGGAGCTGGTAGATCCAGATGGATGGCGCTTCGTCAGCGACTGCGGGGGGTGCCTGGTCCTGGATGGTGGCCACATGAAAACCGGCGTCGGGAGGAGGCGGATTGGGCTGGGCGGCGGCGCGAGAAATGGCACTGCCGCCGACGGTCAGGCACAGCATCAGCCAAGTTACCAAGGCGCGTGCGGGTATCCGCAACTGCTTGGCCATCTGAGCTGATTGGTCCTGATCAATGGGCTTCAGCGAAAACTGCCGCAAGGCTGCCCGGGTAGCGGAGCTAGGATGCATGGCGCATGGGCTTTCGTTATGGTTTGCACTTCTGATCGGCAACTTTGGAGCGCTTGTTGATCCGCTCGAACAACCGGATTTGACCTTCCATGCCGAGCTTACCTTTCGCCGGCGGGCCCGGATTTGAGCCCGATCTTCGGCAGGCCCGGCAGCGCACGTCGCTGCACCCCTGGCAATGATGACAGTCCGAACACGGATGCTTCTTTACGACCGCGGAGCTGGGCTGGTAAACTTGAGCCAGTCCCCCAATCGAGCAAAATACTAGCTCATTTTCCGGATTCAAGGGTGTCATTTTCAATCCTTTTTCAATCAATTTCAACCAAAAACCTGCTATCCTAGTAAAAATAGGCATCGTGGTTCCCACTTCCAATCCCTGCAGGCGAAGAATCCGATGATCGGCAGCGCCAAAGCATGGTCTTGCTCACCCCGATCTGGTGCCGCAACGGCAAGCGGGCGGCAGGATAGCCCCCTGGGCGGAGGTCACCAAAAAACTTCTCTTGTGATCGGTAATGTGCTATTGGCTGCTGCGCCTGCGCGGCAGCGATCAAGGTGACCAATCAGAGAACCCACGGAGAACCCACAGATCACCCGCTGGCGGGGGTGCTGGTGTTGGATCTGGATCATGCGCATTTCATGGGGCTGGCCCTGGAGCAGGCCGAGGGCGCTTATCGCAGCGAGGAAGTGCCGGTGGGGGCGGTGCTGATCGCCGGCGACGGCATGTTGCTCGGCGCTGCTCACAATCGCCCGATCACCGCGCGCGATCCGACGGCGCACGCGGAAATCGGTGCGATTCGGGAAGCTTGCATTCGGTGCGGCAATTACCGACTGGCGGGGACGATCCTGTACGTCACCTTGGAACCCTGCGCCATGTGTTTGGGCGCTCTGCTCCAGGCCCGGGTGCGGCGGCTGGTTTTTGGCGCCCGTGATCCCAAGGCGGGTGCTGCCGGGAGCGTTGTTGACTTGACAAACGTAGCGGTTTTCAATCATCATCTGGAGGTGGTGAGCGGGGTGCGCGCGGCCGAATGCGCAGCCCTGCTGCAGCGGTTTTTCGCTGCCAGGAGATAGCTTCACCACGCGGAGAGGTACCGAAGTGGCCGTAACGGGGTCGACTCGAAATCGACTTGTCCTGTGAACAGCAGGGCACGTGGGTTCGAATCCCACCCTCTCCGCCAAATTTATGCCTTGCAAGGCCGGAGCGGCGATCGCCATACTCCGGCCCGGTCGCGGAGAGATGTCCGAGCTGGCTGAAGGAGCACGACTGGAAATCGTGTGTACGCCCAAAAGGTGTACCGAGGGTTCGAATCCCTCTCTCTCCGCCATTGTTTTTTCCCCACTGCCGGTATGATCCAGCCGCATGGGTCCGCTGGGCCCCAGCGACCCCTCGGATCTGGCGCACCTGCCGGCGCGATCGCAGCCATTGATGTCCTACCTGGTGATAGCCCGCAAGTGGCGGCCTCAGCGCTTCGATGAGGTGATCGGCCAGCCGCACGTTGTTCGCACCCTGGAAAACGCCATTCAGTCCAATCGCGTGGCCCACGCCTACCTGTTCACCGGCGCGCGCGGCGTGGGCAAGACTTCGGTGGCCCGGATCCTGGCGAAAGCGCTCAATTGTGAACAAGGGGTATCCAGCACGCCTTGCAATCAGTGTGCTAACTGCCTGGAAATCACCCAGGGCAATTCGCCCGATGTGTTGGAAATCGATGGTGCCTCCAATCGGGGCATCGACAACATCCGCGAACTGCGGGAAACGGTCCGCTACCGCCCGTTAAAGAGCGCGTCCAAAATCTACATCATCGACGAAGTGCATATGCTCACCACCGAGGCCTTCAACGCCCTGCTGAAGACCCTTGAGGAACCTCCCGCACACGTTCGGTTCCTGTTCGCCACCACCGAACCGCATAAGATCCCTGCGACCATCGCCAGTCGCTGCCAGCGCTTCGATTTCCGCCGCATTCCCACCAGCGTGGTACTGACCCACTTGAAAAATATCGCCGCCGCCGAACAGGCCGATCTGTCCGAGGCCATCCTGTACACGGTGGCCCAGGAAGCCGACGGCAGCATGCGCGACGCGCAGAGCCTGCTCGAACAGTTGCTGGCGTTTCGCAATCAGGACCTGGACGACGCCGAGATCCTGGAAATCCTGGGGGTGATGGACCGGGGCAGCATCTATCGGGTCGGCCAGGCGATCATCGCCGGCGATGCCGTCGTCTGTCTCGAAGTGGTGGAAAGCGTGTATCAGAGAGGAATCGACAGCAAGCGCTTCTGCCAGCAGTTGTGCGACTACTTTCGCAATCTGCTGTTTCTCAGCCTGGACCACTCGGCCGGTAAATCCTGGCTCGATCTGCCGCGGGAAGAACAAGACCGGCTAAAAGACAGCCTGAAAAGCACCTCCAGCGAAACCCTGCACCTCTACTTCCAAATGATGCTGAAGGGCGAGGAAGCGATCCGGCATGCGGCTCAGCCTCGAATCACCCTGGAAATGCTGCTGCTGCGACTGTGTCAGTTGCCGCGGTTGCAGACCCTGGACCAGATCCTGAGCCGGCTCGGGGAGCTGGAGAGCCGCTGGGCTTCGGCCCCGACCGGAGTCGGCCCTG
>MNZR01000167.1:16140-21222 GCA_001873705.1 Syntrophobacteraceae bacterium CG2_30_61_12
ACGGCCGGCGCCGCTGCCGCCGCCGACGGCGAGGGCCAGGCCGCTTCGCCGGTGGGGTTGGAAGAAGGCCAGCCCCGGTTGGCACGATCCCCGGCCGGCGAACCCGCCGCCGTGGCTCCGCCGATTCCACCGCCACTCGATCCGCCGATCACGCTCGCTCCCGGGCAGGAGGTGGACGATTGGCCGGCTTTCGTCAGCCGGCTCCAGACCGATGATCCCATGCTCGGAGCCAAACTGGGGCAAAGCCGCCTGCGGCTCGATGAGCACGGCCGCATGCATCTGCAAATTCTGGAAATGTACGAGGAGCTCTTGAAAGCTCCGGATACCCTGATAAAGTTAACCGGCCTGTTGCGGCGACGTTATGGAATCGAGGGTGAACCACTGATCGAAATCGGTGGGCCGGGCGCTGCAACGAAGGCCCGTGCCCGGACGGAATCGAACCGGCGTGGCCAATCCAGATCCCTGGTGATGGACCACCCCATGGTGCGGCAGGCGATCGAGGTGCTGGGCGGCGAACTGGTGGAGATAAGAGAACTCAAACAATGAGCTCTGCTAGCCATCCTGACCTGGGCGGTCACAACGAAGGATAAAGATGTGGGGCTGCCAGTAGGTCAGGGTGTGCGCGGCACTCCCTGACGATCCGGTGGAAGGTTGGGGATTGGAAACGCTGGCGAAGCGTCGGGTAGCTCCCGCTGGTCGCAACCCGACCTACCAATCGCTCATCCACTTGGATGAGCTCAACGATTTGAAATGCTTTACATCGTGTCCCATTTTCATTTGAAGGAGCGGATGATGGCAAAAGGGTTCAATCCCATGCAGCAGATCAAATCGCTGCAGCAGAAAATGGCCAAAATGCAGGAAGATCTGGCCGGAAAAACGGTGGAATCCTCGGTGGGCGGCGGTATGGTGACGGCGCTCGCCAACGGCCGCCAGGAACTGTTGAAGATCACCATCGATCGTCAGGTGGTGGACCCCGAGGATGTGGAGATGCTCCAGGATTTGATCGTCGCCGCCGTAAACGATGTGTTGCAGCGTTCCCGGGAACTGGCCGCGGCCGACATGCAGAGCCTGACCGGCGGACTGAATATCCCAGGGCTTAATCTGCCGGGCCTGTTCTAGGGGGTCGAAGGGATTTCAGCGATGATCACCAACGCCTATCCCGCCTCGCTCCAGGAACTGATCCGGCAACTGGCGAAGCTTCCGGGGCTGGGGGAAAAAAGCGCCACCCGCATCGCCATGCACCTGCTGCGGGCCGACCGCGACGCGGTTGAACGACTGGCCGCCTCGATTCAGGAGTTGAAACAGCGGATCCGGACCTGCGAGCGCTGTTTTCATTTTACCGATCAACCGCTGTGCGCCATCTGCGCCGATCCGGCCCGGCAAAACGGCGCCTTGTGCGTGGTGGAAAGCAGTGCCGATTTGCTGGCGCTGGAAAGCGCCGGGATTTTTCGCGGCACCTATCACGTGCTCCAGGGTACCCTGGCGCCGCTCGACGGGGTCGGGCCGGATGATCTGCGGATCAAGGAACTCATCGAGCGCCTGCAACGGGAACCGATCAGCGAGGTGATCCTGGCCACCAATCCCACCAGCGAAGGCGAGGCAACCGCTCATTATTTGCTTCAAGCGGTGAGGCACCGCACGCTCAAGGTGAGTCGGATTGCCTACGGCATTCCCATGGGGGGCGATCTGAAGTATACCGACCGGGTCACCCTGGAGCGGGCAATGGAAGGGCGCCGAACCATCCAATGAGCGAGGCTGGTCGCCGCGAACCCAGGCCTAACCGAGCGTCGGCGCGGGCGAGACCGGGACCCAATTGGCGCCGATCAAGGCATAACTACTTGACACTTTTTGCACAAAATCGCTATACATTACGCCGGTATTGTTAGCTTGGCAGATGGTTGGCGAGAGGTCCCCCATGACTGACCGAACGGGGTGGAGTTTGCGGGTGCGAGTTCCCCCGAGGATGATCTCGCCAATAACCTCGAAAACGGAGAACAGCCGATGATTGAGATTCGCTTTCATGGTCGTGGTGGCCAGGGCGCGGTGACGTCCGCAGAACTCACCGCCCTGGCGGCCATCGAGGAAGGGAAATTCGCCCAGGCCTTTCCCAGTTTCGGGCCGGAGCGGCGTGGTGCGCCGGTGATGGCCTTCGTGCGGGTCAGCGATAAGCAGATCCGCACCCGGGAAAAGGTCTACAACCCGGGTATCGTGGTGGTTTTGGACCCATCGCTGTTGAAAATCGTCAATGTCGAAGCGGGCCTGGGCGCCGACGGCCTGGTGGTGTTGAACACCAAGCTGAGCGCCGCGGAAGTGCGTAAGCAAACCGGACTCAAGGCCCGGCTGGCCCTGGTGGATGCCGCCACCATCGCCATGGAAGAGATGCGGGTGCCGATCACCAACACCACCATGCTCGGGGCGCTCCTCAAGGCCACTGATTTCATGCCGGTGGAGGCACTCCGGGCGCCGATCGAAAAGCGCTTCGGCCCGATTGCCGCAAAGAATATCAAAGCCTGCATGCGGGCCTATCAAGAAACCATTGTGGAGGGTTAACCGGTGCCTAAGGAAGTTGGAAGTTTCAGCTGGAAGGAATTGGAACTGGGATGCGCCTTGCTCGAGCCCGGCAGCGCCGGCCAGCTCAAGACCGGCGACTGGCGTTCCATGCGGCCGGTCACCGACCTGGAGAAGTGCGTCAAATGCGCTCGCTGCTACGTGTTTTGCCCGGACATGGTGTACAGCCAGAACGAGGAAGGTTTCTACATTCAGAACTACTACTATTGCAAAGGGTGTGGGATCTGCGCCACGGAATGCCCTGCCGATGCAATAACCATGGTCGAGGAGGGCGATTGATATGTCGAAGCGAGTCGGAATGGAAGTGTCCATCGCCGCCGCCGAGGTTGTGGGGATGACCAATGTCGATGTGATCGCGGCGTATCCCATCACGCCGCAGACCCACATTGTGGAACACCTCTCGGAACTGGTGGCGGACGGCCAACTGGATGCCGAATTTGTGCCGGTGGAATCCGAACACAGCGCCATGAGCACCTGTGTCGGCTCGTCGGCGGCCGGGGCCCGCACCTTCACCTCGACCAGCAGCCAGGGCTACGCGCTGATGTCGGAAATCTGCTACATCGCGGCGGCGCTCCGGTTGCCCATCGTGATGGCGGTGGCGAACCGGGCGATCAGTGGCCCGATCAATATCTGGAACGATCACGCCGACATGATGATGAGCCGTGATACCGGCTGGGTGCAGACGGTGGCGGAAAACGGTCAGGAAGTGATCGACTTGCTGCTGCACGCCTTTCGGGTGGCCGAAGACCACCGCGTGTTGCTGCCGACCATCGTGAATCTCGACGGGTTCACCCTGAGCCACATGATTGAACCCATGTTTCTTCCCGAGCAGGCGGAAGTGGATCGCTACCTGCCGCCTTACGTGCCCAAGCTGCGGCTGGATCCGGCCAAGCCCATCACCATGGGCCCGGTGGGCATGCCGGACGTTTACACCGAAGCGCGGAAGGCCCAGGATGAAGCGCTCAAGGCCTCGAAGCCGGTGATCCTGGAAGCCTGGAAAGAGTTCGCCGACCAGTTCGGTCGCCAGTACCATCCGGTGGAAACCTACCAGACCGAGGGCGCCGAACACCTGCTGCTGACCATGGGGAGCATTTCCGAAACCGCCATGACCGCGGTGGACGCCATGCGCGCCGCGGGGAAAAAGGTGGGCCTGGCGCGCATCCGGCTGTGGCGGCCGTTCCCGGCCGATGAACTGCTGGCCGCGGTGCGGGGCGCCAAGACCCTTTCCGTGATCGATCGGGCGCCGGCCTTCAGTGGCGGCTGCGGCCCCGTGTGCTGCGAAGTGAAGTCCATGCTGTTCGATGGCGGCTGTTCTCCTTACGTCTGGAACTACCTGGCCGGTTTGGGCGGGCGCGATGTGACGGTGGAGGATTTTGCCGATATGGTGGCAAAGACCAGCGCCTGTGCCGATCGCGGTGAGCCGATGGGATACGAATTTCTGAATGCGAGGGAATAAATGGGAATCGCAGCTGAAGCATTAAAAGATTTCAAGGGGTTCAGCCTGAAAAAGCTGCCCGTGGAGGAACCGCTTTCCCCGGGTCATCGGGCCTGTCAGGGTTGCGGTGAAGTCCTGGCCCTGCGGCTGATCATGAAGGCCATCGGCAGCAACGTGGTGGTCTGCAGCGCTACCGGTTGCATGGAAATCATCACTTCACCCTATCCCCAGACCGCCTGGCGGGTGCCGTGGCTGCATGTGGCGTTCGAAAACGCGGCGGCCGTGGTGAGCGGGGTCGAAGCCGCCTACAAGGCGATGAACCGCAAGGGCATTATCGACAGTCCGGACACCGTGTTCTTCGCCTACGGCGGCGACGGCGGCACCATGGATATCGGCTTGCAGGCGTTGAGCGGGGCCATGGAACGGGGCCACAACTTCGTCTACGCCTGCCTCGATAACGAAGCCTATATGAACACCGGGATCCAGCGTTCGTCCGGGACCCCCTACGGGGCCATGACCACTACCTCGCCTCCGGGCAAAAAAAGCATCGGCCAGAGCACCCAAAAGAAGAACCTGCCGGCCATCGCCGTGGCTCACGCGATTCCCTATGTGGCAACGGCATCTCCGGCCTTCCCGGTGGATCTCATGAACAAGGCGAAAAAGGCCGCCATGATTCCCGGCCCCGCCTACCTGCACGTGTATTCGGTCTGCCCCACGGGCTGGCGCCACGCCGCGGACCAGACCATCCAGGTGGCCAAGCTGGCGGTGGACAGCAAGGTGTTCCCGCTCTACGAAGTGATCGACGGCGAATATAAACTGTCACGCAAGGTGGCCAAGCCGAAACCAGTGGCCGACTACCTCAAGGCGCAGCGCCGCTTCCGCCACCTCACCGAGAGCGAAGTCGCCAAGATCCAGGCCAAGGTGGACGCCGATTGGGACACCCTGGTGAAGCGCTGCGGCGCAGAGGAAGCGCCCGCGCCCGCCAAGGAAGACGAATAGCCGGCGTGATGCCCGCATCCCGCCGCATCCCGAAACCAACTTTCCCTTGACAAGCAACCGCGCGGTCTGCTACTAGCAGA
>MNZR01000306.1 GCA_001873705.1 Syntrophobacteraceae bacterium CG2_30_61_12
AGTGCCTCGCGGGGGGCGCCGCGGGAACAAGGCAGACCGAACGCCATGGAGCGACCGCGGTGCCCCTTTTCCTGACCACACATAGATCTATGGAGGATTTGACCATGAATCGCAAGCCGGCCACCTGGCCTCTGGATCGTCGCACTTTCCTGCAAGGCGCCGCCGTTCTGGCCGGGACCGCCCTGTTGTCGCATCGCCTGGGAAGCAGCGCGACAGCGGCGGAACCGCTCAGCGAGGTGTTTTCCCTGCCGCCCCTTCCCTACGCCGAAGATGCGCTGGCCCCGCATATTTCATCGGACACCGTCCGGTTTCACTATGGCAAACACCACAAGGGCTACATCGACAAACTCAACCAAGCCATCCAGGGGACTTCCTTCGTCGGCCTGCCCCTGCCTGAAATCATCAAGCAAAGCGCCGGTCGCAATGAGTTCCGCGGCATCTTCAACAACGCCGCCCAGGTTTGGAACCACACCTTCTACTGGCAGAGTCTGAAACCCAAAAGCGGCCCGCCCGAGGACCGAATGGCTCAGAAGATCGTGACTCAGTTCGGCGGTATCGAGCCATTCAAGAAGGAATTCGCCGCCGCCGCCGGCAATCAATTCGGCAGCGGCTGGGCCTGGCTGGCGCAATCCGGTGACGGTTCGTTGAGCATTGTTACCACCGCCAATGCAGAAAATCCTCTGACCCGGGACCTGATTCCGCTGTTCACCCTGGACGTCTGGGAACACGCCTATTACCTGGATTACCAGAACCGGCGCGGGGACTACCTCACGGCCTGCCTCGACCACCTGATCAACTGGGAATTCGCCGCCGCCAACCTGATCCGCTGAGGCGCCGCCGGCATGGGGACCGGCGCTGTTTTTCGCCGTAGGGGCGAGATGATGCGCCCCCTCGGGTCCGAGGACGGTCTTTTCGACCAGGGGATTTGCACGGCAGAACCGTGCAGGCAGCGTGGAACCGCAATGAGGCTGGCCATTGTTTCCGATATTCACGGCAATTGGGAAGCGCTGAAACAGGTCAGATCCGATTGGAGCCGCCGGAACATCGAGCGCATCGTGAGCCTCGGCGACAATGTGGGCTACGGACCCGATCCGGACTTGGTGCTCCGGTTTCTTGACCGGAACGGCATTCCCTCGATTCTGGGAAACCATGAACTGGGCCTGATCGAGCCGAAAATCCTCGACTGGTTCAACCGCGTCGCCAGGGTATCGCTCGAACTCACCCGCGAACGGCTGAACGCTACCGACCTGGACCACCTGCGCCGCCTGCCGACCACTCTAAGCGACCAGGGCGCCCGGTTCGTCCACGGCTGCCCGCCCGACTCGATCACCACCTACCTGTTTCAGCCCAGCGCCGCGGTGCTCACCCGGATCATCCAGGACCTTCCGGAACGGATCTGTTTTGTCGGTCACACCCACACCCTGGAACTGGTGGAACTGGCCGCCGGGGGCCTTCGCCGTGCCGCGCTCGCCGCCGACACCTACCGCATCGATCGGCGTAGCCGCTGGGTGATCAATGTGGGCAGCGTCGGCCAACCGCGCGATGGCGACAACCGAGCCAAATACGTGATTTGGGACACCCAGGCCGAAACCATCCAGGTGCGCAGGGTGGCCTACGATATTGCCGCAACGGTCGAGAAAATCCGCCGCCGGGGCTGGCCCGAAAGCAATGCCCAACGGCTTTGGTGAATGCCGCCATGGGGTTTCCGAAACCCAGGCGGTGAGCGCCGGCCGCCGAAAACCGAAGCGGCGGCGGGTGCAAAAGCACTTGCTCTGCCGGAACCTTTTTTCTACAGTGACCGATGATCGTGAGACGGCTGCACCGATCCACGGCTTTGGCGGCTGAGGCTTCCCGACCAGCGGTAAGCGGTTGGCACGGGGGCAACAGCGGTTGTGGCCGGGATTTCGATTGGATAGTAACCGGTTTTATCACTTTGGGAATATTCATGAACTCGTGCACGCCAACAGATCCGACCGCGCCCCTGGATCAGGACCTGCTCGACCGCCGGAGCTTGTTCGCCCGCTGCCGGCGGCTCATCATCAAGGTCGGCAGCGCGGTGCTCACCGCGCCGCGCGGCCTCAACCGGGTCATGGTCCACCGGATCGCCGACCAGATCGCGGAACTGCGCCATGACGGGCGGGAAATCGTGGTGGTTTCTTCCGGGGCGGTGGCTTCCGGCCTGCGCAAGATCGCGCGGGTGGAAAGGCCCCTCAGCATTCCGCAAAAACAGGCCACCGCCGCGGTCGGCCAGAGCTTCCTGATGCAGGCCTGGGAGGATGCGTTCGATAAATTCGATCTGCTCACCGCCCAGATTCTCCTCACCAGCGAAGACCTGGCCCATCGGCATCGCTATCTGAATGCCCGCAACACCCTGGAAACGCTGCTCGACTGGGGAATCGTGCCGATCATCAATGAAAACGACACGGTGATCGTCGAAGAAATAAAATTCGGCGACAACGATCACCTGTCCGCCCTGATCGGCGGTCTGATCGGGGCCGATCTGGTGATCAATTTGACCGACACTGAAGGCCTGTACGACCGCGACCCCAAAAGCCACCCCGAGGCCCGCCTGATCCGGTTGGTCCAGCGGGTGGATGCCGGATTGCTCAAGTGCGCCGGCGGCGAACCGGGCCAGCTCGGCACCGGCGGCATGTTGAGCAAGGTCAACGCGGCCAAGAAATGCCTGGCCTCCGGGATCCCCATGATCATCGCTCCGGGGCGCGAACGCGATGTGATCCCGCGGCTGTTCGCCGGGGAAATGCTGGGCACCCTGTTCAATTCGGAGCAACGGGTCTACCATGGGCGCCGGGTGTGGCTCGCCAATCTGCCGCAACCGGCGGGGGACCTGATCCTCGACGGCGGCGCCGTGCTGGCCCTCAAGAAGGGCGGGAAATCGCTGCTGCCCATCGGGATCCGCGAAGTTCGCGGCAACTTCGGTATCGGTTCACCGGTGCGTTGCCTGGATGAACAACAGCGCATCATCGGGATCGGCCTGACCAACTACAAGGCCGCTGAAATCGAAAAAATCAGGGGCCACCACAGCGATGAAATCGCCGCCTTGATCGGCTACAAACATTCCGACGAAGTGATCCATCGCAACAACTTCGTTCTGGCCGATCAGGTCTGAATCGTTACCATGCCGTCGGCCGGCCCGACAGGGAGGAACCCCATGGAACATCGGCAATCGGTTGAAGAAC
>MNZR01000376.1 GCA_001873705.1 Syntrophobacteraceae bacterium CG2_30_61_12
GGCGGAGTCGGCGCTGCGCCCTTCGGTGCAATGGAGAAAGCTTTGCTTCGGCAACCAGTCCGAAGCCGGCGAACGTTTCACCGAAAGAATTCTCACGGTGACCCGGACCTGCCAACTCAGGGGAATAAACCCCTTCCATTTTCTCTCCCAGTTGATGGATGCCGCTTTCAAGGGACTCCCGAGACCCTCCCTGCTAGGCTGATCATCGCACCGCCCGGTGAACGGTTACCTATCACGCAGTCAGAAATCTGAGTCAGTCGAAAGTCGAGATCACGTTGCAGATACTTACTTCCTGGGCAAATCGTTGGACCGTACTTCTCGACTTCCCGACGATCTTCGGGTGTGCCAAGTTCCTTGACCAATTCCAGAAGTTCTTGGAGGGTGATCCCTATTCCCCGTTCCGCTTTTTCAACCAGTTGCTTGAAACCGAGGATATCGACAAACCCTATGAACTTTTCTTTAAACTCTATCTCCGACACATCTTACCTGAACCCTGCAATAATGGCGACGATGGACGAGCTCGGCGCCGATCGCCGCTGGCAGCTGCATGCTGTTGCTAGACGGTTATAGGCGGTTATAGGCCTCCGCAACCTCCCCAATCCATTCCGCTTCGGGCTTCCCTTGCGGGTGGGTGGCCACAACCCATTGAATCTTGTGCCCGTTGCTGATCGTGTATGTTCCGAACCTCTCTACGTGGTGAAGTGGCCCTCCGAGCGAAGGTACCCCGGTCATCCATTTGAAAAAGGGGTTCGCCCAATCAATTCCGGTCAGAAACAGGATGCGCGACGGCTTGTACGTCTCGAGTTCTAGCTCCAGCAGATCAATGCAGCCAGGTTTCTGAACGTCGCAGAGGGGGCCAATTGGGTTACCACCGTTAGCCGGGGATACCTTGTAGAGATTGGACCACACGAGGTGAGATGGCCATCTGTCTCGGTCGACATCCTCAACATCCGCGATGTGGAGTTGCCTAACGACACCCCGGATAGACCGCCAGAACGCCGACCGCTTCGTGTTGTAGACATCATTAGGGCCCCAGCGCTTCGTTACCCAGAGCATGGGACATGCGTTAGAGCCGTTAACGCTATTTTGGACAACCTGGGCGTAGCGAGTGCACTCCAAAACCGTCGCAAGGGCATGGGGTAGAATCTCTTCGGTCCACCCGTTCACCGCTCGTCCGACAACCATCAAGCCGGCGCCGCGGCGGTAAGACAACCCCTCCATTGCGAGAAAGCCGGTGAGCGGAGAGGGAGGCAATGTTGCTGCGTATCGCCCAACTGAAGCGAGGATATCAGATGCGAATAGGTCTCGTTCACGATCAGTTGCCATGCTCATCTCCTGTACCGTTATGGTTTTTTTGAGAAATTAACTCGGCCAATGGCACAACAATAGCAGGCCTGGGTAAGCACTCTATTCTTTGTCAGAATACGCTCCCGAACTCTATAAGCCAAGAGGAAAGTATGGTTCTCCCCACACCAGCATGGACTGCTTGGCCACCTTCTGGGCTGGCGCGTTGGTGAAGGTTTTCTTCGCCACCCAGTCGCTAGCTTGGCACGTCTGTATCAGGAAAAGCTCAAGGCATAGTCAGGCACTTCCGATATATGCTGTAAACGACACCGAACTGCACCACATCCCATGACCCTATGGCCGTCGGACAGCAGGCGACGAACGGTTCCGGGCAGTTGCGCGCAGACGGTGAAGAGAGTACACCATTAACAGGGAGGAGCGAATGATAGAAATCAATGATCTCAACACCCAAAAGCACCTCAGCGCGACGGAGAAAGACTATGCTTTTTCCCGACTCGGTCATTTCGTCCATGTAGCGCGCAGAGTACCTGCCTATTTGACGGACCCTGAATTGATGGACAAATTATACCCACCTCATAAACTTATGAGTCTCGATCTAGAATGTGTCCGGAGCACGCTCGGCGGTTTGCAGGAAATGAGGGAGGGAGGAGAAAATTACCTTGAAGAAGCCTGGGACAAACTTGGCGAGTGCAGGCGCGAGATAGATCGAAACCAAGTCTTCGTCGCGGTGGGGGTGTATTATAGCGACTGCTCCCGAGCAGCGCGCATTTGCCCCGAGCACGGAAATCTGCTTTCGCGCGGTGGCCCGGCGATCTTTATCACCCCGGAAAGAGTTGAGAGCTGGGTCCAAGGAATGAAAGCAAAGCAGCATTTCAAAACACTCTTTGCGCAAATCTATTATCATGAACTCTGTCACGCCCTCGTTGATGATCGGTCGTCCAAATACAAGAGCGATTGGGGTAAGGTGGTGGAAGAAAGCATCTGCAATGCTGTTGCTTTCTCTCGATTCAGAACAGATCCGGAAAGGGCATTTCTCACCAAGGCGATTACCGAACAACCCACTGAATACCTTGGATATACCTACTTTTCCGATGGGTTCTGGGGCGGCCCCCTTGCATTCATCTCCGCGTTAAAAAGCCTTGACCCTGATGACTGGTTTCTTTGGTGGGATCAATGGCTCCATCTAGTCCATCGGATAAGGCATTTGCCGCCGAGTCTAGGCTATCGCGAATTTTGGCAAAGATGGGCTCATCTTGGAGGCCGGCATCATCCCATGCTTCTGCCGTTTGCCTCCAGGCAACCGGAAACGGCCATTGGGGCGGCCAGGCAATGGCGAGATACGGGGGACGCAATCCCAGAATTTTGGAAGATGATCGGCTTGGAGGTGGTCAAGAGCGTTGTCGAATAGGGCGCATGGCAAGAATAAAACATCCGCCGTAATCCTCAAATCGTCATTCCCGCATGCTTCTAGCGGGAATTCAGTGCTGCCACCGGCCTTCGGCCCGCCTGAACGGCGAGTGCTGACTTTGAATTCAGATAAGAGTGGCACCTCCCCATTGAACGGGGTTTGAACGAGAATGAAACTTTAGTCTTTTGTTCCGGCCAGGGTCGCTTTAAAGAAGAGACCGTGAACGACAGCAGTCAAGGTCCTTGCTTCACTGAAGCATGTTGCCCCTAATCCAGTATGGCTCCGGGCGGTTTTTGAAGTGGCTTCTAGTCACGCCAAGTTTCATAAGATAAATGAGCACTGGTCTAGATTCCCGCATAACAACCGCGAGAACGACGGGGTGCTGTTACGCAAGCAATCCTGAACAACTAATTCTTGCCATTCACCTAAGTGTGATGGGGGGACGCTGTCGATGCTGCCGGCTGCCGAGGTGGTGCGCCGGTTCCTGATCCGAAAACTTGAGTGCCGAATGATCTTGCCGAGGGGCAGCCTCGGCAACGCCTTTGAATTTACTTGTTTACCAGCGTCCCCTTCCCCATTTAAGGTCCCCTCTCGTGCGGGGAGAGGGCTAGGGTCAGGGGAATACCGGCGCTGGAAGCCCC
>MNZR01000315.1 GCA_001873705.1 Syntrophobacteraceae bacterium CG2_30_61_12
GGCGCACTACCAACGGTGATCACTGAGAGTCTACAGTCATTGCGAACCCGCCCGCCCCTCAACGATTACGCCGGGGCGGCCATGGGGGCCGGTCCCTACGCCGATCCCATGCTTCAAAAAATGGGGGCTCATGCGATCTTGCCGGGCGCTGAGCAACAGTGGCAAACAGTAAATTATAGCTTGCGCGGTGACGACCTGAGCTATTTGACAGGGTCAACACGATGAACTGGATATGCACCGATCCTGTCCATCCGGTCAAGAAATCCTCTCCCACAACAGCGTAATTTATGGGCGCGCAAAGGTTCGATCCGAAGGGTCAAAAGGGGTTGCTCAAATACTCCCTATGAATTCCTCTATCTCATGAATCAAGAAGGCCAGGTTGGGACGAGTAAAACTCATTTCCGGCGCGGGAATGCGGTTATTTTTGATATTGGGAGGTAGATGTTTGTGGTGAGGATGGGTGGCTAGCAGGACCGAGTCATTCGGGTGAGGCTGGGGATCATACCAATAGAGCTTCTCCTCATGACGCCAGACCTCATAGCCATACCAGTCTATGATGACCGGCAAGCGATCGTACGTAAGCCTTTCCCGAACGATGAGGCGGATACCATGATCGAAGAAGAGTTCTCCAGATACGCGGGCAAGCGCCGCGCCTCGGCGTACCAAAGTCAGAGTCGAATGCCGGATGGATGGATAATGGTCGGCAAGCGCGTACAAGTATAGCTCATAATCCTCTGCGCTGCGCAGCGGACCATTCATGCAGCCACCCTGACCAATCCCGCAAGGCTGGGAGCATTCCGCTGCATTCGCTGGATTTCATTCCTGTACTCGGCCTGTCTGGCAAGCCAGGTACGATAAATGCTGGCCCATTCACCAAAATCAAGCACCCATGCATCATCCTCCGGTTCTTCGCCGGCGCTATACGCTGCGAAAAAAATCTCGGATCGGACTCCGTATTTGCGCTCAAGACCCAACAGCTCTTGTTCGAGAGCATGAATATCGGCGAGTATTTCATGAACCGTCATCACCCAACTCCATCTTCCCATACTAAGGAATGGCTACGTCAGCCGACGCTCCCCTCCAAGGGTGAGCTTACCAACAGTATATACCCGTTGAGGATGAAATCCTTCATTTTTTGTGGGCTCTTTCCTGGGAGCGCGGGCATCTTGCCCGCATTTGGTAACGAAAGATCTCATCCTGAACCGGTATACTGCTCAGGATAAAGAATACAATACCAGACAAAACAGCCCTTGCCGTAGGTTCCCAAGCTGGAGCTTGGGAACGAGCAATGGGCGAGGGCTGTCCAATTTCCATGCGAAACGGCATGCGTTGAGGCGCCGGGCAATAGTTACCTGGTCAGGATCTCCCGTATGACACCAACCCGTCATTCCCGCGATGTTTGGGCGGGAATCCAGGCCGCTGCTCAATTCTGGATTGTTCATGGGAGGATACGGGAATGCGGAGCATAAGGACTTCCCTTGAAATCCGCCGGGTCCTGGTCTAAAGACCGAGGTACAATAGTCGATCAACCCAGGGCGGGGATCATGAGCGTTAGGCTTCGACAACTGTTTTCACGGTTTACGGCTGACCGGCAGGTTCGCCTGGGCCTATTGGTTTCGACCCCCGAACCCGGGGAACTGGAATCCCTCGATCTCCTGCTGGGTCATCCTTTGCTCACGGCCGCCTCCGAACCGCTCGGCCGGGCCCTGCTCGACCCCTATTTCCCGGCGCCCATGCTGGCGCAAACCATTTTTGCCGACGTCACCGGGATGCGCTTTTTCATCAACAAGAACCGCCCCGACCTGGAACCGGTTCTGGCCCGGGAATTGATCGAATGGTGCGCGGCCTTCGCGCGGATCCGCGAGGACCTGGCCGCACACTTCGATCCGGCCGCCGTCACCTGCATTCCCCTGGACGGGCGCCGGCATCCCCTACCGGAAGCTCAGTGGTGCAGCCTCTGCGGGCTGTGCTGCCGAATCGGCGGGGTGCCCCCGGAACCGCCGGCCGGGACCCGCCATCCCGACCATTGGGCGGCCATCCTCAGCGGTTCGGAACTCAGCAATCAGCAGTTGTGCCCTTTCCTGTTTCAATATTTTGGCGAACCGCGCTATTTTTGCTCCATCCACCAGATCAAGCCGATCGCCTGCCGTACCTTCGACCGGCACGACTGCCAACGGCGGCTGGCGGAACCCGATCTGCACGCCCCCGCGCCGGCCGGCACCGCGGCGGAAAGCGTGAGGCCACTTCCGCAACGGGCGCGCGGCATCGATCTTGAACCATGACCCGGAGACCACCAAGATGCTCAAGGAACACGAATACGTCCGCCAGACCCTGGAACGCTACACCAATTCCTCGCTGGATCAGTTTTGCGATCATGTGCTGATCACCAATTTCAAGCGTTATGCCGAGCATTTCCGGGAAAAGACCTGCGGCGAATTCTGCGAGGGCAATTTCCGCGCCATTCATGCCCAGGACCTCAACTGCACCATGGTGGACTTCGGCATCGGATCGCCCCAGGCGGCTCTAGTGGTACACTGCCTGGCCTACCTGCACAATCTCAAATCGATCATCATGCTGGGCATGTGCGGCGGCATCGACGACACCTTGGAAGTGGGGGATTACGTGGTGCCCAGCGCGGCGATCCGCGGCGAAGGCACCAGCCGCCATTATCTGTCCCCGGAATTTCCGGCGATCCCGGCGTCTTCGGTCAATCTCTTCTGCATCGGCGCGGTCAAGAAGAAGGGCTTGACCCCCAAATGCGGCATCGTTTACACCACCGACCGGCGGCTCTGGGAATTCGATCAGGACTTTGTCGAATACCTGCGCAAACGCCGGATCATGGCCATTGAAATGGAACTGGCCACCCTGTTTTCGGTGGCCTACCGTTTTGAGGTCCCGATCGGCTCGATCATGCTGGTTTCGGACATGCCGCTGCAGCGGCGCGGGATCAAGGACCAGGCCCTGCATGACCGGATCTACCAGGAATTCATGCCGGCCCATGTGGACCTGGCGATCGAGGCGGTGAAGTCCATGGCCGCCAAATGGAGCGAAGTGGAGCGGCAACTGGCCAGCGAATGGTGACCGATGAGGGAGGTGGCTGGCGGCACCGGCGCGGGTGTTGCCGGTTGAAGGTCGAATGACCCAATCACCTGCCGGCCATTATGCACCCTTATTTGCACTTCAGATGCGACGGTTTTCCTGCTACAGTGGCA
>MNZR01000267.1:0-1745 GCA_001873705.1 Syntrophobacteraceae bacterium CG2_30_61_12
GGACGACTTCATCGAGACCTTCCTGATCAATGTCTGCTATGGCGGCCAGGGTTCTGGGATGCTCCCGAAGCAGCCGTTTTTTAGTGGTAAAATCACAGTGATTCGGCCGCTGGCCCTGTTTCCCGCCGATCGGGTGCAGCGCCTGGCGCGGCGGCTGGATCTCCCGGTGGTGCCCAATCCCTGTCCCACCAGCCGGGTCAGCAAACGGAGTGAAATCCGGGCCCTGTTGGAACGCCTTTACGCGACCAACGACAAGGTGCGGGGAAACATTTTCCATGCCATGAGCAATCTCAATCCCGCTTACCTGCCGCCGCTGCTGGCCGACCGCCGGGGCCACCGGCGGCGCTCGGCGGGGCCGGCTTTCGACCCGAACCAAGGATGATCACATGGCGCCGTCCCAGCCGTTGTATCTGATCGATGCCAGTTCGTACATCTACCGTGCCTTTTATGCGGTGAAGGCGCTGAGCAGCCCGGCGGGGCTGCCCACCAACGCCATTTTCGGGTTCCTCCAGATGCTGCTCAAGGTCCTGAAGGACGAAGCGCCGCGCTATCTTTGCGTGGTGTTCGACAGTCCCGAACCGACCTTTCGCCATCAACTCTATCCCGATTACAAGGCCACCCGCCAGCGCATGCCGGAAGACCTGGCCCGGCAGCTCCCTTACATCAAGCAACTGGTGAACGGCCATGGTCTAGCCGGGGTGGAACTGGCCGGGTACGAAGCCGATGATCTGATCGCCACCCTGGCCGTCTCGGCCCGGAGCCGCGGGGTGCCGGTGGTGATTGTTTCCGCGGATAAGGACCTGCATCAACTGGTGGAAGATCCCTGGATCGTGCAATGGGATACCCAGCGCGAACGCCGCTTCGATGCCGCGGAAGTGGTCGTTCGGCTGGGCGTGGCGCCGGAGCGGGTGCTCGACCTGCTGGCGCTCATGGGGGACAGTTCGGACCATATTCCAGGAGTACCCGGGGTGGGGATGAAGACCGCGCTCAAGCTCCTCGGCGAATGGGGGTCGCTGGACGGGGTCTACGCCCATCTCGACCGGGTGGCCGCCGCCGGGATTCGGCGCAAACTGGAAGCCCATCGCGACCTGGCCTATCTGTCGAAAGATCTGGTGACGCTCAAAACGGATGCTCCCATCGCGCTGGAACTCGACGCATTCCAGCCGCGCCCGCCGGATCGGCCGGAACTGATTCGGATTTATGACCAATTGGGATTCAAGAGCCTGGCCGAGCCGCTGCGGCAACCGGTCGCGCCGGGTGAGGACCCGAGCGGCGGCCGGGCGGGCGCCGGCCGGATCGATCACCTGATCGATTCCGAAGCGTCCTGGCAGCGCCTGCTGGGTGACCTGGCCGGTCAGGACCGGATCTCGATCGATCTCGAAACCACCTCGAAGGACCCCATGCGCGCCGCGATCGTCGGTATTGCCCTGTGCTGGAAAGACCATGAAGCCTGCTACCTCCCGCTGGCCCACAGCGGTCCCGGCAGCACCTCCCAGCTCGCCCGCGACCGGGTGCTGGAGGCGTTGGCGCCTTACCTGAGCAGCCGCCGGCCGCAAAAGATCGGTCAGAACCTCAAAGTCGAATGGCTGGTGCTGCACCGCCACGGGATCGATTTGAACGGGATCGGCTTCGATACCATGGTGGCCGCCTACCTGCTGGAGCCCGGAGAGCATTCCCAGGGTCTCGAACGCCTGGCCGGAGCCCACCTGGGGGAGCGCCTGATCAGCTATGAAGAAGTGACCGGA
>MNZR01000267.1:1768-3330 GCA_001873705.1 Syntrophobacteraceae bacterium CG2_30_61_12
CGCCCAGGTGCCGGTGGACCAGGCGGCGGCCTACGCCTGCGCAGACGCCGAAGTCACCTGGCGCCTGCAAACGGTGCTGGCGGCCAAGCTGGAGGCCGAAGCCGAGTTGCTGGAGCTGTACCGTGAGTTGGAACTGCCGCTGGTGCCGGTGCTGGCCCGCATGGAGTTGGCCGGAGTGCTGGTGGACCGGGTGCGGCTCGGCGAGCTTTCCCGAGAGCTGGAACGGGGCATGGCCGCCAAGGCGGCCGCGGTCTATGAGCTGGCGGGCGGGCCGTTCAATATCCAGTCGCCGAAGCAACTAGGGGATGTGCTGTTTGGGAAGCTGCAGCTCCCGGTCTTGAGAAAAACCAAGACCGGTCCGTCCACCGATATGAACACCCTGGAGGTGCTGGCGGTGGAGCACCCGATTGCCGACATGGTGCTGGCCTACCGCAGCCTGGCCAAACTCAAGGGCACCTATGCCGATGCCCTGCCCCAGTTGATCCATCCGGAAACCGGGCGGATCCACACGTCCTTCAACCAGACCGTGACGGCCACCGGGCGGCTCAGCAGTTCCGATCCGAATCTGCAAAATATCCCCATCCGCACCGAGGAGGGCCGGCGAATCCGCGCGGCGTTTATCGCCGCACCGGGACACCTGCTGCTGTCCGCCGACTATTCCCAGATTGAACTGCGGGTGCTGGCCCATTTCAGCGGCGATGAGCATCTCCGGGCGGCCTTTCAGGAGGATGCCGACGTCCATCGGCGGACCGCCGCGGAAATGTTCGGCATTCCGCCCCACGAAGTGACCCCGGAAATGCGCCGCCAGGCCAAGGCGATCAACTTCGGGATCATCTACGGCATGGGCGCGTTCGGTCTGGCGCGCCAGCTCGGTACCGGCACCAGCAGTGCCAGGGCCGCCATCGAGCGTTATTTTGACCGCTACGCCGGGGTCAAACGGTTTATCCAGGAGGTGATCGAGGAAACTCGAAGCCGCGGCCATTGCCGAACCCTGGCCGGCCGGCGCCGGGCGATCCCGGAACTGAGCAGCCGCAACCAGACCATCCGCGCGCAGGGCGAGCGCCTGGCGGTGAACACCACGATTCAGGGCAGCGCCGCCGATCTGATCAAACGCGCCATGCTCGATATCGACCGGGAGCTGCGGGTACGGCGGTTGGGTACGCTCATGCTGCTCCAGGTCCACGACGAACTGGTGTTCGAGGTGCCCGAAAAGGAACTGGACCTGGTTCGGGACCTGGTTCGCGATTCGATGGAACAGGTCCAGACCCTCACCGTGCCGCTCAAGGTGGACCTGGCTTGGGGCGTGAACTGGGCTGAAGCCCACGCCTGAAGGCCGGCGCGCTTAGAAGAGATTTTTTTGACAGGATTGACAGGATTTTCGACTAGGCTGCCAGTAGTGACTGTTTCCGGTGCGCCTTGCAGGGTGTGCGCTTTTGTTCGTAGTGCGTCCCGTCAGGGCGTCTTGGTGGGTTGTGGGTCTTGTCAGGGCGATCGGCGCTTACCGGAAAAGCCCAGCGACCGTGCTTTCGGATGCGCCGTCAACGCCTGACGGCGCCACTACC
>MNZR01000224.1:0-1346 GCA_001873705.1 Syntrophobacteraceae bacterium CG2_30_61_12
TAACCCGCTTGCCGATCCAGCCGGCCTAAGTCGCTCTCTTGCCGCCGCACTATAAAATGTTACAGTTCCTCGTGGGAAGCGGTTTGATGCGCAATGCTCCCATGCCATGGCGATGCTGAGCGGCGATTTACAAGGACCGGAAGCGCTATGTTGATCGGGCGGCAGAGTGGACTGGGCGGTTCGCGTTTTTTTTGCGCCGTCTGTGGCTGCGAGGTGGAGGGGGCCGGAGCGGTCTTGGGCCTCTGCGCTGCCTGCGTGCGCGCGCATTGGCCGGAAAGCCGGGACCAGATCGCCGACCTGCATGCCGCTTCCCGCCGCCGGTTCGGCCTGCCGCAAGCGCCGCCGCGGCACCCGGATGGGCTGCATTGTGCCTTGTGCGCTCACGAATGCCGTTTGCGCCCGGGTGAATCGGGTTATTGCGGGGTGCGCAGCGGCGAGGCGGAGAGTTTCCGTCGGGACGGGCGGCGGCGCGCGCTGGTCAGCTGGTATCATGATCCTCTGCCCACCAACTGCGTGGCCGATTGGGTCTGTCCCGGCGGCACCGGGGCCGGTTTTCCGCAATATGCCCGGGATCAGGGACCGGAAGTCGGCTATTTCAATCTGGCCGTGTTCTTTGAATCCTGCAATTTCAACTGCCTGTATTGCCAGAATTGGACCTTCAAACGGCGCCCTCCGCGCAGCGGTCAGTGGAGCCTGGTGACCGATCTGGCCCAGGCCGTGACTCCCAGCACCAGTTGCCTGTGTTTTTTCGGAGGTGACCCGATTCCGCAGCTCCCCTTTGCGCTGCGCAGCGCCCAGTTGATCGGTCTGGAACGCCCGCAACAGCCGGTGCGGATCTGCTGGGAAACCAACGGCGCCACCCACCCCGGTTGGCTCCGGGCGATGGCCCGCATTTCGTCTGCTACCGGGGGCTGCGTGAAAGTCGATCTGAAGGCCTGGGACCCACACATTCATGAGGCCTTGTGCGGCTTTCCCAATGACCGAGTGCTGCGCAATTTCGAACTGCTGGCCGGTTTCGCTCGGGCCCGCCCGGACCCCCCCCTGGTGGTGGCCAGCACGCTGCTGGTGCCCGGCTATGTGGGGGTCGAGGAGGTGAGCGGCCTGGCGGCCTTCATCGCGCGCCTGGGTCCCGACATACCCTACAGCCTGCTCGGTTTCGCCCCCCAGTTTCTGTTCGAACATTCGCCGACGGCGTCGCGCCGGGAAGCCGAAGCCTGTCTCCGAGCCGCCAAGAAGGCCGGTCTGCGGCGGGTCCGGTTGGCCAACCGCCACCTGCTGCATTAGCTATTGCCGTGCCCCGGTCGGTTGCGCTAAATATCATGTCGATACCCAATTGATCCCATTGC
>MNZR01000224.1:1372-17389 GCA_001873705.1 Syntrophobacteraceae bacterium CG2_30_61_12
CGGCGGCCGGCGGCGGTGGAGATCTCAGCGCCGGCGGAACGCCCGCGGGCACGCAAGTACCGGAACGGCAGCGCAAACGTAAACTTCTGCAAGGCGCCCCGTTCCCTCTGCGAATCTTGATTCGAAGTGGAGCAGTCATGCAGGTGAGAGAAGGGCAACTGGGCCGAATATTCGTGCTGCGGTTGGAAGATGGCGATCGTATCCCCGAGATCATTGAACAATTCGCTCTGGATCGGAATATCGACAATGCCATGCTGATCTTTCTCGGCGGCGTGGCCGACGGCAGCCGGGTCGTGGTGGGGCCGGAAGCAGGCCACGGCGAACGTATCGTGCCGCAATTGTTTACGCTGCGGGGGCACCAGGAAATCGCCGGGGTCGGGACCCTGTTTCGCAATCACGAGGGCCGCCCGGTGCTCCATATGCATGCGGCCGCCGGCCGCGACGGCAATGCCACGGTGGGTTGCACCCGGGCCGGGGTCAAGGTCTGGCTGGTAGGCGAAGCGGTGCTGCTGGAAATCCAGGGTGATATCGGTCGCCGGCTGCAAGCCCCCAAAACCGACCTCGAGTTGCTCGAACTCAGTCAACCTTCCTGAAGAAGCAAACGCCGCCGGGAGTTTGCTCAACCGGCGCCAACCCCATCGGGCCGGGGGGGGGCTGCCGGCTGCGATGGGGACCCCTTCCGGTCAGGGAGCGGCGTCAGGTCGGGTTGAGGTCGGTAAGCCAAAAAATCGCATCGGGGCCTTCAATCCCCAGCGGGAACTTGATTTGGAAACCATTCGGAGGGAGCCGATCTATTGTTCCGCCACCGCATCCTTTTTGCCATCCTGTTGCCGGTGCTTCTAGTCGGACTCATCATTGCCGTTATCGCAAGCAGCTTGTTCACTCCGCGCCTGGCCGCGGTGTTGCGCTCCCATACCGATGCCTGGCTGGGCCTGGCCGCCGATATGGGAGTGGAACGATGCCGGATTAATTTTAATTATTTGCTTGATCTTGACCTGACCGCCGATCGGGAAATGAGCCAGGGGCTGCGGGACCAGACCGCGGCACAAATCGTTCAAATCGGCGACCGCTTCCCCAATGTTTATATGATGGTAGTGGACGGCCACCAGCGAGTGGTCGCTTGCGGATGGCCGGCGCTGGCGCCCGCGACCGAGTTGCAAGCGTTGCCGTCGGCCGCGGACGGCCATATTGTGCCCGCCTCCCTGGCCGGGCAGCCGGTGCGGATGGTGGTTCGGGCCTTTCCATTCTGGAACTGGCAGGTGGTCAGCTTTGCCACCGAAGCGGATTATACGGCACCATTGGCTCTGGCCCGACATATTGTCGGCAGCATCACCCTGGGCATGGTGGCCGCCTTGGTCCTCACCTGCCTGCTGGTGTTCCATTTCCTGGTCAACCGGCCGCTGAAAAAAATCATTGCCGCCACCGAAGGGATCGCCAATGGACGCATGGATCGCCTGCCGACCAGACGCAAGGATGAAATCGGCCGGGTGGTCGCCGCCTTCAACACCATGGTGGCCGGCATCGCCGGGGACCGCGAACAACTGCAGACGGTGATGCGGGCGTTGCGGGAATCGGAAGAAATGTACCGGCTGATCACCGAGCGCTCGCTGACCCTGGTGATGATGCTGCAGGAAGGGCGGATCTCCTACGCCAATCCCAAGGTGGCCGAATGCACCGGGTATTCGCCCGAGGAACTGATCGGAATGGAAATCTGGCACCTGGCCCACAGCGCCGATCGCGATATGGTGCGAGCCCGCGCCATGGGCAATGCCGGGGTGGACCATTACGAGTTTCGCTACCTGACCAAAACCAATGCCGTACGCTGGGTCGAGATCCTGGCCGTGCCGATGCTGTATCGGGACATGCGGGTGACGCTCACCCACGGGATCGACATCACGCAGAAAAAGGAAGCGCAGCAGGTCAAACGGTTGCTCGAGGACAAACTGCAGCGGGCGCAGAAAATGGAAGCGATCGGGATCCTGGCCGGCGGGGTGGCCCATGATCTCAACAACATCCTGAGCGGACTGGTGAGCTACCCGGAACTGATTCTGATGAACCTGGCCCCGGACCATCCGCTGCGCCGCTCGATCCTGCGCATTCAGGAAGCCGGTCAGCGCGCCGCCGCGGTGGTCCAGGATCTGCTGACCCTGGCCCGGCGCAGCGTGCCCACCAAGGAAGTGGTGAACCTCAATGACGTCGTTCAGGAATACATGAACTCACCGGAGTATCAAAAGCTCCTGGAGTCCTTCCCGAAGGTCCGCGTGCACCTGGAACTGGCCGACGACCTGCTCAATATCTTCGGGTCCCCGGTGCATCTTTCCAAGACCGTTATGAACCTGATGGCCAATGCCGTGGAAGCGGCCACGGATGGCGGCGAGGTGGTGCTGGCGACGGAAAATCGTTATATCGATCGGCCGATCCGGGGTTACGATGACGTGGAGGAAGGGGATTTCGCGGTGCTCAGGGTGCGCGACACCGGGGTCGGCATATCCGCCGATGACCTGCCGCGGATTTTCGAACCCTTCTACACCAAGAAAGTCATGGGCCGAAGCGGTACCGGCCTCGGCATGGCGGTGGTCTGGGGCACGGTGAAAGACCACAACGCCTACATCGATGTGGAAAGCGAACTCGATCGAGGCAGCCGCTTTGAACTGTACTTTCCCATCACTCGCCAGAAAGTGGCCGGGCGCGATCATCCGTTGAGTCTGGCCGATTTCCGCGGTGATGAAACGGTGCTGGTGGTGGACGATGTGCCCGAGCAACGGGAAATCGCCACGGAATTCCTCGGCCGACTGGGTTACCGGGTGACCGCCCTGGCCAGCGGTGAAGAAGCGATAGCCTATTTGCGGGACGCCAAGGCCGACCTGCTGGTGCTCGATATGATCATGGACCCCGGGATCGATGGACTCACCACCTACAAGCAGATTCTCCGCTTCCATCCGGGCCAGAAAGCGATCATCGCCAGTGGCTTTTCCGAAACGGAAAACGTGAAGGAAGCTCAGCGCCTGGGCGCCGGTAAATACATCAAGAAGCCCTATACCCTGGAAAAATTGGGCTGGGCGGTGCGCAGCGAATTGGATCGCTGAGGCAATTCAACTTTTTAGAATAATTCTTTCTGGGGTATGCACTTTGCTCCAGTGATTATTCTGGGTCCTGGCCGCGATCCTCATCTATCGGATCGAGGTTTAAATTATCGAGGCCCTTATCATCGTTTCGACCAATTTGAATAAAGATTAACCACGGAGTTCACGGAGAACACCGAGAAGACCCTTTCTTTTCGAGGCCTTCTCCGTGACCTCCGTGCTCTCTGTGGTGAATCATTCCCATAAAGTGGACGAAGCGATGATCATTGCCAATTATCGGTTTCGACAAGAAATGCCAAGGCTGGTCCCTTGAGAGTCGCAAGCCCGATTGGCTTACCATCGACCGCATCGGGCGCCGCGAAAGGCGGCGCCGGAGGCGGCGGGTACCTAGCGGCAGATCGTTTCCCGCAAGCCGGCCGGGCGCGAGTATAGCCCGGCGCGAGGAGAGTCCATGCAGAGCGCGTACCGGAATTTGAGCGATTTCATCCGCACCCTGGAGCAGGCCGGAGAATTGCTGCGGATCAAGGCACCGGTTTCCACCGATTTGGAAATCACTCAGATCACCGATCTGGCCAGCAAGAGCCCCGGCGGCGGCCGCGCATTGCTGTTCGAAAACGTGGTAGGGTCAGCGTTTCCGGTCCTGACCAACGCATTCGGCAGCGAACGGAGGATGGCCCTGGCCCTTGGGGTGACCGACCTGGACAGCCTGGCGGCGCGCCTGCGCGGCTTCATCCAGTTGGAACCACCGAAAAGCGTCGCCGACGGCCTCCGTCTGCTCCCCATGGGGCTCGATCTGCTCCGGTTCTTTCCACGCCGCTGGCGCTCGCGCCGCGATCCGCCCCCATGTCAGCAGGTGGTCTGGCGCGGCGCTCAAGTCGATCTTGGCAAACTCCCGATCCTCAAGTGCTGGCCCCAGGACGGGGGCCCCTTCGTGACGCTGCCGGTGGTGATCACCCGCAGCCTCACGACCGGTCGCCGCAACGCCGGCATGTACCGGCTCCAGGTCTACGACCGCAACACCACCGGGATGCACTGGCACATCCACAAGGACGGGTCCAACTATTATTCCGAATACCGCAAAGCCGGCCGGCGGATGCCGGTGGCGGTGGCGATCGGCACCGATCCGGCCACTACCTACGCGGCCACGGCGCCGATGCCGCGGGGGATCGATGAGTTGATTCTGGCCGGCTTTATCCGGCGCAAACCGGTTACCCTGGCGCAATGCCTGACCATCGACCTGCAGGTGCCGGCGGAAGCGGAATTCGTTCTGGAAGGCTATGTGGATCCGGATGAATTGCGGATCGAGGGCCCGTTCGGCGACCACACCGGCTATTATTCCCTGACCGGCCCCTACCCGGTTTTCCATGTCACCGCCGTCACCCATCGGCGCCAACCGGTGTATCCGGCGACCATCGTCGGGCGGCCGCCGATGGAAGACTGCTACATGGCCAAGGCCACGGAACGGATCTTTCTGCCGCTGCTCAACACGGTGCTGCCGGAAATCAAGGACTACTGGCTGCCCTGGGAAGGGGTGTTTCACAACATCACGGTGATCGCCATCGCCAAGGAATACCCGGCCCACGCTCGCCGGATCATGAGCGCCCTGTGGGGCCAGGGCCAGATGAGCTTTTGCAAGGCCCTGGTGGTGGTGGATGAGTCCGCCGATCTCAAGAACCCGCGCGAACTGCTGCGCGCCATTCTCGATTCCATTGATCTCGCGGCGGATCTCTACCCGAGCGAAGGCATTCTGGACGTGCTCGATCACAGCGCGCCCGACCCCCTGTTCGGCGGCAAGCTGGGGATCGACGCCACTCCGCGGGTAGCCGGCGAACACCCCCGGAGTGCGCGCGCGGCCGCCGACGCGCTGCCCGATGCGGCGACGGCGCTGGCCGCCGGGCAGCGGGTGGGTCCACGGCTGAGCGGTGCCCGGGTGGTGCCGCTATCGGCTCGAAACCCGGTGCTGCTGCTCAACTTCGCCAAGGACGGCACGGTTTCCGGGCGCGACCTGGCGGCACCGCTTTTGGCTCAACCGGAACTGGCCCCGTTCACCATCGTGGTGTTGTGCGATGCGGCCATCGATCTCGAGGATGCTTCCTGGGTCTGGTGGAAGGTGTTCAACAACGTCGATCCGAAGCGCGACCTGGTGCGCATAGGCGACCGCATGGTCGTGGACGCCACCAAGAAAGGGCCCGAAGACGGTCACCTCAGGCCCTGGCCGGACGATATCGTGATGACTCCGGACGTGGTGCGGCGGGTAGTGGAGCGGGCGCGGGACCTGGGCCTCGCCGATTGGGTTTAATCCTCCAGCTGACTGGCCCAGAAGGGATCGGTTATCTTCTGGTTTTCCAACCGGATGCAGGCGTAAATGGCCTGGTTGAACGGGGTGGAGATCCCCAGTTCCCGCCCAAGCCTGACCGCCATCCCATTCAGGGCCTCGATCTCCATCGGTCGGTGCCATTCCAGATCGCGCAGCATGGAACATTTGAAGCGTTTGTTGTAGGACTCGGCCAGGGCCACGGCATCGACCACCACCGGCTCGGCCAACACGATTCCCCGAGCCCGCGCCAGTTGCGCCACTTCGTCCATCACCCCCACCAGCAGTTCCCGGGTGGGCGGGCACGATAGGACCAGCCCGAGCGGCGCCCGCGACAAGGTGCTCACCCCGTGCACGGCGCAAATGAACAGGAACTTCCGCCACAGTTCCTCCTGGATGTTGTCGCTCAACTCGGCATCCACCCCGGCGTTTCGGAACAGGTCAAGCAGCCTTTCCGCCCGGTCGCTGTGCTGCCCGTCTTGTTCTCCGAACACGATCCGACCGGCCTTGCCGGTCTGGGCCACCACCCCGGGAGCGGCGATGGTCGACTCGATGTAGGCGGTACCGGCCAGGATGCGGTTGGCCCCATGGACCGCGCTCAACTTATCGAGGTTGTCGATCCCGTTTTGCAGCGTAAAAATGATGGTGTCGTCTTCGACCAACGGTTGGATAGCGCGCGCGGCGTCTTCGGTATCGTAGCTCTTGACGCAGAACAGCAGCAGGTCCACCGGGCCGATGTCGTCGGGGTCGCTGACGGCATGGATCATGACGCGGAAGCTCCCCTGCGCCGACACCACCTGCAGTCCGTCTTCCTGGATCGCCTGCAAGTGCTTGCCCCGGGCGATAAAATGAATATCCACTCCAGCCCGTGCCAGGAGTCCTCCGATATAACCGCCCACGCCTCCGGTTCCCATCACCCCGATCTTCATCGACCGCTCCTCCCGTTCGTTTGCGCGAACCCAGGCTTCGATCTCGACCCAGCCGCCGGGCAACACCGATTATTCCGTGACAAATTGAGCGAGTACCGTGCTTTGCGTAGGCTCGTATATAGCGCCAACAGGGGGCGACGTCAAATCAAACCTGAGCGTTCGGCCGGCCCTGATGATCGAGTTGCACAACAGCCGCGAACGCCGACCGGGCATGGGCGGGGAAAACGCGAACCGGCCGACGATAGCGATGCCGATACCGATGCCGATGCCGATTTGGACCGGCGGTTGGAGGAAAGCAAACATTTTGACAAATTTTGTCGCCGCGGCCACTATGCCATTCAAGCTTTAGCGCACTCACCGTTTGAATTGGGGGACCGCGATGAAGAATGTTTATCCCAGCGTGCTCGAATGCATCGGCCATACGCCGTTGATCCGGATCAATCGACTCAATCCCAATCCGCGCGTGACCCTCTATGCCAAGCTGGAATCCGCCAACCCCGGCGGATCCATCAAGGACCGGGCGGCCCTGGCGATGATCAATACCGCCGAACAGTCCGGTGAACTCACCAAGGACAAGATCATTCTCGAAGCCACCAGCGGCAACACCGGGATCGGCCTGGCCATGGTCGCGGCGGTCAAGGGCTACCGGCTGGTCCTGGCGATGCCGGAAACCGCCAGCATCGAACGGCAAAAGATTTTGAAGGCCCTGGGCGCCGAACTGCTGCTCACCCCGGGACCCCTCGGCACCGACGGCGCCATCGAAGAAGTCTACCGGCTGATGCGGGAGGAACCGGAGCGCTACTTCATGGCCGATCAATTCAACAACCCGGCCAATCCGAACGCCCACTACCTGGGCACCGGCCCGGAAATCTACGATCAGACCGACGGCCGGGTGAATGTGGTGGTGTGCGCTCTGGGGACTTCCGGCACGGCCATGGGCCTGGTGCGGGCCATGAAAGAACGCGATCCCAAGATCCGGGTGATGGCGGTGGAACCGTTCCAGGGCCACAAGATCCAGGGCTTGAAGAACATGAAGGAATCCTACATGCCCGGGATCTTCGACCGCCACGCCCTCGATCGGGTGCTCCACGTGAAGGACGAAGACGCGTTCGAGACCGCCCGCCGCCTGGCCCGGGAAGAGGGCCTGTTCGTCGGCATGAGTTCCGGCGCGGCGGTCAGCGCCGCGCTCGCCGTGGCCGCCGAGATGGATCAGGGGATGGTGGTGGCGGTGCTGCCCGACGGCGGGGATCGCTACCTCAGCACCAATCTCTTCACCACCCTGCTGGAGCCGGACTTTCGCTTCTTTGACGTGTTGCACCGGCGGAAGATCGACTTCAAGCCGGTCCAGGAAGGTAAGGTGCGGCTGTTCGTCACCGGCCCCCCGATCGACCAGCCGGTCAGCTTGCAGGATTCCCGACGCCTGGTGCTGGCCGATCTGCTGGTGCGGTTCCTGGAAACCAAGGGCTTTGCCGTAAAATCCGCCGTGCTCATGCCGGACCTGGACAGCCGCAGCGTCCACGGCGCCATCGCGGCCGATCTGGAACTGGCCGAATACAGCCGCCGCCGCCGGGAAGCCTGCCTTGCCGATCTGGCGTGCCTGGGCATCACCGGCAAACATGAATTCCCCGCCGCCTCGGAGTATGTGGACGCGATCCTCGGCGGCACCCGCAAACTCCTCAACAAAGGTTTTGCCTACGAAAAGCTGCGTTCGGTCTACTTCAATCTAAGCCGCTGCGAAAGCTACGGGGCGCTGTCGCGAATCGACCCGAAAAAGGTCCGACTGGGTTCCACGGTCGATCTGGACGCCTATGAAAAGCTCAACCCGCGCGACTTCACTCTGCTCAAACGCACCACCCTGGCGGAATTGAAACGCGGCGTCTACCTCAAGACCGAGTGGGGCAATGTCCTTCCCACCTGGCACATCGCCGCGGTCGCGGTCGCCGCCGGGACCCTCGGCACCCCCATCGACATCCATTTGAGCAGCATCGATTTTCTCTTTCCCCACCTGGAAAACGTGCGCGCCATCGGCGAGGCGTTGAGCGGCAAACCGTTTGCCAACCTGTGGCTGTTGTGCGAACAGGTCTGGTCGGACCGGGCCCGCAAGGATCCCGCGGCCCCGGCCGGGACCACCTCGCTTCGGGAACTGCTGGCCCAGGGCTATCGGAGCGAGGAAATCCGCTACTGGCTACTCGCCACCCATTATCGCAAACCCCTGGAAGCCGGCTCGGAAAACCTGGCCCATGCCGTGCATGGACTCCGCCGTATCGGGGAATTCATTGCCCGGATTCAGCAAGAGCGCCCCCAGGGGGAAACCCAGCCGCACCTTCCGGAATGGGTGTTCGCCCTGGAACAGAGCTTTTTCACCGCGTTGGCCGATGATCTCAATACGCCCCAAGCCCTGGCGGCCCTGTTCAAATTCATTCGCCGGGTGAACCCGGTGCTCGATCGCGGTGCGCTGCCCGAAGCGCAGCGCGATCTGCTACTCAATGCCATGAAGCGACTGAACGCGGTGCTGGGGCTGTTCGATTTTGAACTGGAAGAGCTTTCAGCCCCGCAGCAAGACCGCATTCGCCGCCGGGAACAGGCCCGTGCCAAGAAAGATTGGGAACTGGCCGACCGCCTCCGGGCCGAACTGGAAGCCCAGGGGATCAGGGTCACCGACACCCCTCAGGGCTCCCGCTGGAACAAGATCCACGGGCCCGGGGCCCGGGCTTGAGCACCGTAAACCGACAGCAGGTCGGGTGGAAACTGCCGCGCGAGCCATACTGAATGGCGGAGGGGGAATTCTTCACTTCCGCGGTTCGATATTTCTTGTTCGATATTCGATATTCGCTTTGCAACCGGGGGGACTGGGTGGCACTGGCTCAATGGCTTGAAGTCTACCGCAATCGCCGGGTGCTGATGCTGTTGGGCCTGGGTTTTTCTTCCGGGCTCCCGCTCGCCCTCACCGGCGCCACGCTCCAGGCCTGGATGGCTTCCGAGCAGGTGGATCTCAGAGTGATCGGGATCTTTTCCCTGGTCGGGCTGCCCTACACGCTGAAGATGCTGTGGGCGCCGCTCATGGACCGGTACTCGCTGCCGTGGCTGGGGCGCCGCCGGGGCTGGATCCTCCTGACCCAGTTGGGCCTGGCCGCCGCCATCGGTCTGCTGGGCTTGAGCGCCCCGGCGTCGAGACCCTTAAACGTGGCCCTGCTGGCGGTATTTGTCGCCTTCCTCAGTGCCAGTCAAGACATCGTGATCGACGCCTACCGCACCGATCTGCTGCCCGAACGCGAACGCGGTGCCGGCGCGGCCACCTCGGTGCTGGGCTACCGCCTGGCCATGCTGGTGTCCGGAGCCTTCGCCATGATCCTATCGGATCAGCTGCCCTGGCGCCTGGTTTACACCATCATGGCCGCCCTGATGGCCGCCGGCGCGCTCGTCACCCTGGCCGCGCCGGAACCGGCGGAACCGATTCGTCCTCCGCAAAGCCTCCGGGCTGCGGTGTGGGAACCTTTGCGTTCCTATTTCGAGCGCACCGGGGCGGTGGAAATGCTGATCTTCATCATGGTGTACAAACTCGGGGACGCCTTGGCCGGAGCCATGACCACGCCGTTTTTGCTGGATCTGGGCTTTAGCCGCACCGACGTCGGCACCGTCAACAAGGCCTTCGGACTGATCAGCACCATCGTGGGGACTCTGGCCGGCGGCAGCATCATCGCTCGCATCGGCATGAACCGTTCGTTGTGGCTGTTCGCTTTCCTGCAGGCGGTATCCAACCTGGCTTTTACCGCTTTGGCCCTGCTCGGCCGCAACTACCCCGCCATGATCGCCGCCATCGGCATTGAAAATCTCTGCGGCGGCATGGGCACGGCGGCCTTCATCACTTTTCTCATGAGCCTGTGCGACAAGCGCTTCACCGCCACCCAGTACGCCCTGCTCTCCAGCCTGATGGCGGTCACCCGCGTGCTGGCCGGAGCGCCGACCGGCTACCTGGTCAGTTCTCTGGGCTGGGCCTGGTTCTACAGTGTGAGCGTGGTGGGAGCGGTCCCCGGAATCCTATTATTGCCGCGCTTCGCCCCATGGAATAAGAGAACGGGGTAGGCACGTGACTCCACCAAAGCACACGACCGATATACGCCCGAACGGTGGTCTCCCTGCTGCAACGCTCTGGCGTGTGGGTGTCAATGCAGAACAATCCCCATGGGCCTGCCAAGCCGGGATATCTTGGCGCACTCAATACGCATTTCCCAATGCCGCAACGAGCGTCGGTGCTCCTGGCAAGTTTACGGGTTCTCGCCTGCCCTCTGTGATGGCAAGCCAGAACTCCCGGTAAAATTGGGTTGGTGGAACCAAGTGCATACCCCCGGTTGACTCAGTTGCCAGCGTCCCCTCCCACCCGATCAACTGGACGGAGACCGGCGGAGTGAAATAATCCGGGATCTAGCACCTTCTGGTGCCGGTTAACCTGCCGAATGACATGATAAGCGGCAGGTAAAAGGCGGGACCTGATCACTACTTTTCAAACGCTGGATGATGATGCGGTATGCGGTATGCGGGAAATTCAACTTGATTCGATAGCTTCTCGGTAGGAGAATCTGGCTACGGAAAACCCTATGTCACGCTGATGGCTGGAATAACCCGTAGCACTGGAGATAAACGGAAACCGCATAATCGCTTGTTATGTCTTGCGGAACCAGGGAAATGGAGAAGTCATGGTCACATGCTACTTGCGTTACGTAATTGATCCGTAGAATTCCGCTGGTTTCGAAAAGTACGCCAAGATGTGGATTCCCCTGGTTAATAAACTCGGTGGGATCCATCATGGATATTTTCTGCCGCATGAGGGCGCAAACAATATTGCAGTAGCCCTTTTCAGTTTTCCGAGTCTGGCCGCCTACGAGGACTACAGAATGAGGATGTGGCAGGATGCAGAGTGCCAGGCAGCATTCAAACATGCAGAAGAGACACGGTGCGTTGTGAACTGCGAGAGGGCTTTTATGAAACCCGTTTTCGAATAGCCTTTGGACGAGGGGGAGTTGGGGACGCCCATGAAATTATGCGTTTCGGTTCTTACCCCGATTGTGAGAGGGCGTCTTTCCTGACAGGGCTCGCCCAACCGATCGTTGGCGCCCAAATTGGCTGATCAAAGGCCTTGCCGATTTCGAATTGTGGGACTTTAGGTCGGACCTCATCGTTCCATGCAAATCGGCCCGTCGCGAAATGTCTGACCTTGCCATGAAGCTGCTCGTTGCGCACGACTAGACGTGGTATGCTATTATTGGAGATCAAGTTATCATGAAACTGATTTTTGAATGGGACGAGAATAAAGCACGTTCCAATCTGAAGAAGCATAGGGTGCGTTTTGACGAGGCCAAGACTCTTTTCAGTGACCCTTTTCTGATCACCTTTCCTGATGAGTACCACTCCGATAGCGAGGAGCGGTTAATCAGCATAGGATGTTCAGCTCTGGGCAGGATACTCCTGGTCGTTCACTGCGAACGGCGGGAAGCTGATAACGTAATACTCCGTATCATTAGCTGCCGCAAGGCCACCCCACAAGAACGAAGGACTTACGAAGAAGATGAAGAATAGACAGATCGAACCAGAACCAGACGATATGTTGGCTGAGTATGACTTCACAGGCAAAAAGGGAGTCCGTGGCAAATATCACGAGGCCTATCAAGAGGGGCATACCGTGAAGGTCTATAAGGACGATGGCAGTGTTACGGTACAATACTTCACTTTGCAAGATGGGGCCGTGATGCTCGAACCCGACGTTCGTGAGTATTTCCCAGACTCCGAGAGCGTAAACAAAGCACTGCGCTCCCTGATTGCGCTAGTGCCCAAGAAGTCCTCAAAGGGGGCAACCACCCGGAGAGAGCACTCGTAGAGCGTGCATTACGAGTAAAACCCTCAAAATGGAGGCCCTTTTGACAACGTTGGGTATTGCTTTCAGATAGCCGACTTTTGCCGAACTCGAACGCCGAACGGGGCCGAACGGGCCGAACGGGGTCGGGCCACGCTAAGTTGTCTATTTGGCTATAAAAGGCTTTAATGATACATACTATAAATCATGATTAGTATTCAGACTACGGATACCTTCGATGCTTGGTTTGCCAGCCTGAAAGACAAACGGGCAGTAGCGCGCATTCAAGCACGCATCGACCGGGCCGAAGATGGCAAATTCGGTGATTGCTTGCCGGTGGGTGAAAGTGTATCGGAGATGCGAATTCACTATGGGCCGGGCTATCGAGTGTATTTCGTACAGCGCGGCATGGAACTGGTGATCCTACTGGCGGGGGGCAACGAGTCTACACAGAGCAAGGATATCAAGACCGCGCCACAACTGGCGAGCAAATTGTAGGAGGACGACATGACATTGAAGTTGCGCAAATGGGATAGCGCCGAATATCTCAAAACCGAGGAGGACATGGTCCTGTATCTTGAAGCCTGCATGGAAGAAGCTGGCGACGATGCAGCCTTCATCGCCAAAGCGCTTGGCACCATAGCCCGCGCCCGTGGTATGAGCCAACTTGCCAAGGACACCGGGTTGGGCCGTGAGAGCCTGTACAAAGCACTTTCCGGCGAGGGGAATCCGAGCTTTGCGACGATTTTGAAGGTGATTCACGCGCTGGGATTCAAGTTGCATATTCACGGGCAGACAAAAGATATACATAAAATTACAAAGAACGCCCAATAAATCACTTCAGCGGACAGGAGCCGCTGCGTTTTGCGTTAGATCTGAACCCAAGTGCCAGCGTGAGCGCCTCCTCGAACTTGGTGGTGTCAGTTCGAAAGCTCATCGCAGACTCATCCCTGACGGGTTATCCTTGTCATTGATGCAAGGATTAGCATCATATATATAATGGTTTAGGATCAGATGTTCCATTTTCAAAAGCGGGCAAGATGCCCGCGCTCCCGGGAAAGCGCGCACACGAAATGAAACTTTTTACCCTTAACCGGTATGATTAATCAGAGAGGTGGAATGTATGGCCGGCCTAGAGGAACTCGAGAAGTCCATCGCCAATTTGCCGGATGAAGAGTACGGCCAATTCCGTCGTTGGTTTTTGGAGAGAGACTGGGAAAGGCGGGACAGGCAGATAGCTGAAGACGCGCGAGCGGGCAAGCTCGACTTTCTGGTCAAAGAAGCCCTTGATGCCAAGAAGGAAAAGAAGCTGAGGGAGCTGCGAGTCACCGAACGACAGAACGCTGCTGGCGGTGCTATCGTGGCCTGGCCATGGAGGTTCGGAAGCTCGCGGACAAAAACTTCAACCTGATGAGGGAGAATCCGAACCATCCTTCATTGCAGTTCAAGAAGATCGGTGAACTGTGGTCGGCAAGAGTGGGGCAGGCCCATAGAGCGTTGGCTGTCGAAGACGGTGAGGATTTCATATGGGTTTGGGTGGGTACACATGACGAATACGATAGAATTTTCAGAGGGCGCTAACCCAGGGCTGGAACCGAAGCGGGCCACACGTGGGCGCCATGAAAGCCCGTGGCGCCAAGGCCCGCTCGGCTCAGCCCCATCGCTAGGGATACCTTGATGAAAAGGCAAAAACCATTCGCGGGAGCTATTGCCGTTCTGATGGTGATGCTGCTCCCCGGCTGCGCGTCACTACCCAATTCAACGTTGCAGAAGATCGGCGATCGGAACGTCGAGTTTGCATTGACTCGGCATGACACGTCCCCCGTTGTCTTCGAAAACGGGCTCGGCGGAAGAATGGAGTGGTGGAACAAGGTATTGCCTGAAATCGCGAACGACACCACGACATTCGCCTACAACCGTCCCGGTTACGGAAATAGTGATCCGGTCGCGACACCCCGCGATGGTTTGCACATCGTGGATGAACTCAGAGCGCTGCTGCGCGACAACGGCATCAAACCACCGTACATTCTGATAGGCCATTCATTGGGCGGCTTGTACATGCAGCTTTATGCCCGTCGTTATCCGGACGAGGTGAGCGCGCTTATTCTGGTTGACTCGACGCACCCCCAGCAACTTGATGGCGACGGTGCGCTGGAGAAGCAATCATTCCTCGTGCGTGGCCTGCTCGGGGTCCTGGTTACCGGTACTGCCCAGGATGAGCTCGATTTGCTTCCGCAAACCGGCAACCAGGTGCTCGACCTGCCGACCTTGTCAGGCAAACCTATTTTCGTGCTCAGTGCCGCCAAGCCGCTGGATGTCAAATCAACGGTGGCGGCTGACGCCAACGCAAAACGTAAAGACATTGCCCGCCTGTACCCCGGTTGCAAACAGGTCTGGGTAGATAGCGGACATGCGATTCCGCTTGAAAAACCAGAGGCGGTTGTCGCTGCGATCCGCGAGGCACTGCTCTTGAGTCACGCAAATCAACTGGGACTTGAATCAACACCCATGGTCCCTAACACCACGCTCCAACGGGACGCGTCGCAAGCGGCGCGCCCCTGAGCTTCCACGTTAGCTGGCAAGGATGAGGAGTGTATGAAAAGGCATCCGGCGTTAAGCGCCTAAAATGACCCCCACACTTTGTGGTAGTATGCAGAATCCGTGTACACTAAGCAGACGCGGTAACCGGGAGACAATGCCATGATTCCAGCCAAGGAGGAAGTGGGACGCCTCTTGAACTCCTCCCAGACGATACATCCTTGGAGGACATTGAGTACCACATTTACGTGCGCCAGAAGATTACGCGTGGGCTCGAAGCGGTTGAGGCGGGTCGCACGCTCTCAGAAGAGCAATTCGAGGCAAGGACGTCGAAGTGGCTCGAACCCTAAGGTGGACGGAACCCGCCACCCAGGACCTCCAAGACGCAGCGGAGTTCATCGGAAGGGATTCTCGATTCTACGCTGCGGCACTCGTTCGAGAGACCCAGTGCATCGACCGGACCCCGACCAGGCCGAGCAAATTTCTCAGTCTTCTCTCAAAGCCCATTGGCGGCGTGGCTGGGGCCGGTCATGCCGCAGTTAGCCCGGCAAAGATACGAGCAGACATGACGACAATAAACTTTAGGTGAGTAGGTTCATATGTTTGAACAAGCCTTCAAAAACATCGACGACGTCCTCTGGAAAGACGCCGGCTGCACCAGTGAACTCGATTACACCGAACAGACCTCCTGGCTGCTCTTCCTCAAATACCTGGACGCGCTGGAGAGTGACCGCGCCACTGCCGCCGCCCTGAACGGCAAGCCATACACTCACATCCTCGACCAGCCCTACCGCTGGGACTCTTGGGCCGCGCCCAAGGTGAAGGACCCTTCGGCAGGCTCAGGGCAGGCGGCCAAGATCGACCACAACACGGCGCAAACCGGCGACGACCTGATCCAGTTCGTCAACGGCAAGCTCTTCCCCTACCTGCAAAGCTTCAAGGCCAAGGCCACCGGCCCGAATACCATCGAATACAAAATCGGCGAAATCTTCAGCGAGATAAAGAACCGCATCCAGAGCGGCTACAACCCGCGCGAGATCATCGACCACATCGACGAACCGCGCTTTGCGTCCCAGACCGAGAAGCACGAACTCTCGCACCTCTACGAAGCCAAGATCAAAAACATGGGCAACGCCGGGCGCAACGGCGGCGAGTATTACACCCCACGCCCGCTCATCCGCGCCATCGTCGCCGTCACCGCCCCGAAACTCGGCGAGACCATCTGCGATCCCGCCGTCGGCTCGGCCGGCTTCCTCTGCGAATCCTTCAATTACCTCAAGGCTCAGAACCCCCAGCGCACCACCG
>MNZR01000333.1 GCA_001873705.1 Syntrophobacteraceae bacterium CG2_30_61_12
AAGACCGCATACGCGCCTGGGTCCAAACCGCAATCCATATCAGGGGCAAGGCTGAATGGGTGATTATCAAGACCCATACCCATGGGGCGATGTATCCGGATGCGGTCTTGGGGACGGAAATGGATGAGATATTCAATGAATTGGAATCGTTGTACAATGATGGCACGCGATTTCTCCTGCACTACGTCACGGCCAGGGAACTCTTTAACATCATCAAGGCAGTTGAAGCAGATGAACCGGGTTCCGATCCTGATGAGTATAGAGACTATTTCATTGAGCCTCCCCGGTACGATTCATCGCCCAACATTTTTTCCGCCTCGGAACCCTTGCAGGCCTTGATCCGGCAAACATACAGGGGTTGATCACTTGGCATCCTGGAGACGTTATGCCTAGAAGAGTTTGTGAACTGGTGTTTTCGTATTACCCGGGCGATGCGCGCGTGCGCCGTGCTGCCGAGAGCCTGTCTCAAGGCGGTTACCATGTTGAGGTCCTGTGCCTTCGAGATAAGGGAGAAAGCAAGAGTGAGCGCGTTCGAGGAGTGCAAGTCCGCCGCCTCGATCTGCGCCATCGCAGGCTCGGACCGGCACGACTCATCGGGGAGTATCTTGCATTCATGGTTTGGGGGCTGCTGCAAATCAGCGTACGCCACCTTGGCCATCCCTACGACCTCATCCATGTTCATAACATGCCGGAGATGCTGGTATTCTGCGCCGTCTTGCCGAAATTGACCGGAACTCGGGTGATACTGGACCTGCACGACCCCATGCCGGAAATCTTCCTCGCCGAATTTCAGGTTTCCGAAAACCATCCAATGATCAAGCTGCTTAGGCTGATCGAGCGCATCAGCACGGCATTTGCCGATGTTGTTATCACCACCAATATCGCGTTTCGTGACCTGTTCATTTCCCGTGGTGTGAAAAAAGAGAAAATTCATATGGTCATGAACTCACCCCAGGAAACCATTTTTGAACAAACAAGGGTTGTTGAGAACCAAGTGGGTGCTTCCTCCAGCCCTAAATGGCGCATGATCTACCATGGCACCATTCTTCGGAGACAGGGCCTGGATACGGCAATCATGGCGGTGGATCGTCTGAGAAGGAAAATCCCCGGGCTTGAACTGCGCGTCTACGGTGCCGGGGAATTCCTGCCGGAAGTCAAGAAGATGGTACTCGCAGCCGGACTTCAAGGCATTGTCACTTTTCATGGCGTGGTCACTCTCGAGGAAATCGCAGAGGCATTGACCAAAACCGATCTTGTTCTTGTACCCAATAAACTGAATGCGTTTACCAATATCAATCTACCGACCCGAATTTTCGAAGCTCTCAGTATGCACAAACCGGTCATTGCGCCGCGCACCCGAGGAATTCGTGATTATTTCGATGAGGAGTCTATTTTTTTCTTTGAGGCGGGAAATCCGGCGGACCTGGCGAAGGTCATGTTCGAAGTGTATTCCAATACCGAGGGGCGAGAAAGGAAGGTGAACAAAGGCATGAGAATCTACGAGAAATTCAAGTGGAGTGGTGAAGCCAGCCGGTTGCTTGCCCTGGTGAACGGAATTCAAGCCCGATGATGGAGTGACTGCATATTCGACATAAAACCGGACCGGTTACGGGGCAGGTACACAGCCACGCCCGCGGCGTGATGGCCACCGTGGGTCAGGTTGCGACCAGCGGCAGCTACGGGACACGATCCAGCTACCGTGGCCTTTCCACGGAAGTCAGGGAGCGCTGCGCGCACCCTGACGGTTGTGATGCTCCATTTGGTGGCGATTGGGACGGCTGCCGGGATCTCGCGCGGCACCCATGGGACGAAGCCACTATGTCGAATATCCGGATGGAGTGAAAGTCAGATTGAAACTGAATTCATAAGTTGCCGGCCTTCCTCTCGACGCTCCGCATGGAAGTCCTGCAATGCCGAACAAGGTCTTTGGGGAGCCCATGCCAATAGCGCTTTGCATAGGTTGCCTTTACATGTTGAAGAAAATCCCTGTAGAGGGATACGGGGTAATTTTCGATCGTTTGTTCGTTTGGTTGGAAAGCCATGTAGTCCGGATGAGCATTCACCAAAGCTAAGCCGCCCCGGTCGACCACCCAGGCCAACTTCCTCTTCCACAGATCGATTGTTCTCTCGCCCATGAGCACGAAAGTGGTGAAATCTTGCGGTAGCGTGTACGGAATTTCCCAATAGCCGTTGTCGATGCCCGGCGTGCCGACCCAGAATGGAAAAATAGTGCCGACACCATCGCATTGCGGCTCGAAAGGATCCGTATCAAAGGTGGAAAGGTCGTACTCGATGTTGAGCATTCGGAACCACTCGAGATTGTGATGCATGGCCGCTGCTCGGAAGCCCACCGCGTTCCATTGTTTGAGATAGCCGTTGATCTTCACGGCCCGGTCGGCAAATATCGTCCGAGAAGAAAGCAATTTGCCGTCGTGATTCAGGTCGTGGACCCCGATTTCAAAGCCGCGATCATTCAGATAGCCATGTACCGAAGCGTCCATGGGATAGCGTTCGGGAACGAAGTTGAACGAGGAGCGGAAGCCCAGTTCCAGGTCCAGGTCCGCCAGTTGGCGGCAACGCTTGAGCCCCCCCAGGGTATCCACATCGTGGGTCAGAATCAATCCGAACTGCTTGCCATCCGGCCAACCGGGCCAGTCTCGCGGCAACTTTCCGGCTCGCGGGTCAATCGGCCATACGCCATGGTATTGCAGACGCATGATTTTGCACCAAGCCCTTCGAGCATAAATCTGGAGCGTCCTCGGAATGAATGGTCTTATCGCATAGTAGAGGTTTCTCGCATGCATCCGCAAATCTTTATCCTCGGTAGAATTCCATTTTTCCCGAACAATCAGCCCATATATCGGTAAAGCAACTCTCCCATGATTCGGAGCACGGATAAAGGAAGCTTGCTCAGAACTCTATTGTAAGGATGAAACTCACCGGCATCGCCCTCCAGATAACGCGCCTGATCCAATCTGTAGCGATAATAAGCTAGGCTGCTTGGAACGGCCCCCCATGCCAACTTGTATCGGCGTAACCCGATGTTGTCACGACCGGTTCGACCAAAGTCCAAGGAATGGAAACCGTTTTCCGAGAAAAAGCAAATTGCCTGCCACATGACCGCATCATTGCCGCGTTTGGATCGGTGGCGGTAGTCCGAGGCGCTGTATTTATAGACAGCCTGTTTGGCGAAGTGTAGGTAGACCGCCCCGGCGATGGCTTCGCCCAGGTAGCGCGCCAAGAACACCTGGCCCAAACCACGGCTGAGCACATGCCGGTGCAACGATCGAAAGAAGCGCCACGGTTGGGGGGGAAGGCCATGCCTTTTTCGAGTCAGGCAGTTGAGCCGGTAAAATTCCCTCAGCGCTTCGAGGTCGGCCGAGCGCTCAACCACCACCTGCTGCCGGGCGGCGCGCCGGAGATCTTGTCGAAGGCTCTGTCTCAATTGCAGGTGTAACTCCTTCAACGGTTTGGTGAGATTTAGCCGGTGTCGGTCAAAAACTTGAAAAGGCGCGCAGCCTCCGAAATAGCCGGCACCGCCACGCAGTTCGATATATTTCCAGCCGGCCTCGGTTCCTTGATCCAGAAGTTGCCGCCACAACCGGAAGAATAACGAGTCACTGCTGGCGAGGGGTTCACAAAAATCGGAAAACGGAAGGCCCACTGCTCGCCGACCGGTCAGAGCATTGTCCACCAGGAACATGGGAATAAGGGCAACAATTCGCTCGTCTTCCCGCGTCAGCGCATAAATCGGCCGGTAGCCGTAGGCATCCATCAAAGTTCCGGCCCAGGCCGATGAATGGAAAAAACCCGCACCCGGCAGGGCGCTCACCCGCTGATCCCAGTCGGGATCGGCACAGGGATTCACTTGGGTCAAGAGGGTTTGCATGGCTTTTTCAATACCCTCCCCAGAGGGCGCGCCAATTTCTGTAAACTCGTTCAGGCTGAAAAGTTGCCGTCTGTACGCCCAGGCTGGAACCGCTCCTACAACAATGAAGCTCTCAATCCTTTATACGAAAATAGGACACCATGTAAATCATTCCATATCGTTGTGCGCAACCAAATGGAGGAGCGAATTCGTAGGTCGGGTTGCGACCAGCGGGAGCTACCCGACGATTCGGCAGCGAGCCGAATCCGCGCCCCTCCACCGGATCGTCAGGGAGTGCCACGCACAGCCCGACCTACTGGCAGCCCTACATTTTCATGCTTCGTTGTGACCGTCCCCGCTCATGGGGTTAACAGGCAGATGATCGGCCTGTCCGCTCACAAATTCCGCAATGTGGCGGACCACGATGTTGACCTGATCCTCGGTCAGCTCGGGATATATGGGAAGCGAGAGGAACTCGCGCGCACACCTCTCGGCCACTGGAAACGAACCCTCACCCAGTCCCAAATCCAGGTAAGCTGGCTGCAAGTGAATGGGGACCGGGTAGTGGATACCACAACCAATCCCGTGATCTAGAAGGTGACGGGCCAGGCCGTCGCGATTGGGGGTGCGGATCGCGTAAACATGATGGATGTGGTCTCGATATTCCCCCTGCTGGGGCGTGCTCACCCCCGGCACCTGGGTCAACAGCCGGTTGTAGAGTTGAGCCACCCGGCTCCGGGCCTGATTCGAGCTTTCCAGGTAACGCAGTTTGACCGTCAATACCGCAGCCTGGAGGCCGTCCATTCTGGAATTGCAACCTACCAACTGGTGCCGATAGCGCTGGCTTTGCCCGTGATCGCGAAGCAGGCGCAGGCGCTCGGCCAGATTCGCATCGTTGGTTGTGACCGCACCGGCTTCTCCATAGGCCCCCAGGTTCTTCCCGGGATAAAAGCTGAAACAGCCGGCCCATCCCAGGGAACCGGCGCGCCTCCCCTGGTAGCGGGCGCCGTGGGCCTGGCAGGCATCTTCGATCACAATCAGGTCGTGGGCCGCCGCCACTGCCGCAATCGGATCCATATCGGCGGTCTGGCCAAACAGGTGGACCGGAATCAGCGCCTTGGTTCGGGCGCTGATGGCCGCTTCCAGGCGATCCGGGTCGAGCGTGTAGGTATCGGGCCGGACATCGACAAATACCGGTTTGGCTCCGCACCAGCTAATGGCTTCGGCGGTTGCGATGAAACTGTTGGGCACGGTGATGACTTCATCGCCCGGGCCAACGCCCAGAGTGTGCAGGGTCAGCCGCAGCGCTTCGGTACCGCTGCCGACTCCGACCGCCCAGTCGCATTCACAAAAGCGGGCGAATTCCCCTTCGAACTTGTCCACAAACGGACCACCGGCAAACGCGCAGGATTCGAACACCTGCCGCATGGCCTGGTCCAGTTCACCCTGATAGGCCCGGTACTGGGCCATGAGATCGAGAAAAGGTACCCGCATTGGTGCTTCCCCCACGATCGGCCGAGACTTGGCCTTGCGCTTCGGTTTTAGATCCGACTACCGGCGCCTATTGCCGGACCGCCACCAGCTTTCCATCCTAGTCCAAGGTCCTCAAGATCCGCGCCGGATTTCCCGCCACCACGGTTCGGGGAGGCACATCCCGAGTCACCACGCTCCCTGCCCCCACCATGGCTTCTTCTCCTACCGTGATCCCGGCTAGAACCGTGGCGCTGGAGCCGATGGTTGCGCCGCGCCGGATGTAAGTCGGCACACATACCCAATCCGCACCGGTCTGCGGCACCCCATCGTTGGTCGTGGCCCTGGGCAGCAAATCATTGATGAATGTAACGTTGTGGCCGATGAAAACCTCGTCCTCGATGGTCACCCCCTCGCACAAGAAGCTGTGGCTGGAGATTTTGCAGTTGCGGCCAATCACCACGCCCTTCTGGATTTCCACGAAGGTGCCGATCTTGCTGTTTTCACCGATGGTACAACCGTAAAGGTTGACAAAATCGTAAACCTTGACCCCATCCCCGAGCTTCACGTCGGGGGCTATCTTGGCCAACGGCGAGACAGATTGGCTGGTCATCTTCGGCATCACCTCAGCGGTTGTCTGCTGCCATCCGCCGTCATGGAACGCGACGCCGCCTCCAGGATTTTCACCACCTCTAAACCTTGACGACCATTGCTTCTGGGCTCCGTGCCGTTGCGGACACAGTCGATAAAGTGGCCACACTCGGCCATGAGAGGCTCGACCTGCTGGATATAGGGTGCGAAGGTGTCACCATAATGGTAGGCGTATTGGAATTCGGCGAAAGAGTCGTAATGGGGTGGAGCTTCCACCCGGCGGTCATAGATTTTGAGCTTTTCGTGCGGCTGCGTCTCGTCGTAAAGGATCATCTTGCGGCTGCCCACAATGGTGATACGTCGGACCTTGTTGGGATCCAGCCAACTATTGTGCACCGTGACCACGGCCCCGGATGAGAATTCAAGCCACATGGTGGATACGTCCTGGATACCGGGGGTGAGGTGGGATTTACCCTGACAGTTGACCGCCACCGGCCGTTCGCCGAGCACATGCAAAATAATGGAAAGATCGTGTGGGGCCAGATCCCATGCCACATTGATGTCCTGCTGGAAAAGCCCCAAGTTCAGCCGCTGGGATGCGATATAGAAGATTTCACCCAGGTCTCCGCTCCGAACGATCTCCCGGATCCTGTTGACCACACTGCTGTAGAGGTAGGTATGACCGACCATCAGTGTGAGTCCGCGATCATCGGCCAATCGATTCAACTGGATGCACTGGTCTACCGATAACGCCATGGGTTTTTCGATCAAGATGTGCTTGCCTTGTTCAAGACACTGCCTAGCCAGCGGGAAATGGCTTCGTACCGGGGTCGCGATGGCCACCGCACGGATTTCTTGGTTTTCGAGGATGGTCGGAAAATCGGTCGTGGTGCGCAGATCCGGGTATAATTGCCGCATGTGTCGCAAGCGTTCCGGGTCCAGATCGCACACCTGCTCCACCCGGCAATCGGGAAGGGATTGGAAATTACGAACGAGATTGGGGCCCCAATAGCCGCAGCCCACCACGGCTACTTTAAGCGGAATGGAATGGGTCATGGATTGCCTTTCCTGTGTGGCTACGGCGACTGGTAAACCAACCGGCTCATATACTGCTTAAGGGAGCCTCTTTCAGGGTCACTGACAGGATGGGCCTTCGCCCATTTTCTCGCCTGCTAAACACCCCAATTGCGCAGTTGCGCAGAGAGCGTTTGCCGCGCAAACAGTCGACAAGATAGCGCCCCACCCCGACCGGCGCGGCTAGGACCGTCAGCACTCGGGCAGCAGGGAGTTTCAGTGCCATCACCGCACTGGGCAAGGATAGTCCGGTATGAAGCGCGTTACGAATGTAGCTCCAGCTCACCCTGGCAAAATCGATCGGTGCGCACCAAAACCAACCGAGATCATTATCCAACACCGACCTATTATAGAGGATACGTCCCGGCGCTTGCGTTTCCACGGGCTGAGAGGTCAACCTCCCGAACGACGGCTCGGTAACCGTGAAGTAGACCCTCAAAGCTTCGGCAACGTAGCGGGTCTTGTATTTTCGAGCAATGGCCCTCCAGATCAAACCTTCCGTCACCCAACACCTCATGCCAACTTCAGGGAATGGAAATTGGCGCAATATGTCAGTGCGGTGAAATCCCCACTTTTCTCCGGTCACCCGATACCGATGGCGGATCTCGATGGAATCGGAGTCGATAATCTCCTTGGGCAAACGACTACCGATCAGACGGCCATTCTCATCCATGCATGAGGCCGTGACCGCTGAAAAAGCTGCCTTTCGCTCCTCCGGAATACTTCGCCAGTGATGGTCGAAACGCTCCAGGGCATGAGCAAAGCAGGCGTCATCCGAATCCAGGGTCAGAAACAGTTCGCCCTCGGCAAGTTCCACCCCACGATTGAAGGCAATGTGCTTACCCTGATTGGCTTGGTAAACATAGCGAATAGGGAATTTGGCTGCCGCTTGCCATTGCTGTATCAAGGAAGCGGTTTGATCAGTGGAACCGTCGTCAACGATCAGCCATTCGAAGTCTTTGAACGTCTGCCTGGAAAGACTCGCGTACACTCGTGGCAGGGTATGCGCACGGTTAAACGTCGACGTAAAAACCGTGAACCGATAACGCCGCGGCATGTCCATCTTGCCTGTGTTCTCGGTCAGCAAGGCTCGGAATGGCTTCTTATCCAAAATCAACCTGATACCTCACTCCATGATAAGGATCATGGACCGAGCCAGGGCAACTTGTCAAGCCGGTTTTTCCCCAATGGGTCGGCTCTCCGACGCGTCCTCACAGCGACTGGTAAAGCCAAGCGGGTATGTAGTAGCGGCGTTTGTTCAATGCGACACCCAACAGCTTCGCCGAATCCTGACGTAACCGGTCTCTGGCGTTTTGCAGGATTTCATACCTCAATCCTTCTGCCTCGATGACCCACACCACCGCATCTGCAAGCGCCGCCCAAGCGTTGGATTGAGCCTGGTCGCCGAGGGGCGACGTATCAAAGACAACCAATCGATATTCCTTGTACCAGGCGTTCAACAAAGACGCCAATCGGCCGGGGTCGATTGTTTTGGAAAGGAGTTGAGAACGAGCAGGGTGTGTTCCACAGGAAAGAAAATCCAGATTCGCCAGTTCGGTGGCCTGAATAGTCCCGCCGCGGATTGAATCCGCCATCAGCATATCGGCCAATCCCGGACTTTGCCGACAGTTAAAAACGGTATGCAAACGGGGATCCAAGAAATTATTATCCACCAGAAGCACCCTGCCTTCTTGCCGGCACACCACGGTTACCGCCAGCTGACTGGCCACGGTTGTGACCCCTTCCCCGGTCCGCCAGGCAGTGACCACGCAACTTCTTATGAATGGCCGATCATTCGCTTCCCCGGCCTGCTCCATGCTCTCCCGCAACGGATCCCAATGATTGCCGAAATCCCTTGGAATCCGAAGTCGATCACCAATCCGAACAACCGCCTGCTCCGCTTTCGCTGAAACCGACCCGCTCCGGGATGGCCTCGAATTCCATTCGGGAATCGTCGCCAATACCGGCAGATCGAGTTTACTCTCCACATCTTCCGGCCTCTTCAGCGAATGATCCTGATGTTCCGCGAGAAAAGCGACCCCAATCCCTCCCACGATGCTCAGCACCAGTCCGATCAAGAGGTTCGTAGCCTTCTTGGGCCGAATCGGTTCCAGCGGATACGAAGCTGATTGGACCACGCTGATGTTGGAAATTTTCTCGATTTCGAGGGCCTGATTGATGCGGGTCTGTTCCAGGCTATCGGAATACTTCCTAAAACTATCGTTTTGAATGTCCAGCTCGCGATTCAATTGGGCCAGCTGGATTTCCACCTCATTGAGTTTTATTACCTCCTTGCGGGCTTCCGCCAATTGCCGCTTGAGGGCAATCGATTGCGCCTCGAGCGAGGCCAAATTCCCTTGCTCCGTCAGCAGACTCAACTCGGTTTGCTGAAAGGCGGCGTTGACCCCCTGTGTGACTTGAGCTTGCTCGGGCCCCTTGGCGTAAAGTTCTTTCATTTGCCGAATCTGCCTGCGGAGTTCCTGTACCTGGATGTTGCTTTCCTGGTAGGTCGACAGCAGCTCCTGCTCGCGAAGCTGCAAATCATTGATGCTTTTTAGCAGTCCCTCCTTGGCCGAATCGGGAAATCCAGTGGTTTCTTGAAGGATGCTGATCTTCGGCAGACCGGCAAGGCTTTTGTGCAATGCCGCGACTTTCGCTTTCGCCGCGGCCAGGGCATACCCGGTTTGTTCCAGAGCGAGTTCCAGTGTTCCGATCCGATCAAAGAGCGCTTTCCTCTGGTCGTCGAGTGAGCCCATGCCCACTTCATTTTTCAAATCCATGACCCGTTTTTCGATGGCTTCAATGGCAACCCGCAAGCCATCGGTCTGTTCCTTGAAGAATTGATGGGACCCGGCGGTACGGTGCACATTGATGTGCTTCGCCAAATAGAGTTCCACCAACTTATTGACCACGTCTCTTGCCAGCGATGGTGAATCGGCTTCAAACGCCATATTGACAATACTACTCTTATTCGGAACTTCCACGCTAAGGTTCTTACCAATAGCGTTAACGATCTCGTATCGATCCCTTGCCGCCCGGAGCGCTGGATCCTCCGTCTCGGCTCCGAGCATCGATCGAATTCCACCAACGATCGGGCTTACGGATGCTTTGAGCAAAGCCTTGAGCGACCGTAACGCATTGCCGGCAAAATTCCTCTGAGCTTCGCGACGCTCCTTGAAACGCCGAACCCCGAGGGCTTCCACCACCTCCTCCATCAGCTCGCGGCTTCTCAGGATCTCGATTTCCGAATTGATCTCGCTCACGCGATCTGGCCCAACATCGACAACCTTGCCGGTCGCGGCAATCGGATCCAGGGCGACACTTTCTCGGCCGATACGGACCATGAGTTTCGCTTCCGATAGGTAGATCTTCCGAGCCGTCATGGTCCCAACGATGATCGTTGCCATCATCACGGCAAAAAATAGAATCACTTTTCGCTGGTGCCTGAAGAAGATGAAATAGAGGTCGCGCAACGACCTGCTGCTGAGACCGGGTTTCGTTGTGATCAAAAATTATGTCCTATCCCGAAGGTAAACGGCGGCAGCAGTTTGTAGATATGTTGCTGAACCCAGAGGTCGAGATCGGCAATGGCGGTCCTGGGGACATAAACGATGTCCCTGGACTCCAACAAAAAGGAAGAGTCGGACGAGCTATCAAGCGGGTCTTCCAGGTTGAGGAGATAATTCCGACGGTCATTGCCGGTCTGGCGGATCACCACCACTTGCTTCTCCTCCGCCTGATCCAGGTCGAGACCTCCCGATTGCAGGATCGCTTCGAGCACGGTCAAGCGGCCGGGCATTGCCACGGTCCCAGGCGCTTTCACCGCGCCACCCACATAGACCCGTCGGTCGTAAAGGGAGCGCACGATCACCACCAACTCGGGGTGTTTCAATTCCACCGCGTAGCGCCGCACCAATTCATCCCGAAGTTCCTTGGGCGTTTTTCCCGCCGCCGGGATTTCCCCCACCAACTGCAGACTCAGCAGGCCATCCGGACGAATGATCTGGGTTTCGTTGAAACGCTCGGCATAGGCAAACTTGATTTCAACCTCATCACCGGCTGCCAGGCGTGTCTCCCTGAGTTCATGCGAATTCGAAATAGATGGTTCGACGACCGCCCGGGGTCCCGCATAGTCAGCCGCCAATCGGGAACCTACGCCGCATCCGCCGATCGTCATCAGCATCCCGTAAACCGAAATGGCAACCATCGGTACCCACCACAACCGCCGTGACTTCGTCATGAGATACTTCCCGGTCCCACCGGCAAGGCCTTGCTCATCACAGACTCGATCCAAAGTGGGTCGCGGATCCGACCGATAAGGCTGTCCCGGAATTCCCTCTCCCTTGCGGGTCGGGATGGGAGCGCAACCACGCCGATGGGGTAAACAAATCCCGGCTTCGATCATCGTTTCAACCAGTTGTGCTTTTACGACCGGTGAATGTTCACCTGTTTCTCGATGCTGGCGCTATTTTCCCACATTGATTGGGTTGGTGTCTAGCACAAGAATCCCCTAGCCCCGTTTCCATCGGTGATCATCAGTGCGGGATGCACCCGGTTCGAACCGGCGGCGTCAATCCGGGAAGGCTTCAACGACCAGGTGCGCTTCGGTTTCCGAGTCCAATTCGCCGGTGACCGGCAGGCCCCGCCGTTCCTGGAACTGGACCAGAGCGGAACGAGCCCGGCGACCGCGCGGTCCGTCCACCATGCCGGGATCGAACCGGAAATACCGCAAACAGACCCGTGCCGCGCGCAGCCCAAGGTCCGGCAGCACCGTGCGATACCGCACATAGGTCGCGGCCAGCCGCGTATCGCTATACCGGTTAAGGGTAAAAAGTTTCACTTCGTGCGCGCTCTTTCCCGGGAGCGCGGGCATCTTGCCCGCTTTTGAAAATGAAACATCTGATCCTAAACCAGTATGAGTCAAGAACACTGCCCCCAGGCGAACCCCCAAAAGGCCTAGCGGGTGAGTTGCCGGTATTTGATTCGATGCGGTTGATCGGCGGCGGTGCCCAGACGCAGCCGGCGATCGGCTTCGTAGTCGCTGTAGTTGCCGGTAAACCAGAGCACCTGGCTGTCGCCTTCGAAGGCCAGGATGTGGGTGGCGATTCGGTCCAGAAACCAGCGGTCGTGGCTGATGACCACGGCGCAGCCGGCGAAGTTGAGCAGGGCTTCTTCCAGCGCGCGCATGGTGTTGACATCGAGGTCGTTGGTGGGTTCGTCGAGGAGCAGCACATTGGCGCCATCCTTGAGCATCCGTGCCAGATGCACCCGATTGCGTTCGCCCCCCGAAAGCAGCCCGACTTTCTTCTGCTGATCGGCCCCGAGAATATTGAATCGCGCCACATAAGCCCTGGAATTCACCTCACGGCTACCGAGCTGGATCTTGTCCTCACCGCCGGCAATCATTTCCCAAACGGTTTTATCCGGATCCAGCACCTCGCGGCTCTGGTCCACATAGGCCAGCTTCACCGATTCGCCGATCCGGATGGAGCCCGCGGACGGCGATTCCTGCCCGGTGATCATCCGGAACAGGGTAGTCTTACCGGCGCCGTTGGCCCCGATCACCCCGACGATGCCGCCCGGGGGCAGCGAGAACGAAAGGTCTTCCATGAGCAGACGATCCCCGTAGGCTTTGCTCAGCCGCTCCGCTTCGATCACCAGCTTGCCCAGACGCGGCCCCGGCGGAATGTAGATTTCCAGGTCCCGCGCCTGACCTTCGCTGTCCTTGGCCAGCAGTTCTTCATAAGCCTTGATCCGGGCCTTGGACTTGGCATGCCGCCCCTTGGGCGACATCCGGATCCATTCCAGTTCGCGTTCCAGGGTCTTGCCCCGTTCGGTTTCGGCCTTCTCTTCGTTGGCCAGTCGCGCCTGCTTTTGTTCCAGCCAGGAACTGTAGTTGCCCTTCCAGGGAATGCCCTCGCCACGGTCCAGTTCCAGGATCCAGCCGGCCACATTGTCGAGAAAATAACGATCGTGGGTCACCGCGATCACGGTCCCTGGGTAGCGGCGCAGATGCTGCTCGAGCCAGCCCACCGTTTCGGCATCCAGATGGTTGGTGGGTTCATCCAGAAGCAGGATATCGGGCTGCTGGAGCAGCAGGCGGCACAGGGCCACCCGGCGCTTTTCGCCGCCCGAGAGGATGTTCACCGGAGTGTCTCCCGGCGGGCAACGGAGCGCGTCCATGGCCATTTCCAGGCGTGAATCCAGGTCCCAGGCATCGACCGCGTCGAGCTTTTCCTGCACCTCGCCCTGCCGCTCGATCAGCCGGTTCATTTCGTCATCGCTCACGGGCTTGGCAAACCGCTCATTAATGCGATTGAATTCCTCCAGCAGAGCCACCGTTTCCCGGACCCCTTCGCGCACCACTTCGAGCACGGTTTTAGTCGGATCCAGCTCGGGTTCCTGCTCCAGAAAACCGATGCCGAGGCCTGGGCTGACCACGGTTCGGCCGTTGAAATCCTGGTCGACCCCGGCCAGAATCCTGAGCAGGGAACTCTTGCCCGAACCGTTCAGACCGAGCACCCCGATCTTGGCACCGTAAAAGTAGGACAGGGAAATGTCCTTGAGGATGGGCCGCTTCTGATGGTATTTGCTGACCCCCACCATGGAATAGATGATTTTATTCGGTTCTTGACTCACGGATTTTTTTTGCCTCCCATAGGTTGAACCTCCAATGCGGGAGCGCGACGCAACGTCACCTCCCCCGTTTCAGCTCTAGCATAACCCGCCCCGGGTTTCCACATGCTGCCGCGGTTTTTTCCCGGCCCGAGCCGCCCATTGCGTCCATGGCCGGCGGACTTCGGCACGGTTCGACCTGGCGCAAGGCGCATTATATTGGTATATCAGCGGCACCGGGCAGGACGCACTGCCTCGGTTTGATGGGCCAATAAAGGCCATGACCATCCAGATGTTACAATGAAAACCCGTAATGAATGAATGCCATCTTCAAAGTCGCCGGCGTAGTGGGGGAATACGGTCTTCATTATCGTTTGGGCCCTTGCCAAGAAATTCTCCCACAGGGCCCGATGAAAATGGAGAACTTCCCGGCAATAAATCGTCTTTCCCTGTCTTCTCCGTGCCTCCGTGATGAGATCTTTTGGCATGGTTCAATTGAGGGTAACACCGGATCGTCCTTCCCGCATGATTCCAGCGGGAATCCAGCAATACAGGGGACTCTTATCTGACTTCAAAGTCAGCACTCGCCGTTCAGGCGGGCCGAAGGCCGGTGGCAGCACTGGATTCCCGCTCAAAGATTGCGGGAATGACGGGGGCAACGGTTACCAAAAACCAGGGTTTTCTGAACCATGCCGATCTGTTGCTAGTGGTCGTAACGATGATCATGACCGGGAATACGGGGTAGCATGGGAAGAAGGGGCATCTTAATGAACACCGTTTCGGTCATATCCCTCCCGCATGACGAGATTAAGGGCTTCCATCAAACTGAAGCAATGCCGAAATCCCCTGCTCCGGTTCGTCCCCGATCTGGAGCTTCGGCCGGTTGCTCCTGATCCCGACCAAGGCCGCGGCGGCTGATCGGCGCGGAAAGCTCTTGTCCGATCGTTTGCAAGCTGCTATGGAGAACCCTGAAAAATATCTGATTTCAGGAGATTACCAGAGCCGTTCCGGAAGCGGCACCGGGTGAGGCGAAGGGACAGCCCAGGGGTTTGATCATGGCCGAAGACCTGCAACAACAACTGCGGCGGACCCGCAAGAAGAGCAAACGCAGGCGCCGGCGCGGCCCCAATCGGGTGCTGCGGAAAAGCGCCTACTACGCGGTCCTGACCGCTTATCACCTGGCGCGCATCACCCCCATGTGGGCCCTCGGCGGCTTCGTTCGAGCGGTGGCGAATCTCGCCTTTCTCGTCCTCACCAAGCGCCGCCGGATCGCCATCGATAACATCCGTCACGCTCTAGGTGATGATCTCGGCTACTGGCGCGTTCTGAATCTCGCGCGCCGGAGTTTTGAATCGTTCCTGCTGGCACCGCCTGAACTGATCAAGCATCGGAGCCAACTGCTCCGAGCCGATGCCCGCGAATGGATGCTGCGGAGGTACCCGGATCTGGGCCCGGTGTTCCAAAAGGTAAAAGACATCCACGAAGCGAGCGGCGGATGCATCTTCGTCACCCCGCACTTCGGCAATTGGGAACTGTTGCCCTTTGTGAGCGCCGCCTTCGGCATTCCCACCGTCATTCCGGTGCGGCCGCTCGATAACCCCTACCTGGAACAATTCGTCTACGCCGGTCGGGCGCAAAGCGGGCAGATCTTCGTTCCCAACCGGAATTCGCTACACACCTTGCAACAGCGGCTGGACCAGGGGGATTCGGTGGGACTGCTGCCGGATCAGAGCACCAAGCGCGGCCTGCTGGTGGAATTTTTCGGCCGGCCCGCGCTCACCACCCCGATCCCGGCGACCCTCGCCATCATGCAGCAGCGGCCGATCGTGGTGATCGCCTGCTACCGAACCGGTCGTCTCCGCTTCGACGGCTACGCGAGCGACCCCATCTGGCCGCGGCCGGGCCAAGATCAGCGACAGGAAACCGAACGCCTGTGCCTGGCCATGAACCGGGAAATGGAAAAGATCATCCGCCTCCACCCGGAACAGTATTTCTGGATGCACAACCGCTGGAAGCGCTATCAACAAACAAGCCGGCGGGAAAGGCGGGGAGAGAATGAAAAGCGAATATCGAATATCGATTAAGGAATGTCGAACCGCGGAAGGGAAGAGGGAAGAAGAAGCGAATATCGAATATCGATTAACGAATATCCAACCGCGGAAGTGGGGAAGGAACGAATATTGAAACGCGGAAGGGAAGAAAACAGAACTGAACAAGAGAGGAATGTTGGACAAACCGGGTGCTAGGGGCGCCGTGAGGCGTTGTCGATGGGAGATGCCATGAGGGGCTGAGGTCGGGCGCAACGATTTGATCGGCTGAGGAGGGGC
>MNZR01000157.1:0-3491 GCA_001873705.1 Syntrophobacteraceae bacterium CG2_30_61_12
GACCGTGGTCCTGGGCGAGCGACCCCGCGGCTATCGTTACCGCTAGCGCGATCGGCCCGCCATCCATTGCATTCTTTTCCGCTGCGACATATATCCGGTTAAGGGTAAAAAGTTTCATTTCGTGTGCGCTCTTTCCCGGGAGCGCGGGCATCTTGCCCGCTTTTGAAAATGAAACATCTGATCCTAAACCAGTATAGAAGGAGGCAAGCGCTGCCATGCACCATCTCAACACCGTACTCCAATCGGTTCGCCCGCGACCGCTGGTCATCGTGATCATGGACGGAATCGGCAGCAGCGAGCACCTCGAGGGCAACGCGGTGGCCGCCGCGCATACGCCGCATCTGGATTGGCTGTTGGCCGAAGCGCCGTTTGTGCGACTCAAGGCCCACGGCACCGCGGTCGGGTTGCCGGCGGATTCCGACATGGGCAATTCCGAAGTGGGCCACAATGCCATCGGTGCCGGCCGGGTCTATGCCCAGGGGGCGCGCCTGGTCAATGACGCGATCCGCTCCGGCCGCCTGTATCAGGGTAAAGCCTGGCGGAAGCTGACCCAAAACTGCCGGGACCACGGCAGCACGCTGCATTTCATCGGCCTCTTTTCCGACGGCAATGTCCACAGCCACATCGATCATCTCAAGGCCATGCTGGAGCAGGCGGCAGCCGTGAACCGAATCACTCGGGCCAGGATCCACATCCTGCTGGACGGCCGCGATGTGGGCGAAACCTCGGCGCTCGATTATGTGGTCCCGTTTGAAGCCTTTCTCACCGATCTCAACCGTCGCCACGGAGTGGACTTTCGCATCGCCAGCGGGGGCGGGCGGATGGCCATCACCATGGACCGCTACCAGGCCGATTGGGAGATGGTGGCGCGCGGCTGGCAAACCCATGTGGCCGGAGACGGGCGCCGATTCGCCACGGCCGAACAGGCGATCACCACCTATCGCGCGGAACGGCCGGGGGTGATCGATCAGGACCTGCCCCCCTTCGTGATCACCGATGCGGATGGCCCGGTGGGGCCGATTCGCGATGGGGATTCGGTGATCTTTTTCAACTACCGGGGCGATCGAGCGATTGAAATATCCCGGGCTTTCGAGGAAGATCAGTTCAGCGTCTTTGTCCGCTCACCGCGACCGCGGGTGGCTTACGCCGGGATGATGGAGTACGACGGCGATCTGCACATCCCGCAAACCTATCTGGTGGAACCGCCGCATATCGAAAACACCATGGGCGAATTGCTCTGCCGGCAAGGGCTGCGCCAGCTGGCGATCAGTGAAACCCAGAAATTCGGCCACGTGACCTACTTCTGGAACGGCAATCGGTCCGGGAAGTTTGATGAAGCCCTGGAAACCTACGTGGAAATCCCCTCGGACCGGGTGCCGTTTGAACAGCGGCCCTGGATGAAAGCAGCGGAAATCACCGATCGGGTGGTGGCGGAAATCGAGGCGGGCGGCTACGATCTGATCCGGCTCAATTTCCCCAACGGTGACATGGTGGGGCATACGGGGGTCTATCAGGCCACCAGAATCGCTGTTGAAGCGGTGGATCTGTGTCTCGGCCGGATCCTGCGGGCGGTGGATAAGGCCCAGGGGATTGCCCTGATCACCGCCGATCATGGCAACGCGGAAGAAATGTTCGAGCGCGATAAGAAGACCGGAACGGCCAAGAAGAATCCGGACGGATCACCGAAGGCCAAGACCGCCCATACGCTCAACCCGGTCTGGTGCATCGCCTATGATCCGAGCGGCCGGACCGGGCTCCGGTTCAATCCGGAAGTGACCGCCCCCAGCCTCACCAATCTGGCCGCCACCTGCTTTCAACTGCTGGGGCTGGCCCCGCCGCAGCATTTCGATCCGCCCCTGCTGCTGTTTGACCACTGATGGCCGAGGGGAGCGAGGGCCTGATCGGATCGGTCGCGCCCAATCCCTTCCTGCTCTGGGTGCCCTTCGAGGCGGGGAAGTTTCATGGTTCACTTCGCCTGAGCGTCACCAGCACCACCTCGCCGCGCGACCACAAGCGCACCGGAGCGCCGGAAATGCCCACGCCGGCGCTGGTGTAACCTTGCATGCCGGCATGGGTCCAGGGGCCGTGGGCGACGAACCGGGGGCCGCGCATGTGGGTGGAAATGGGGCCGATCCCCGGCAGCTGAATCTGACCGGCGTGGGTGTGCCCGCACAGATAGAGACGCGGGCCGAATCCGGCGGCTTCCCGGAAGATTTCCGGCGAGTGGGCCAGGAGCACGCTGAAGGCCCCCGGTTCGACTTTACCGAAGGCTTCCTCCAGATTGTCACAGCAGTAGTAATGCGGATCATCCACGCCCACGATCCAGATGCGCTCACCGCCGCGGCGGATGGCAACGGTATCGTTGATCAAGAAACGCACTCCCAGTTCACCCAGTGGTTCCACCATTTCCAGGCAGTCGTGGTTGCCGAGCACGCTGTAGCTGCCGTCGCGGGCGCTGATGGCGGGCGCCAGCCGGGTCATGAGCTGAAGGCAGCGGGTGAACGATCCGTATTCCTCCATCCGATAGTCCCCGCCGAGCAGGCAGAGGTCGGCCGGAAGTTCCCGCAGCAGCGGTTCGAGTCGTTCGGTGAGGCCCTCGAGGCCGTCCAGGTGCAGATCGGTGAGAAACAAAATGGTGTAGCCGTGGAAGCTTTGCGGCAGGTCGGGAAAGGAAAAATCCAGGCGGTGAACCTGCAAGTCCAGAGCGTTCTTGCGGCCGATGGCTTCGATGCCGCTCAGCCTGAACACCGGCTGCATGAACCAGCGATACATGAACAGCGATTTCAGATTGAGCACATAAGTCCAGGGACTTGACTGCACCTGGCAGCGCTTCAATTCGCGCAGACGGGTGGACGATTTGAGCAGACGTGGGTAACCTTCAAAAGGTTGGGCGCGCAGGATATCCTTGAGCAGATGGGAGCCGGCATAGGCGCCCAGGGAAAAAACCAGGATGGCCGCAAGCGTTGCCGCCGGGCTTAAACCGCCATGGGGAGTCAGCACCAGAAACGGCAGGGCCCCTTCCAGCGCCTGATCGACGCCGGGGAGATTGCCGCCGCTCGGGTGATCGAGGCGGCGTTTGCAGAAACTGGTCAGGAGATCGCCCAGCATGCTGAGCAGGCCGGCCGCCAGGGACACCGGCAGGGGGAAACCCAGGGTCGGTCCCGCCACGGCCGCGGTGGCCACGGCCGCGATCAGCCTGCGGCTGGTCTTGTGCGGACCCAGCAGGGGACGCCCGTCGCCAAACCGCAAGCCGCGATCCAGTGGGCCGCCCCAACGTTCTTCCAGCAGATGGGCCAGCAGGGGCGGAGCCAGATTGATGCTCCACAGAAAAACCAGGACTTTCAGCCAAATCAGCATGATCGCCGCGAGCGATGCGCGGTTCAGTCGGGCAGCGCCAGGAGGGTGCGGTCCTTGGCGATCGGGACCGACGGATCCATGCGCCGGTAGAGCAGAATGTTCTGCCCGAGCAGTTGAACGAAATGGGCGCCAAC
>MNZR01000157.1:3506-3913 GCA_001873705.1 Syntrophobacteraceae bacterium CG2_30_61_12
CGCGATCAGCCTGCGGCTGGTCTTGTGCGGACCCAGCAGGGGACGCCCGTCGCCAAACCGCAAGCCGCGATCCAGTGGGCCGCCCCAACGTTCTTCCAGCAGATGGGCCAGCAGGGGCGGAGCCAGATTGACGCTCCACAGAAAAACCAGAACTTTCAGCCAAATCAGCATGATCGCCGCGAGCGAGGCGCGCTTCAGTCGGGCAGCGCCAGGAGGGTGCGGTCCTTGGCGATCGGGACCGACGGATCCATGCGCCGGTAGAGCAGAATGTTCTGCCCGAGCAGTTGAACGAAATGGGCGCCAACGGCGGTGGCCAGTTGGCGGGCCTGATCTTTTTTATTGCCCTGTTCCCGGCTGAGACCGACCCAGCGGACCTTGATCAATTCATGCACCAGCAGTTGTTTTCT
>MNZR01000160.1 GCA_001873705.1 Syntrophobacteraceae bacterium CG2_30_61_12
CCGAACGGGTCCCGGGCGCCGACACCGGTATCGCCGACGCCGATGCCATCGCCGGCGCCGTCGGCACCGGTGTCGGCGGCCTTGTTACCGGGACTGCCGGACATTGTTCTGAATGAAATCGACGATCTCCGTGGTCGGGGTGCCGGGGCCGAAAATCCCGTGGACCCCCGCCTTCTTGAGTTCGCCCATGTCTTCCCGGGGGATGATGCCGCCGCCCACCACCAGCACGTCTTCAAGGCCCTTTTGCTTGAGCAGTTCAACGACCCGCGGGAAAAAGTACATGTGCACCCCGGACAGGCTGCTCAGCCCCACCACATCGGCGTCTTCCTGCAGCGCGGTGGCGACGATCATTTCCGGGGTCTGACGCAGCCCGGTATAGACCACTTCCATGCCCGCTTCGGCGAAGATGCGGGCCAGCAGTTTGGCGCCGCGATCGTGGCCGTCAAGGCCCGGTTTGGCAACGATGATCTTGATTTTCCTTGCTTGTGCCATGGGATTTCACCTCCAAAAGCAGTTCCATGATAACGATTGACGGCTGTAAACCCCGCGCTGATTGTGTCCTTCATCAGCGCGGCGGCCGAACAGGGAGGCGCTCCGACCTCCGCCCCCAGGCCCCCAGGCCCCCGAGCACGATCGGAGCGGCCGGGTTCGGACCGCTGCCCGCGCGGGCGGTCTACACGTATTCCTTCGGCCGGTATTCGCCGAACACGCCGCGCCAGACATCGCAGATTTCGCCGATGGTGGCCTTGGCCATGACCGCATCGATGACCGCCGGCATGACGTTTTCAGCGGTTGCGGAAACCGCCTTGAGTTTGGCCAGGGCCTGGTCGCAGGCGGCCTGATCGCGCGCGGCCCGGAGCTTCTTCAGCTTGGCCACCTCGACTTCGCCGACCTTCATGTCCACCTTGAGCAGGTTGGTGGGCGGCTCTTCCTTCATGGTGTATTTGTTGATGCCCACATAGATCCGCTGATTGGACTCGATTTCCTTCTGGAACCGGTAGGCGCTGTTCTGGATTTCCTTCTGGATGTAACCCTGTTCGATGGCCACCAGGGTGCCGCCCATGGCATCGATCTTGTTCACGTAGTCTTCGATTTCCGCTTCGATTTTGTCGGTCATGGCTTCCACCAGATAGGAACCAGCCAGCGGATCGATGGAATCGGCGGCACCGCTTTCTTCCGCCACCAGTTGCTGGGTCCTGAGAGCCACGGTCACCGCTTCCTGAGTCGGCAGGCACAGGGCTTCGTCGTAGGAATTGGTGTGCAGCGACTGGCAGCCGCCGAGGGCCGCGGCGTAGGCCTGGAGCGCCACGCGCACGATGTTGTTGAGCGGCTGCTGAGCGGTGAGCGTCACCCCGCCGGTCTGCACGTGATAGCGCATCATCAGGGAGCGCGGGTCCTTGGCGCCGAAGCGTTCTTTCATGATCCGCGCCCAGTAGCGGCGGCCGGCCCGGAACTTGGCCACTTCTTCCAGCACGTTGGTGAAAGCGTTGTAGAAGAAGCTCAGCCGCGGCGCGAAGGCGTCCACGGCGAGACCGCGATCGACCGCCGCCTGCACGTAGGCGATGCCGTCGGCGATGGTGAAGGCCATCTCCTGAGCGGCGGTGGAGCCCGCTTCGCGAATGTGGTAGCCGCTGATGCTGATGGTGTTCCAGCGGGAAACGTGCTTGAAACAGTAGTCGATCAGATCGATGGTGAGGCGCATGCTCGGCTTCGGCGGATAGATGTACTGACCGCGGCAGATGATTTCCTTGAGCACGTCGTTTTGCACGGTGCCGCCCACCTTGTCGAAGGGCACCCCCTGTTCCTTGGCGATCGCCAGATACATGGCCAGGAGCACGGTGGCCGGGGCGTTGATGGTCATCGAGGTGGTGACCTTGTCGAGCGGGATCCGATCGAACAGCACCCGCATGTCCTCGATCGAATCGATGGCCACCCCGACCTTGCCCACTTCCCCCATGGACAGGGGATGATCGCTGTCGTAGCCGGCCTGGGTCGGGAGATCGAAGGCCACGCTCAAACCGGTTTGGCCCTGTTCCAACAGGTACCGGTAGCGTTCGTTGCTTTCCTTGGCGTTGCCGAACCCGGCATACTGGCGCATGGTCCAGAAGCGACCGCGGTACATGGTCGGCTGCACCCCGCGGGTGAAGGGGTATTCGCCGGGGCAACCGAGGTCGCGCTGGTAGTCTAATTGAGTGTTGTCGAGGGGTGTGTACAGCCGCTCCACGGGAGTCCCGGAAATGCTGGTGAAAACCTGCTTCCGTTCAGGGAATTTACCCAACGCCTTGCCCAACGTTCCCTGCTCCCATTTTTCCTTGGCGGCTTTGGTTTTTTCCAGTTCCTTTTCATCAAACATGCTTTTCCTCCTCAGCACCAGTGGTAGTGATACCCTCCCTTAGGTGTTCCCGACCGGGCAGGGCAACGTGGGGTGACGCGGCAATCGACCAGGACCGACCGATGAATGGCACGGACCATGCCGACGGAAGACGATTCAGCGCTTGGTCCGGCTGCTCTAGGGGCAACGAACGGTGGGGTGACGCCAAGCGCCGGCGACAGCGGAGGCGGGTTGTTGCGCCGCGGATGATGCCGGCCATGGTTTGCGCGTCCGGGAGCATTATGCACATGGTGAATCGAGCATGGGAGATCTCGTTGCACACCTTTTCGCTTGCGCTGGAACAGCCGCCGCTTCGACGGGTCCGGACAATGATCGCCCACCCTTATAGCAAGCGCATGGGATGGGCGCAACCATTATGAAAAACGAATCGCGGAACCGGGAACAAGGATAGGGATGCAACTGGAGGCGGCGATCACCGTGATCTTGAACAAACTGGACCAGGCGTCTCCGGAACAACTGGTGGCGGTCCGAAAAGGGATCGCGGAACTGGTCCCGCCCGCATGCGGCTGCCTGGGACCGCCGCGCCCCAGCGCGGCCTCCTCCAGTCGGACCATTTTACCAGACGGCGGATCATGACTTGCCGGCAAGGATTCTTGATCCTTGGCGGTACCATCCGATGGCGGCGGAGCGGTCGGGGGCGGAAAAGAACCGCGCTGGAGCACGGCGCTCCCACGGGGCGTAAGGCAACTCAAAATATATAGTCTACCGCAAATCCATGAAATAAGTTAACTTCTTGTGGGTATCGAATAGTTTTGTCTCTGAATTATCAAACCACGGGAAGGAAACGATGCACGGATTGACGGAACAGCATATCTCCACGATTATGGATGCAGCTCGGAAATTGACGGGAGCCAAGAGACGAGCATTTCAGGCTCGGGTAACGTTGG
>MNZR01000330.1:0-3150 GCA_001873705.1 Syntrophobacteraceae bacterium CG2_30_61_12
GATATCTGGGCCGCAAGAACGATCCGCCACCGGGGCACCAACTGATGTGGCACGATTATTCATACCTCCAACTCATGTGCGAAGGGTTCTCCCTCAGCGGTGGCTAAACTGCCCCGGCAGAAGTAACGGGTAAAGGGCAGCCCTAGGCTCGGGCCGAATCGGGTGATCGTGCTCGATTGAGGACCGCTTGCGGCGCCATTGTTACCCCGGGCGCTTCGTGTTACAGTAGCACGGTCGCCAATCCCTTACACCCCTGGTTGGGTAGAAGCCGGTACGCGAAAAGGACCGTCATGATGTTGTGTTCCCCTTCTCTTTCGCTGATGTTGGACGGTTCGGACAAGGACAGTTCCGGACTCACGCTGACACGTGCTTCCAGAGGAGGAGCCTGCCATGGAAGGATCGCAAGACCTGGTAGCGAAGCTCAAGAACAAGTACCCCATGCTCCACTATTTCACCGATCGACCGTTTGGTATCGAGATCGAGTTTTACGGTCTCGATTACTACATGCTGCCTCCGGACGGCGGAGTCATTAGACCTCACAATGTCCATTCCAGGGCTGCGGATGGGCGCGATTTTGAGCAATTGCAGCGCGATTTCGGGGTGAGCCTGGGCACCGACCGCACCGCTTGGCACCTGGAGCAGGATGCTTCCATCATCCATCGGGGCGGCGTGGAATTGGTCAGCCCGATCCTGCGCGGTTTCCATGGGCTGATTGAAGCCTATCGCTTCTTTCAGCTGCTGAACCAGCTCGACCGTGGAAAAATCGATGAATCGTGCGGCTTTCATGTGCACCATGGGGTCGATCAGAAGCTTTACCGATGCGAACATTTGAAAGAGTTGGTGCGGATCGTCTACCCCATGGAGGATTACATCTACCTGTTGATTGCCGGTGGGCGCGAGCAGCGGGACACCTGCCGGCCCATGGAACTGGATGTGGATGCGCTGATGAAATGGGCGGATTGTGAGGTGGCCTGCAAGAACACCGGCTGCCGCCTGAAGCAGCTCTGGTATTCCGAGGAGAATCGCTACGATCCCGAGTGCCATAAAAGCCCAAGATATGATCAGACCCGCTACCATGGCCTCAATCTGCATTCCTACTGGTACCGATCCACCATCGAATTTCGCTACCATACGGCGGTGCTTCACAAGTATGACGAAGCCATGCAATGGATCATCTTCACCCAATTTCTGGTGGAACTGAGCGCCGGGCGCGTCCCCCTGATCCGCCATGATCACCAGGCCAATAAGTGGATGAAGGCGCTGTGCAAGATCTATGTGGCGTTTGGCCATGCCAATCGGGTGATGGGATGGGGCGCCAACCAGGCGTCTTCCGGAAATGCACTTGACCGACCGCGGAAACCATAGGATTCATGGGGTGCATCCGCGGCGATAGTTCGCTTCGCGGCGCGACCGCCCCACCCGGTGTTGATTATCTTGCCCGGCCGCTCTGTAAGGACATTGTGCCATGTGCGATATTTTTGCTCTCTCTTCCGGACTCAACTATACGGCCCAGCAATATCTGCCGATCTTCGCCGAAAAAGCTCAGAAAAACATGAACGGTTGGGGGATCGGCTTTTACCGTGACAATCATGCCTTGATCGAAAAATCATCCGAACGGGTGTTTTCCGATGAGCAGGTTCACGAAAGCTTTCAGCGACTGGCACGGGTGATCGACAGTCGGATCATCGTCTCGCACATCAGTTGTCCGTTGAGCGGGGCCGGGCACAGCGGTGACAATCACCCCTTTTCCCTGGAATTCCTAGATCATGTGTGGCTGTTCGTGGAGGTGGGGATCGTCGAAAGCATCGAGCGCTACCAGACCCAGCATGGCCCCAAGATCGACGTGGATGTTTATCCGGCAAGGATTTTCGAATATCTGCGCGACCAACTGGTGGCCTATCTGCAGAACACGCCTTACGGCAGCATGGGCGGCTCCTTGATCAAGAGCATTCGCAACCTGCTCAACGAATATCCCGGTCATTACGCTTTTTTCCTCGCCAACGAATCGGTGCTCTTCGCTTTCACCAATTTTCGGCGACTGATGCTGCTCAGGGAGTCGGAAAGCCTGGGCAACAGTCTGGTCCTGACTTCCATCAGGGAGGGGCTCAGCCAGGAAGGATGGGCGCCCATCAGTCCGCGCAAGGGCACGCTGGGAAAATTCATAGTGGTGGCCGGGCCCGATGTTTTGTACCTGGGGGACGTGAATCAGGAGTCCTAGATTTGAGAACCGAATGCGTAACGGAACGGCACCTGGTCACCGCGGTGGATCAACCGCGCGGCTGGACCTTGCTTCGACGGCGGCGTGGCTGTCAGGGACCGCAACCGGGCGACCGCGATGTGCTCTCCGCGCCGGCCCGGGAACGGGAGTTGACGGATATCCGAGAGCAGGCGCGGGATGTGTGATCTTTTCGCCGTGTCCACGGCAGCCCGATACTCGGCACCAACGGCCCTGCCGGTTTTCGCCGCTAAAGCCAGAAAAAACATGGATGGCTGGGGGATCGGGTTCTTTAAAAAGAAACAGGCCATCGTGGAGAAATCGGCCGCCTGGGCCTACCATGAGGGTCGGTTCCATGACAGCTTTCAGCGCCTAGCCCGGGTCATTTCCAGCAAGATCATTATCGCCCACGTGAGGTTCCAGACCAGCGGGCCGATCGATGAATGCCATGCCCATCCATTCGTCCTCCGCTACCGGGGGCAGGACTGGATCTTTGCCCACAACGGCAAGGCCCCCGCCGTGGAAAGCTACCGTGGCCGGAGGGTCCAGGTGGCGGGCGCGGTCAGCGATTCCGCCAGGACCTTCGAATATTTGCTGGACGGCCTGGCGGATCGACAGGCGGAGAATCAGGGGATTGTGCCACTGTTCGACGCCCTGGCCGCCACCACCCGCCAGTTGATCGGCCAATACCCGGGCAAATACAATTATCTTCTCACCAACGGTTGGGTCATGTTCGCTTTCACCAATCATCGCCAGTTGGTTCTGCTCAAGGGCAGCCGCAGCCTCGAACAAGGCCTGCTTCTGACCACGGTGGCGGAGGGCCTGAGCGGTGAAAACTGGGTTAAGGTGGCGCGTCGGAGCGGTTCGGACGGCGTCCTGATGGCGATCGCGGGAAGCGATATCCTGCTGAAAAGGGACCTGTAGGGGCGACCGGC
>MNZR01000330.1:3173-4268 GCA_001873705.1 Syntrophobacteraceae bacterium CG2_30_61_12
TGGATTCATACGGTGGTCCTTGGAGCAGGCCGGGCACAACGCTTATTGCGCCTGACCTTCCCAGTCCTTGGTTTCGAACCAGTAATGCTTTCTTTCCTCGAGCCAGCCTTCGGCTTGCACCACGGTGATCCAGTTGTTCAAATAGTTGACGAAATCATAATCGCCCTTCTGCACCGCGAATCCGATCGGTTCCTTGGTGAAGGTCCCGAGCACCGGCGAAAACAGGACTTCGGTATACTTGATGGCGTGGAAGGCCGGGGTCGGAGCATCCCCGATCACCGCATGGGCGCGCCCGTTGATCACTTCCTGATAGGCCTGGGATTCATCGTCGAACATGGCCAGCTTGGCCTGGGGCATGAACTGCTTGGCCGCGGTCACCGCGGTGGAACCGAGCCTCACCGCGATGGTGACCTCGGGCTTGTTGAAGTCCTCCAGACTCTTGAAACCGGCCGCCAGTTTCTTGTTGGCCACGATGGACATGCCGCTGTAATCGTAGGGGATGGAGAAGTTGACCTTGAGGTTGCGGTCCGGACGAATGCCCATACCGCCGATGATCACGTCGAATTTACCGGTCAGGAGGGCGGGAATGATGCCGGCCCATTTGGTCGGCACGAATTCGACCTTGACCCCCATGTCCTTGGCCAACCTGGTGGCCACATCGATTTCGAAGCCGATCAGGTGGCCATGTTTGTCTTTCATGGCCCAGGGCACGAAGGTGGACATGCCGACCTTGAGCACGCCGCGCTGCAGCACCTGTTCCAGCGTGCTTTCACCGGCTAGCTGACTTTGCAGCTTGCCGGCAAGGGATGCACCGGCAAGGGTCAGGACCAAAATCAGAATCGTGGCGACGAGAACCGGGGGCTTTCCGAGTTTCATGACATCCTCCCTGTCTGGCTGAAAGTATACTTTGCGCGGTAAGGCCCTTATCATCGTTGGGTGCAGATCTTTTGGAACAACGATTCAAACAGGAAACAAAAACCAGCGCGGCACAATAGTCCGCGCCTTCTCTCCGAGCGTGTTCTAAAAGGTCCACACCCAAACCAGACCAGTTACGCGGCAGTGGCACAGCGTCTCCGCACCGTAGGTCAGGTTGCG
>MNZR01000314.1 GCA_001873705.1 Syntrophobacteraceae bacterium CG2_30_61_12
CCATCTTGACTTTCCCGTTTTTCAGCAAATGCTGATAATAGGTTCTGATAACCGAATTATATCTTATTGCCGCTAAAGTAGGCATGTACAATTGGGTACGAATATGGCGGCGTCCTCCACCCGTCATGCGTTTGCCCCGGAATGTCCCGCTGTCCCGGTTGACCGGAGCCGTTCCGATTAGGGCGGCGATCTCACGCCGATTCACCTTTCCCAGTTCCGGCAACTCCGCCACCAGAAACATGGCCGTGGATTTTCCCATGCCAGGCGCGGTAACCAATAGATCGGCTTTTTTCTTGAGTGCGGGAGCCCCATTAATGTGATTAATCATGGTAAACCCCCGGCTTTGCCGGGGAGACTCCCAGAGTTTGACATTTGCGGGAATATGCGAAAGCTTTCCCCTGTGAACCGCTCAAAGTTTACAGAGAGGAAAGCTTTCGCATGGATGATTATCAAAGTCTAAACCACACCGTATGGGACTGCAAGTACCATGTGGTATGGATTCCCAAGTATAGGAAGAAGGTACTCTACGAGCAGCTTCGAAAACATCTGGGCCAAGTGTTTAGAGAGTTGGCCAAACAGAAGGAGAGCAGTATTGTAGAGGGCCATCTCATGGTGGATCACGTGCATATGCTCATCTCAATCCCTCCCAAGTATGGGGTTGCTCAGGTGGTTGGCTATATCAAAGGGAAGAGCGCCATTCACATTGCAAGGACCTTTCTTGGCAGGAAGAAAAACTTTACCGGACAAAGCTTCTGGGCCAGAGGGTACTTCGTATCCACGGTTGGAAGAGACGAGCAGACCGTCCGCCAGTACATAAAGAAGCAGGAAACTGAGGACCGCAGGTTGGATCAACTGAACATGTTTGCATAATCGCCACCTTTTAGGTGGCCAATGGTTTACAACCGCTTTGAGCGGTCCACGGTTTTACAAGCCTCCGGCTTTGCCGGAGGTACATGACTTCCTCACCAGCATAGCCCAAATCCCTCGATGGTTCAAGCTGAACGGTCTGGAGACCCATTGAGCACAACCAGCACGCGAGCCGATAGCAACTCACGACTCATGGGATGTAAAAAGCAAAATGCAGGGCCAACGCCGATCTCAATCTGGTCCGATCCGAGCATGAAAAAGGCGGCCTGCAAAAGCTCTTTTGCAAAACCGCCTGGTCTGGTCTAGGGTGGAGCGGGAAACGGGATTTGAACCCGCGACTTCAACCTTGGCAAGGTTGCACTCTACCACTGAGTTATTCCCGCTCAGCGCAGGGGTAGGTGTACTGGAAACGCCGATTCGAGTCAAGGGGAAAATGGTGCGGTTTGGGGGCGGAACTGGATTTAGCGAGGATGCTTGAGGGCGGCACCGGGACAGCCTGGCTTCAACGGTAACGTCTGATAAGATATATTATGTCAACCTAAAAACCAACCGGGACCGACCGGGATACGGTTGCGCCGCGGTCGATGGAACGGATTGGAGTGTTCATGAAGACCGGAATTTTTTATCACCCGAGTTTCAGCCGCCGCAGTTACCTGACCCAGGGCTCCAGGCTCCAGGATTTCCCCACAGCCCTGGAGCCGCTCCTGACCCAGCCCCAGTTTGCGCTCTATGAGTCGCCGCCGATCGACGATGAATGGCTGCTGCAAGTCCACACCCAGGCGCTGCTCGATGAGGTCGCGCTGGACCCTCTTTGTTCCACGGCCTGGCATTCAGCCGGTGGCGTGGTGCTGGCGGCGGAAATGATCGCCACCAACGCAATTCGCAACGCTTTCGCCTTTATCGGCGCCGGCGGCCATCATGCGGGGCGTGACTTCTTTGGTGGCTACTGCTGCTTCAACGACGTGGTGATCGCCATCGCCAAGTTACGCCAGGTGCACGGCATCCAGCGGTTTGCCATCCTCGATACCGATGCCCATCATGCGGACGGCACCCGTGCCTTGGTGCGTTCGGACCCGGACGTGCTGCACGTGTGCGTGTGCGGACTCGATCAGTGCTCCGCGGACGGTACCAAGGTGGACATTGGGGCACCGGGCGGCGGCTGGGATGGTTCCGCCTGGCCTCGACCGCGCCTGCCGGTCGCCGCCGCCGATCGCGACCAAATTTATGCGGAAACGGCGCTCAACGGTTTTCTGCCGCGCGTTAAAAGCTTCCATCCGCGGTTCATCTTCTGGTATTTTGGCTTCGATACGCATCGGGGCGATTACGGCGATCTGGGACTCAGCCGCACCGCCTACCTCAGGCTTGCCGCCGCACTCAAGGAAGCGGCCGAAGACCTGTGCGGCGGCCGGTTGGAAGTGGTGTTGGGCGGCGGTTCCAGGAGCGATATCGCACGCGATCTGATTCCCCCGGTGATTGAAATTTTGGGGCGTTGAAACCGACACGCTTGGCCTTCGCCGGCAGGGAGAGTCGTGATGAGTCCACGCATGCCGCCCAGGACCCTGGCGAAAACACTGGCCTACGTGGCCTGCATCGCACCTTCCGAATACGGTTTGTTCTGGAACACCGACGGGACCATGCCATGGAAGGAATTGTATTGGGTCCTTCAGGATGATCCGCGGCTCCGCTTTGTTCGCGAGGCCACCATCCGGGAACTGGAATTGATCGGAGCGGACTTGCCTTTCACCCTTCAATCGGGACTGCTGCAAGCAAAAAATCCTGATGATCTGCCGCGGCCGGTGGCGGTCACCCCGCCGCCAACGCTTTATTATTGGGCTCGGAGGAAGCAACTCCGAGCCATCCGCCAAGACGGGCTGGTCCCGGATGGAGCGAGGTCCCATGTGGCGCTCTTTTCCGATCGTGATGCCGGGTATCGCCGCGCCCAATACCGGGACCCCCAGCCGGTGCTGGTGACCATCGCCGCCGGACGCGCCGACCCGGCCGGGATCCAATTCCTCGGCGCCGGCCTGGAGATGTACTTATGCTCCCGGATTCCAATGGATTACCTGGTGATTCCGGCGACTCCGGAAGAAGACCCGGGTGCCATGCGGGAGCGCGGGAAAAGGGAGCGAAAACCCAGTAAGCAAGCCGCCGGAGCTCCGGCGTCCGGATCATTTTGGGTTGGCCCCGAGCAGTTGCGCCCCTTCCGCGACGACGAAGACGCTTCCGTTCCGGCACAGAGTCAGCGCAAGCGGGATCAAGGGCCAGGCTGGAAGCGCCAGTCCCGCAAGGAACGACACAAGCGAGAGATCGATCGGGATTAGGCATCGAGGCGCGCCGTGGGGTGTGTTCCAAACCGCCGGAATTATACTTGTGAAGGCTTAAAAGTTTCATTTCCGCGCGGAGACGCGGAGCTTGATTTCAGGGCTCTTCTCCGCGCTCTCAGCGCCTCCGCGGGAACACAAAACATTACCAAAAGCGGGCAGGATGCCCACGCTCCCGGGAACGAACGCACACGAAATGAAAATTTTTACCCTTAATCGGTATATTTACTGACCGGCCCCTAGATAGGCGCGCTGTACCTCGGGATTTTCCAGCAGATCAGCGGCATTGCCATGGAGTACGATCTGCCCCAGTTCCATCACATAGCCCCGGTGGGCCAATTTCAGCGCCGCTTTGGCATTCTGTTCCACCAGCACGATGGTGACCCCGGTGCGGTTGACTTCCCGCAAGGTCTGAAAGATCGTTCGAACCAGCAGCGGAGCCAGGCCCAGGCTGGGTTCGTCCAGCAGCAGAATTTTGGGGTCGCTCATCAGGCCACGAGCGATAGCCAGCATCTGCTGTTCGCCACCGCTGAGCGTACCCCCAAGCTGCTGGCGGCGTTCCGCGAGGACCGGAAAAAGCTGATAGGCCCACTCCATGGTGCGGTTGACGCGGGCTCGATCACTCGAAGTGAAGGCACCCAGCTTCAGGTTTTCCTGAACCGTCAGGGTATTGAAAATCCGGCGGCCTTCCGGCACCTGGGCGATGCCGCGCTCAACCACCCGATGGGCCGGCATCTTGTGCAGCGAGGTCTTGCCGAAATAGATCGCGCCGCTAACGGGTTTCACCAGACCGCTGATGGTCAGTAGGGTGGTCGACTTGCCGGCACCGTTGGCGCCGAGAATCGTAACGATCTCACCCTCTTTGACTTCCAGGTTGAGCCCGTGAAGGACTTCGATGTTGCCGTATTTGACCCGCAGGTCAACCACCTGGAGCAGCATCTTCACTCGTTTTCCTCGGTTCCCAAATAAGCTTCAATGACCTTGGGATCGGCTTTGATGGCGGCGGGTTCCCCTTCGGCGATCTTGGCGCCATATTCCAGCACCACGATCCGTTCGCACACCCGCATGACCAAACTCATATCGTGTTCGATCAGCAGTACGGTGATACCGCGATCCCGAAGCCTACGAATCAGCGTGATGAGGGCACCGGTTTCCTGTTCGTTCATACCGCCGGCCGGTTCATCGAGGATCAGCAGTTGCGGTTCGGTGGCCAGGGCGCGGGCGATTTCCAGCAGGCGCTGGTTGCCGTAGGAGAGATTGCGGGCCAATTGCTCCGCCTGGCTTTCCAGACCGACGAAGGTGAGGGCGCCAAGAGCGCGTTCGACCGCCCGTCGTTCTTCCTTTTTTTGCGAGGGCAACCGCAACATGGCGGCCAGGGAGCCGGATTTCATCCGGCAGTGGCAGCCGGAGAGAACATTCTCCAGCACCGACAGGTTCTGGAACAATCGGATCGTCTGGAAGGTACGGGCGATCCCGAGGGACACGATCCGATGGGTTGGCTGGCCGACAATCGAACCATCGTTGAAGATGATTTCGCCCTGGTTGGGGCGATATATCCCGGTGATGAGATTGAATACCGTGGTCTTACCGGCGCCGTTGGGGCCGATCAGACCGACGATGCTGCCGCCTTCCACCTGGAATGAAACATTGTTGACTGCCGTGAGGCCGCCGAACGATTTGGTCAGACGGTTCAGGCTGAGCAGGGTCACGGCTTGGCCTCCACGGCCGCCGCTGGTTGCGGCAGTCGATAGGTGCGCGGGCGAGCCGGGAGGATCCCGCCGGTCCTGAAGATCATCATGGCGACCATGGCCACGCCGAAGATCGCCATGCGGGCATTGGCGAAGCCTCGGAACAATTCCGGCAGACCGATGATCAGCAAGGCACCCAGCAGCACTCCCGGGATGCTGCCGGAACCGCCCAGGATAACCAGGGTGAACATCAGCACCGATTCCCAGAAGCTGAAGGACTCGGGTGAAATGATGGTCATCTTGGCGGCGAAGATATTGCCGACCATGCCGGCCCAGGCGGCGCCGATCACAAAAGCCATCAGCTTGTAATGGGCGGTATGAATGCCACTGCCTTCCGCCGCCGTTTCATCTTCCCGCAGATAATTGAGGGCCCGCCCAAACCGCGAATTTTCCAGACGCTGAAAAAGAAACACGGTGACCATCAGGAACAGCCAAATTAGATAATAAAACTCCTGCGGTCGGCGAATCACCCAGCCGAAAATCTGGGGTCGGTCGATCCCAAAGATGCCGTTGGCGCCACCGGTGATGCCGAACACATTGTTGATCAGGGCAATCCGCACGATTTCGCCGACGCCGATGGTGACGATGCACAGATAGTCGCCGCGCAAATGGATGATCGGGCGGGCGATCATCAGGGCGAACAGTCCGGCGGTGAGAGCCGATAGCGGCAACAGCCACAGCACCGGGATGTGAAAATGACTGTTGAGGATGGCGGCGGTGTAGGCCCCGATCGCGTAGAAGGCGGCATGGCCGAGGTTGAACAGGCCGGCGTGGCCGACGATCAGGTTCAGGCTCAACCCCAAAATGGCGTACATGCCGACGTTGTTGAGCACATCGACCCAGTAGGTGTTGAGAACCGCCGGGGCCGCCGCCAGCACGACGGTGCCCGCAAGATAGAGGTATTTGGTTCGGTCCATCATACCTTTTCAGCAACCCGTTCGCCCAACAGACCGGTGGGACGAACGATCAAGATCGCGATCAGGATGCAAAACGCAATGGCGTCTTTCCAGGCAATCGAAATGTAAGCCGCGCCCATGGCTTCGATCACGCCCAGCAGCAGCCCCCCGACCATGGCTCCCGGGATGTTGCCGATCCCCCCGAGAATGGCTGCGGTAAAGGCCTTGAGACCATAAGTCCAGCCCATGGTGAAATTGATCTGACCGTAATAGATGCCGACCATCACTCCGGCCACTCCGCCCAGGGCCGGACCGATCAGAAACACCAGCAGGATCACCCGATCCACATCGATGCCCATCAGCCGGGCGGCGCCCTGATCGATGGCCGCGGCTCGAATGGCAGTGCCGATCCGGGTTTTCTGAATGAACAGATAGAGGGCCGTCATCATCACCAGGGAAGCCGCCAGGATCAGGACCCGCACCAGCGGCAACTGCAGGCCGAACAGATCCAGGGTGATTTTCGGCAGCAGGTCTTGGGGGTAGACATGAAAGCGCGCGCCGTAGATGAGCATCACCGCATTGGATAGGAAGATCGATGCGCCGAGGGCCGATACCACCGCGGACAGTCGCGGCGATTCCCGGAGCGGCCGGTAGGCCACCCGCTCCAGCAAGGCCCCCACCAGTGCCACCAGCCCCATGGCCATGGCCGCCAGGGCCACCACGCCCCAAAACGGTCCCAGCCGGTCGGTTAGGGACAAGGAGGTGAGCAGGGTGAGTCCCAAATAAGCGCCGATGGTGAACAGGTCGCCGTGGGCAAAATTGATCAGCTTGAGCACCCCATAGACCATCGTGTAGCCCAGGGCGATCAAGGCGTATATGCCCCCCACGGCCAGACCGTTGGTGAGTTGCTGAAAGAATTGTTCCATCACCGCTGTCTTTGCTTGAATCGAGATGAGTGGAACTCCCCCGGCAGGTCCTGGTGGACCTGGCGCGAGGGAGTCGCTATCGGGGTCGCGGGCGGGGAAAACGGTCGATCGGAACCGGCTGGAACCCAAGCCGGTTATCAGGCCGCTCCGCCTCCCCTGCCGGCCGGTGCATCCCTAGGGCTGCAGGATGAAGTTACCGGCGGCGTCCACTTGGTAGACCCGGTAGACTTCGCCCACCCGGTCACCCTTTTCGTTGAAGGAGATGGCGCCGGTCAGGCCTGGAAAATTCTTGAAGTCCTTATGCAGATAAGCCGCGACCTTGTCCGGATCGGTGCTGCCGACGGCCTTGATGGCTTCGCACAGGACCCGGAACCCGTCACCGGCCAGCACCGCATAGATCGAACTGGGCTGAGAACCGTATTGGGTCTGGAACTGGCTGAGGAAACTCTTGGCGCCCTCGGAAGGCAGGTCCTTCGGCAGCGGCGCGCTCAGGAACCGGAACCCGGCGCAAGCCTTGTTGCCGGCAATTTTGACCAGGTCGGGGTTGTTGGTGGCATCGCCGCCAATGAAGGGCACCGGCCAGTTCATTTCCATCTTCTGGCGCAGCAGCAGACCACCCTCGGGATAATAACCGGTGAAGAACACCACTTCCGGCGCCGCCGCTTTCAGCTTGGTGAGGATCGCGGTGTAATCCTGTTCCTTGGGGGTCAGGGCTTCAAAAAACACCACCTCGGCCTTGCCCGCGAGCAAGCTCTTGGCCTCGTCCGCCAGTCCCTTGGCATAAGTGGTGTTGTCATGGAGGATGGCGACTTTTTTCGCACCCATTTTCTCGATGGCCTGGACGGCAACGCGCCCCTGTTCGTCATCGCGCGGGCAGGTTCGGAAAAAATACTTGAGGCCCTTTTCGCTCAATCGGATCGCCGTGGAGCCGTTGGCGATCTGGATGATCTTGGCCTCGTTATAGATGTTCTGAGTGGCTTCGGAAACCGCGGAACCGTAGGTCCCGACCACCGCCACGACTCCCTGGGTGGCCAGACGCTGCGCCGCCAGGGCCGCGGTCCGGGGATCCCCGCCATCATCTTCGCTGACCACCACCACCGGTTTGCCCAGCAGTCCACCCTGATCGTTCACGGCCTTGGCCAGAAGGTCCAGGACCTGTTTCATCTCCTGCCCCTCGCTGGCCCAGGATCCGGTCATCGGCCCCATCAACCCGATCTTGATACCGTCGGCGGCCATCACCGGGCCGGCCAGCAACAAGGACAACGCCAACGCACCCCATAGAGTCCTTTTCATGCCATCCTCCTATTAAGGTTGCTTGAGGAACTTCCAAAACCACCGCGGATTTTCGGCGCGAGCCATCGGTGACTCAGGTTAAAAGAGTGTGACCCAGGTTAAAACGACCGAAAAATAGCAGACAACCTCAGCCGTGTCAACTTCGTCACACCGACGTGCGTGGGTCCGCGGAGCCGGATGAAGGTGCTGAAGCCGGTTTCCGAAGTGTGTTACATGTATTGATCCGCGGGTCCGGCTTGAAGGTTCTGGTTGCTTGATCCATTGAGGCCCAAAGCGCTATCCAAGAAGTCGTTACATGTGTGACATGTAACGATCGGTGGAGACTTTCCGCTAGGCGCCTAAAGGAAAAATCCCTTGCCTGTTAAGGAACAATCAACGGACCGGCAGGGTCCTGGTCTAGCGGATGAAGTGAAGCAGTAGAGCGGTCGCGGCCAGACCGAGCAGTAATCCCAGGAGGAAACGTGCCGGGTGGGACCAGCGAGGGGTTCCTTGCGGTTCGGCGCCGCGGGTGCTGGGTGCGGATTCCGCGGCAGTCGGCTGTTCCGATGATGTTGCCAAAACCACCAGCGTCGCCCCCCAGCCTCCGAGTTCCGGGGGTGCGTCGCGAAAACATGCGGCTAGCGGATGCCGGGTAAGCAGCCCCTGAACCCGATGCTTGAGGACTCCCCTGCCCTTCCCGTGAATGATCAATACTTCACTGTAGCCGGCGGCCGCTGCCGCTCGGAGGTAGTCGTCCACCAGGGTGGCGGCTTGCCGCGGCTGGAACCGGTGGAGATCGAGCCGGTCTTCAAGCGGGGGCGCGACCAGGGATGGCTTTTCAAGCATCATCATGAGAGACCGGGATCATTTCCATTTGGGGCTGCATTTGGAGCAACCGCGCAACCGCATCCAACCAACGGAGCGCATAAGCCCAGCCGCCTGGGGGCGGGTAACGGGCGATTTTCCGCTGCTTCTGCATGACATCCGTTGGCCCGGTTCGAAGGGGTGTCGGCCGGGGTGTCGGGGGTCCGAACCGCTCCCACGGCAGGCCCGCACCGGGGCGATCGCACCCGGTGCCACTTGTGCGATCCTCTAATTACCATTATATACAGAATCGGTTTGCCTTGGCCAAAACCATTCACGGGGAGGATCGGCATGGCCGAAATCAAAGTGCTATTCCAGCCGGAAAACACGGAAGTACCGGCGGTAAGTGGAGAAACCCTGCTTGACATCGCGGCCCGCGGCGGCATTTACATCAACAGCCTGTGCGGTGGCCAGGGCGTTTGCGGCAAATGCCGTCTCAAGGTGGTCGACGGCGCCATCAATTTTTCCAGTAAGGCGGTGGGGTTTCTCGATAAAAAGGAACTGGATGAGGGATTCGTACTGGCTTGCCAGACCGAAGTCCTGGATCAGGACGTGCAAGTTTGGATTCCTCCCGAATCCCGCCAGAAAGAGGAACAGATCCAGACGGTGGACAGCATTGTCCGCTATGACGATCCCGAATCGATGGCGCCACCGCAAGCCGGCGGAGCGATTTCCTATTATCAGCCGCTCACGCGCAAGCATCATCTGCGGTTGCCGGTTCCCAGTGTTCAGGACAATCTCTCGGACTTGGAGCGGATTTATCGGGAGTTGCGCAAAATCTATCCGGACACTGGATTGAATATCGATTTCGAGTGCCTCAAGGGTCTCGCGCACCTGCTGCGGGACCACAACTGGGAAGTCACCGCCACGGTGCACCTGAAGGATCTCGATTGCCCGCACGTGCAGCAACTGGAAGCCGGCAACATGGCGGCCATGAACTTCGGCGTGGCCATCGATGTGGGCACCACCACGATCGTCACTCAATTGATCAACCTGAACACCGGGGAGGTCGTGGGGGTCGAGGCCAGTCACAATGAGCAGGCCCGCTACGGGGAAGACGTCATCTCGCGGATGATTTACGCCTGCGGTCGGGGCGGGCTGGATCCACTCAAGAACGCGGTGATCACGACCATCAATTCCCTGGTCAATTCGCTGGTGGTCGGCGCCGGCATCACGCACCAAGACCTCACCAGTTTCGTGGCCGCCGGCAACACCACCATGACCCACTTGCTACTGGGCCTGGAACCCTGCACGATCCGGATCGATCCATACATTCCCACGGCCAGCAGGTTCCCGGAAGTGGTAGCGGCCGAAATCGGGCTCCAGGGTCACCCCGCGGCCAGGCTGCACTGTCTGCCGTGTGTCGGCAGTTACGTGGGAGGTGACATCACCGCCGGGGTCCTGGCCTGCGGCATGACCGACAGTCCCGCGCTAAGCATTCTGATCGATGTCGGCACCAACGGCGAAATCGTCGTCGGCAACAATGAATGGTTGGTCTGCTGCTCGGCCTCCGCCGGCCCCGCTTTTGAAGGCAGTGGCACCAAATGCGGCATGCGGGCGACCAAGGGCGCGGTGCAAAAATTCTCTGTCCGTGGCGAGCGGGTCCGATACGATTGCATTGGCGGCGGCGAGGCGTGCGGCATCTGCGGTTCCGGCTTGATCGACGTGATTTCGGAACTGATGGTGGAAGGCATCATCGACCAAAGCGGCAAGTTCGTGAAGATGGATCACCCCCATGTGCGGGTAGTCGATGATGTGCCCGAATTCGTGGTGGCGACCGCTGCCGAAAGTGAGCACGGCACGCCCGTGGTGATCACCGAAGACGATATCGGCAACCTGATCAAGAGCAAGGCGGCTATCATGGCGGCCATGAAGGTCATGACGGAAAATATCGGATTGGACTTCCAGCATATCGATCGTCTGTTCGTGGCCGGCGGATTCGGAGCGCATCTCGACATTGAAAAGTCGATCATGATCGGACTCCTGCCCGATATTGCCCGGGAGAAGATCCAATTCATCGGCAATAGTTCCTTGGCCGGGGCTCGACTGGGCCTGCTGTCGGGACACGCGTTCCGCAAGGCGGAGTCCATCGGCCGGCAGATGACCTATTTTGAATTGTCCGCGCACCCCGGGTTCATGAGTGAATTCGTGGCTTCCATGTTTCTGCCGCACACTCAGATAGAATTGTTTCCGACCGTGCGGAAAATGCTGGCCGAACGGAATTCGCGCAACTGAGGATCCATTGATGGATACCCCCGCCCCGGCATGAGTCGACCGGTCGGGTGGGGGGGGCCGTAAAAATTGCGATTTGAGAGGTGTAAGAACTTCAGATGACGAGCAAGTGCCGGTTTCATCCCGAGCGAGACGCGGTAGTGGTGTGCAACAAACACGAACACGGCTATTGCCAGGAATGTATCGATCGTTGCAGCGCCTGCAGCGATCCGGAACTGTACTGCCGCCACCGCACTTACTGCGTGATCTGGGAATTGTGTCGCAAGATCGTGAAGGCCAGAAAAGCGGCTGCCGCCGGTTAATTCCTGGTGATCAGCTTGGCCTCCAGGTGTTCCTGCTTCTCCACCTCGGCCTTCGCCTTCAGGGCCTTACTCTTATTATCGAAAGGCGCCAGTTCCACCATGAACAAACGACCCAGTTGCCCGTGGCTGTGCTCCCAGATCTGGGTGACATAGCCCAGCTTCTTCAGTCGATCGCACATCTCCTGGGCGTTCGCCTGGCTCTTGAAGGCCCCTACCCTCACCACATAAGGCGCTTGCGTTGCGGTCGGCGGCGCCGGGGCGGGTGGGGACGCCGGCGGAGATGACGCGGGGGGCGTCGGTCGAACCGCTGCAGAATTGGAACCGGGTTCGGTTTGAGTTGCGGGCTTGGGCTCGGGCTGTACCGTGGCGACCACGCCGGTGGCGGCGGCGGGAGCGGCTGCCCCTTGCGGCCCACCGGCTGCGGCGCCTTCAATCTGCCCAGTTCCAGAATTCGGCGTCACCCGAGGAGCTTCGACTCCGCTCGCGGGGACTTGTGGGGGGGCCGGCTCGGCCCCGGGAGAAACCATGGAAGACTGCGGGGCTTGACCGGTATCCATTGATTTTTCCGGCAATTCCAGCGGTGCCTGGGGGATCTGACCCATGAACCTGTTGTCTTTTCTCACCTCATCCGGTCCCCCATCGACTGAATTGTGACGCCAGAAAACCGACAACAGCAAGACCAGTAGGATCAGTCCAAACATCCCCCAGATCAGCTTCTCAAAAATCAATGAAGCCGATGAAGATTGTCGCCCCGGAGCCTTTTTCTGAACAAAATACCTGCGTGCCATTGCCCCTTATTCCCGGATCACGCCTGCCCGCATTGCTGGGGACCGGCTCAATCACTCTATTCCGTGGATTTTCCTTGTCATGCCCGCGGTCCGATGGGTGCGAACCGATTCCGTGGTCAGGTCCGAACCTTTCCCATGGCCCTTCGGAAACCGGGAAGGGCCCCTTCGATGGTTGCATCGTCGACGCAATAAGCGATGCGGAAATGCCCAGGCCCGCCGAAACCACTGCCCGGAACCACCAAGATTTTTTCTTCCTGCAAGAGCCTAACGAAGCTCACGTCATCCTCGATCGGAGCGCGCGGAAACAGATAGAAAGCTCCAGGAGGGGAGCCGCACTGGTATCCGGCGGCCCGCAGCGCGTCCACCAGACGGTCCCGTTTGCGCTTATAAATCTCGGTATCGATGCATTCGTCAAGCAGATCCTTGATCAGCCATTGCATCAAGGCCGGGGCGTTGACAAAGCCGAGAATGCGATTGGCGAGGGTCATCGCATCGAGCAGTTGGGAGCCGTCGTCGGCATCCGGATGTACCGCGGCATAGCCGATCCGCTCTCCGGGAATGGAAAGGTCCTTGGAATAGGAAGTGACCACAATGCTGTTGCGGTAGGATTGGAACAGGCTTGGGACCGTCGCTCCATCATAGACGATCTTCCGATAGGGTTCGTCGGCAACCAGATAGATGGCGTGCCCCACTCGTTCGCTGCCGGCCGCCAGGATTTCACCCAGTTTATCGAGAGATGCCGGGTCGTAGATCTGACCGGTGGGATTGTTGGGCGAATTGATCAGCACGATCTTGGTCTTCAGCCCGATGTTCGCGCCAATGGCGTCGAGGTCCAACTGGAAGTCTTCCCGGGTGCGGGCGGTTCGCAGCAAGCCGCCATGGTTATCGGCATAGAAGCCGTATTCCACGAAATGAGGCGTCGGCACCAGCACCTCATCCCCGGGGTCGAGCAGCGCCTTCATCACCACATTGAGGGCCCCGGCCGCGCCGCAGGTCAGCACCACATGGTTGAGCTGAAAGGGGACCTGGTGTTCACGGGTCAGGTAATCGGCCAAGGCTTGCCGAACCCGCGGCAGGCCGGCGTTCGGCATATAGGCATGGAGGCCCTGGGGCGGGGTCCGGACGAGGGCTTCGAGTCGCGCCTGCAACGATTGGGGCGGTGCCACATTGGGGTTGCCAAGGCTAAAATCGAACACGTTCTCGGCACCGTGTATCGCCTTGAGACGCGCCCCTTCTTCGAACATCTTCCGGATCCATGACGCCCGGGTCATGAATTGAGTCATCTTCTGGGCCACCGCCATGGACTGTAACCTCCCTTTCAGACCGGACCTGGTCCGGACAGTCTTGCCTGCTCCATTGCCGCCGGTTCGACCAGCCACCGGGCCGAACCGGAGTGGCCCGCGCTGCGAATCCCCCCTTCGCCGTCTCCCGCCGACTGCAACCGAATCGGCCAGGTGAAAGCGCGCCGGATTGGCTTCTTCAGTTGCGGTAAATCACCAATCGTTCCGGTCCCGATTCCAGTCGGCGCACCGCCTTCATTCGGGCAGCGGGGAAATGCGGACCGTAGACCAACAAGTCCCCGGACCAACTTTCCAGCAGGGCTTCCATAGCATGGATCGGTTTGTCCGGATACAGATATAGACAGTCGGCGGCTTGGATCCTTTGCGTTGTGTAGTCGGAACGAATGAACCTGGCCCGTCGTTCCAGCCCCAGGTCCCTGGCTGCCCGAGCTGCCAGTCGGCACAGTTCGCCATTGATTTCAATCCCGATCGCCCGGGTGAACAACGCGGCCACACAGACCACGATCCCGTCGCCGCTGCCGAGATCGATCAGCGAACGATAGCGCTCCAGCTTGAGCGTCCGGAAGAAATAGTGCACTTCGCGCAAGCGCGAAAAAGCCCAGGCCCCGCGTTCCGTCTGCCGATAAGGCACGGCGCCGGATCCGGCCATGGCGCCATATCTGGCTTCGAAGTACTTGCAAACGGTGGAAAAATCGGAGTGGATCATGGGAACGCCGACACCGATCCGATCATTGCACCCGGGAGCCGTCCGGATAGTAACCGGCCCGCACCGAGGTCAGGGGCACGACCTGACAGTTTTTGCCCAGCACCACGCCCGGATTGGTCACGCTGTTACAGCCGAGTTCGGTATTGTCGCCCAGGATCGCGCCCAATTTGCGCAGGTCGGTTTCCACCTTGTCGCCGTGCAACTTGATGGTAACGGTGGTGCCGGTGATCTTCAGGTTGGCCAGTTTGGTCCCAGCCCCCAGGTTGGTGTTGCGGCCCAGAATGCTGTCGCCAATGTAGGCGAAATGGCCGGCTTTGGCATGATCCAGCATGATGCTCGATTTTATTTCGGTGGTGTGACCCACCACACAGTGGTCGCCCACCAGGCAGTTGCCGCGAACATAGGCGCCCTGGCGCACTTCGGTAAAGCAACCGATGAGGGTCGGACCCTTGACCAGGGCCCCGGGTTCCATCACCGATCCCGGGCCCAGTTCGATCAGCGGGTCCCACAGGACGCAACCGGCAAAGAGCACCGTTGCCTCGGTGGTCAGCTCACCGCCGATCTTAATCCGAAAGGTCCCCTTGCCCACATCGCCGCCGAGGATTTCAAAACCATCCCGGTACGCTCGCCCGCGCCACAACACCAGGGTTTCCGGCAGTGGCCGTTGGATTGGTATCGACTCCGGCAAATTCGGCTGCATCACCTGGTGGAGGTATGAAGGCAAGCGGGAGAGCACTCTCCATACCGCGCCGCTATCGACAAACAGGTCGCGATGTCGGCAATCGCTCAGATCAAACAAATTGGCAGGATCGAATAGATGACTGGTCATGGTCTGAATTGGCTCGCTCGGACTCGGACAACGCCGCGCCCATCCATGCGCTCCGTTGCCGGAGGGATTGTTTTCCGCTACTCGGCGCCGACCCGTGGATCGATCCCCAGCGCGTTGGGTGCTCAGGTGGCGGCTTTCATCATGCGGGCGTGCTCGATCTTGGTACACTTGCACATGACCACCTGGAGCCCCGCCTGCCTGGCCTTTTCCGCCGCCTCGTTATGGGCCAGCCCGAGTTGCATCCACACGCAACCGGCCCGGACCGCGATCGCTTCCTCCACGATCCCCGGAATGGCCTCGACATTTCTAAAAATATCCACAATGTCCATGGATTCCGGCACGGCCTTGAGGTTCGGGTAGCACTTCTCGCCAAGCACTTCCTGGTATTTCGGGTTCACCGGGATCATCCGATAACCGTGTTCCTGAAGGTATCTGGCGACCTTGTGACTGTCCCGATCCTCCTTGTGCGAAATCCCGACCACCGCAATGGTCTTGGCCTTTTTCAGCAGATGGTCGATCTCCGCATCGGCCGGCACTTGATCCGGCAACTGGCATTCAACCATGATAAGGGTCTCCTCGGCTGGTCTCCCAACAAGGGTGGCTCCCTTCAGCCTCGAAAAGCTGTGTCGGTTCACCCTCTGACTGTGATCGGTGTTATCGGTCTTGCCCAAAACCCATTGATGGCATCAACCATAGTGAAAAGACACCGGACGGTCAAGAGAAAGCCTTTTGCGTTACGGGTGCCGACGGGTATCCCCTTCATATCCGGCGGGCTCATTATGGATCGTTTTGAGATATACTTGTGAAGGCTAAAAAGTTTCATTTCCACGCGGAGACGCGGAGGTTGATTTCAGGGCTCTTCTCCGCGCTCTCAGCGCCTCCGCGGGAACACAAAACGTAACTTCTCAAGCTAAAAAGGTATGGATTGGAGGACGGGACAAACACCAGGGAGGGGGCCAG
>MNZR01000313.1 GCA_001873705.1 Syntrophobacteraceae bacterium CG2_30_61_12
GCTTGGAAAACCATTAGTTGCAATTAGGTGAACTCGTATTTCGATCATAACTTCACCTAATTCCTACACCAAAATGATCAAGCATTGAGCAACTTGAATTCCAAAAACATAAAAATGGCCAAAGTCGAGGCAACCCCAGTCCACGGAATTGCTACCCGATATCATCAACCAGTTGCTCACCAGTCTGTCGGAGGCTGCCTGATTGGCCAAAGTCGAGATAACGTCACCCCTGATTGGTTTGCCAACTGATCATCCTTCATCGCTCGTTGTGTCGGGATCGGCATCGGAGCCGATTGCGATTGCGATTGCGATTCCGATACCGATACCGATACCGGAAAGGCCATCGGGGCCACGAGTGGTGGTCTGAAAAGAGCTCACTTTTCAGATCAATACCCATGAATCCAGGGGACCGGTGATGCCGGTAAGCTCGGCCAGAACCGTTAGATCAATGGTGGATTTTGAAGAGACGATAGGAAAAATCCCGCGGCCGAGCTCAGTGCCTGCCACTCACGGGCGGCATGAAAAACCGAGCTCAGGTGAAGCCGAAAAGAAGAACCATGCGGGAAATCCTCGGAGCGAAAAAAAATAGTAAAAAGATCTCGGCACGCGGGAACTTCTATAAACAATATTCTGTCCATCTGTCTAATAGGATTTTTCGATGATGAGGCGCTCCGGCAAGCGGCGGCATCGAGTCCTGCTCGATCACGCCGGTTCCCGCGGGTCCTGGTTCCCCAACCGGACCCCGGCGCCATTGCCGCCGCCACCGTCAGCCATCCGAAACCGGTACCCGATCTGGAGTTTGGGCACCAGCGCAAGCTGCGACGCCGGGGGACGGGACGGCGACGCATGCTTGGGAAAGACCTTGCTTTGGGTAACAGCGGCCACCGTCATTCCCGCAATCTTTAGGCGGGAATCCAGCCTGCCGTGGCCGAACTTCACCGGGACCCGGCTGATCCAATCGTTGCGGCGACCGCCAGGCCGTACCCGTGTTCGCCCAGCACTTGCGACAGCAAGATTTTGCAATCCCCCAGGTCGGCCCGGTGGCCTAGGGAAGCGATCCAGTTGCGGGAATTGGACGCGGCTCGAAAGCCGCGCCGGGACCAAGGTCGCCGTGCTTCGAGTTTGCAATGCCCTCGGTTGCGGTTTATGATTGATTTGTTGACGCAGGATCATGCGCCAGGCGGCCCTGGAGGCAAGCCGTGGCTGAACCGAGCGCGTCTGGATGATCCAGGAGGATTGAGGCTGAGCACCCAATAAATGAGAAAAGGGGAAAAAATGACCGAACATGATGGACGCATCAAGCTCGTAGCCATTTTCGCGATGGCCGTTTTGGCTTTCGCCGTCCCGGCGTCGGCCTACGCGGACACCGCGGCCGAGATCAATCGGGACGTGGACTCGGCCCTAGCGAAGCTCTATGCCAGGAACCCCGCTGCCAAGAATCTGGCGAAGGGGGCGAAGGGAATCCTGGTTTTCCCGAGCATCGTCAAGGGCGGCCTCATCGTCGGCGGCCAATACGGCGAGGGGGCCCTTCGCAAGGGGGGAAAGACCGCCGGTTACTACAACACCGCCGCGGCTTCGGTAGGCCTTCAGGCCGGCGTCCAGTCGTTTGGTTATGCACTTTTCTTCATGACCAAGGACGCCTTGAAGTATCTTGAGGAGAGCAAGGGTTGGGAAATCGGGGTGGGTCCGACGGTTGTGATCGTGGACGAGGGCATCGCCAAATCGCTCTCCACCACCACGGCGAAGGAAGACATCTATGCGTTTTCCTTCGACCAGAAAGGCCTGATGGCGGGCATGGCCTTGCAGGGCCTGAAGGTCACCAGGATCGAGAAATAGCAGGGGCATCACCGAAGGCGAACCGCCGGGGCGTCGGGTTGCGACCCCCATCCTCGCGCCCGTGGCGGTCGACCGGCGAGCTAATGAGACAATGAATGTTTTTCACTGGAGGCAGTAGGTTCATGACGGCAGAACAAGCCCCGGTACTGATCGGCGGTACGGATCTCGAAAACGGTTTACACGTCGAATTCCACGATGCCTCGCGGATAATGGCGGGCGACCGTATGCAAGTCACACTGTTGATCCGGGTGCCATTGAAGGCTGTTCGAGCCCATTTCTCCGATTGCGCCCAACCGGATGCAGCCTACCTCGAATTTATTGAATTTATTGGTGAAGACACGGCCTTCGAACAACGCAAGGTAAGGAATTTCGTCGATCGGCGGGAGGCGCCGGAGGTACTGCGGGAGCTGCGCGAAGAATTCATGCGGAGCAACCGTTCGTATCTCAGCCTCGGCTATTTTGAGAAGCGTTCCATCTTGCGGAAGTATCGGGTCTGGTTGGAACAGCATCGTTAGGCGCGGTCCCAGACCCACCTGGGCAGCGTTCCTTGGAGCCCGCGGCGCGAATCCTCTTGCGCTTATACGCCGGCCGCGGGAGATCGAACCGGCGCTTGCCGCCCTTGCCGGTTATCGCCCGGTCGGCACGGCCCCGGGACTTGATGGAAAGGATTTGACCATGAGGCGCATCAGCATTCTGCTTCTACTCGCCGGCTTCTGCTGGGTGTTGCCGCCGCTGCCTTCAGTGGCGCAGACGGTCAGCGGCGTTGTGGTCGATCTGAAGCCGGCCACCCTGCGTTGGTACATCGATAAAGGCATCCACATCCGACCCGATCAAGCCAAGGCGGTGCTTTTCGAAGCCGTTCACGGCGGCAATACTCAGGTGGTGGAAAGCGTTCTGGAATCCTTGAACCTAATGTATCGGCGCATTCGTGTCGGCGCCAACTTGCTGCAAATCCTCAACGCCCACGACACCCGCGGCCTCACCCCGCTCGGCTATGCCGCCATCCATGGCAACACCGGCATGGCCACCGCGCTTATCAAATACGGTGCCGACCCGAACGGCACCGACAATTATGGCAATACGCCCGTGATGCAGGCGGCCCTGCACGATGATCCCGAGATGGTGCAATTGCTGGTCAATCACGGCGCCCTGGTGAACTACCAGAGCGCGACCAAACTCGAACAATTCAAAACGCTCAAGGGCTCCGCGCTGATGGCCGCGGTGCAGGGCAACAGCCTGGAAACGGCCAAGATGCTGATCCGCCTGGGCGCCGATCTGGATGAGCGGGATGACTCGAACATGACCGCGCTCATGCATGCCGCCGCCGGGGGCAACAGCACCATGGCCGGATTGCTGACCGAGTCCGGCGCCAATTTGGAATCTCGGGACCACCTCGGCCGAACCGCCCTGATTTTTGCCATCATCCGGCTGCAGCCCAAGACCGTCAGGTTGCTTCTGGAGGCCGGTGCCGATGTGTCCGCTCAGGATATTCAGCGTCAGGGACCGCTGGAATACGCCACGGCCACGGGAGATACCCAATCTCAGGTCCTGGTGCGCCGGGCCATCGCCAGGTCTCAGTGGTAGCAGCGCCACGGCGCGACTTCCGCGATAGCCTAACCAACCTTTTCATTGAGGTCGGGGCGGAGGGGAGTCGGGCGCATGGCAAGAATAAAACATCCGTCGCCACCCTCAAATGGTCATTCCCGCATGCTCCTAGCGGGAATCCAGAAATGAGCACTGGTCTGGATTCCCGCTAACCCCCATGACCGGAAACGGTCGCAACGATGCATGAAAATGTAGGTCCGTCAGTAGGTCAGGGTGTGCGTGGCACTCCCTGACGATCCGGTGGAGGGCCACGGACTGGAGATGAGGTCGAAGCGTCGGGTAGCTCCCGCTGGTCGCAACCCGACCTACAAATTCTCTCCTCCGTATTGGGAAGGGGAGTCGGCCGGGTTTTGCGCCGCGTCTGAATTTTCCGTGAGGCCGGGGGGCCGCGGTTGGTTGTTGCCTGCTACCGTCACGGACGGATGGTGATCGGGGTCCCGAGCTTGGCTATTTGAAACAGTTCCTGCATATCGCTGTCATAGAGAGCAACGCATCCGTTGGTCCAATCGGCATGAGCGCCGCCGCCGTGAACGAAGATCTCGCCACCCAGCGCCGTGTTCCAAGGCGGAATGTGAGCCTGCTGGAACGCGGCGCTGATTTCACGGTATTGGTCCGAGGAGATGAGTCCGGCAAAGAGGGCGTTCTGAGCGTGCTTCAAGGTTGGATAATTCAGGGCGAGCGATCTGCCGAATCGACTCTGACCATTTTTCATGCAAACCGTGAATCCGCCCTCCGGGGTTCGGCCGTCGCCTTCCTTGATCTTGTCCCCTTTTGTTTGCTTTCCAAGCCCGATCGAGTATTCCCGCACCAGAACATCGTCGTCGAGCACATACATTCTTCTCTTTTCCTTATAGACATAAAGCACCGGTTGCTTGATCGAACTTACCGGACGCAAGTAATCGATTCTCACCACCCCTTGTTTGAAGGCCAGCCAGTCTTCCTGCGGCTTGGCCGTGCCACGAGCCTCGCCGGCCTTCTGATTTTGATTCGAGGCGGTGTTCAGGGATTTGGAACTCTGCATGGAACAGCCCTGAAACGACAGCAGCCACAGCAGACCAACAAAACAGACCAGGTGTTTAACAAAAAAATTCATCCGCATCATGAATTGTCCGACATTCTCCTCGGTTTCAGTGATTGGTGATTGCCTGAGCCGATAGCGTCCTCGTGAATACCTGAAAAATGGTGATTTGTCAAAGCGGGAATGAGGGTCCGGACGCGACGAAATCTCCTGGCGAACGCCGCTCATCGGCCGTCGGTGAAGGTCGGCGCGCGGGTGAACTGCTTGGCGACCGTCATGGACGGCGACGGCAGCGGGAGCGTTCAGATTTCGCCGGCAACGATCCTGGGACTGATGAAGATCAGCAGTTCCACCCGCTCGGAAAGCCTCTGTTTGGACTTGAAAAACATGCCTAGAATCGGCACCGCGTGAAGCCCGGGGGTCCGGCTTTCGGAAGCGTCCTCGGTCTCCTCCAACACCCCACCGATCACGATGGTATCGCGATCATTGACCAGCAACTGGGTGTCGATGCTGCGGGTATTGATCGGCGGCGGCTGGCCGGGCTGGGCCGCGGCGAAGTTCGGACGGTCTTTTTTCGCCTCGATCTTCATCAGCACGCGGTGGTCCGGGGTCACGTGCGGGGTCACTTTGAGTTCGAGATCGGCGCGCTTGAACGAAGTGGTCACCACCGTCGCCAGATTGCCGCCGCTGTCGCTGGAGGTCAATCCGGTCGGGGTGTTGTAGGGGATTTCCGTGCCCTGGGTGATGGTCGCCGTGACATTGTCCATGGTCAGGATCCGCGGTGCCGAAATGATCTTGCCTTCCCCCGCCTGCTCCGCCGCCTGCAACAGCACATCCAGGTCCCACAAAGGTTGGCCCAACAGCTTGCCGACATTGAACCCGAGAAACGACGATCCCGACACCGGATGATTGACGGCAAAGGACTGATTGTAGGTGGTATCACCGCTGGTGTCGGAATAATTGAAGGTCCAGGTCACTCCGAGTTCCCGCGAGGCCGAAGCGGTGAGTTCCACGATCCGGGCTTCAATGAGGACCTGCTTGTTCGGCTGGTCCAGTCGATCGAGCAGTTCCCGAGCCTGAGCGATGCGAGCGGGATAATCGGCATAGACGATGAGATTGGTGCGCGGGTCCACGGTGACCTTGCCCACCGAGCTTTTGAAGTCACCGATCTTGGCCGCCACGTCATCGACTTTCGAATAGTTCACTTGCAGGTATTCGGTGCTGATCTCCCCGCTGTCCATGCTGGCCACCTGCAATTCCTGCTGGGCCTTGTACAGGTCCATGCGCGCCTTGACCTGCTCGTTGCTCTCCTGAAGCTCCTTCTTGAGCTTTTCCTTGCGTGCAATCCGGATCACATTGCCGACCTGTTCCATGCCCAACTCGTTGACCCGCAGCACCATATCGAGGATCTGGTCCCACGGAACTTTTTCGACCTTGATCGTGACCTTGCCGCCCACATCCGGCTCGACCATGATGTTCTTGCCGCTCACATCAGCCAACAAACGGAGCACATTGGTGACGTCGGCATCCTGCAGCACCAGGCTGATCGGTTTGCCGCTGAACTCCTTTTTCGGCAGAGTGCCGACAGCGCCGACCGTGGCACTCCGGCCGGACTGTTTGTTCCGCGCCTGACCGGTGGGTTGGGACGGTGGGGTGAGCGGCGGTAACGGCCCCCCATTGGCCCCGGCGGTACTCACCACCGGCTCCGGAACACCGCTTCGGTTAACCGAGCGAGTGAAGAGGGTCAAGGTGATGATCCGTCCGTTAGGCCAAACTTCATATTCCGCAAAGGGTTTTGCCAGGGTACCGATCAATTCCAGCCGTCCTGGACCCGTGCTGCTCATGCTCAGGCTGGTTACCAGTCGCGACTGGTTGACTGGTGCCGGCATGTCAAGGTCGGCTTCGCAGTTGTTCAGGGTCAGGAGAAACCGGCGCGCTTCCGGACGTTCAAACTGATAGCTGCTGATCGGGGCCGCGGCCATTATCTGCACCACGGTGCGGTCCGCCAGGTCCGTGGCCTCGACCTTGCTCACCCGAGCATGAGGGCCACCGGCCGCCGGTGCGGTCGGAGCCGGGATCGGCTCCTGTTGCTCGCCCTGCTCCGAGACCACTCCATCCGTGATGCCGGAAGTACCGGTTGGGGTAGCGGCGCATCCCCACACGACCATGGTCAACCCGACCAGGCTCGCCGGCAGCCATCGCCTGTCCATCAAAGCGTTCCATGCTAGCTTCATGAATCCCTCAATTGTCGCCGTTCAGCATGCCGACACCAGCGTACCACCACGATCGCGCTCAGGCAGGGCGATGATCATCATTTCGGCCCCAACAATCAACAATTAACCGCACCAACGCCGAGATCGTGGAGGAAGACTCAAGGGAGCGGATCCCCGCGTCTCTGCCTTGACCATGACCGAGGCGATGATCGCAGCCATCATTTCTTCTTTTGTGGTTCCTTCTTCGGCCGCTCGCTTTCTTCCAGGAAACGATAGGTGTTGAGCGTGCAATTCACCTTCAAATCGTTTCCTTTTTCACGGCTCATGCTGAGGTTTTCAACCTGAATGATCCGGTCCAACTTGCTCAGTTTGTCCAAGAACACGCCGATCCGGTGATAGCTCCCCACCACATCGAGCCGCACCGGAATGGCCGCATAAAATTCAAATTTCTTTTCCCCCTGGGGCTGGAACAACAGATTTTCCAATCCTTCCTGCGCCCCCACCGCCGATATCTTCTCCAGCAGATCGGGAATTTCCTTGCGATCCGGCAGCAGGGTCATCAGCTCTTCCAGTTTGTCCCTGGCCTTGGCCACTTCTTGCTCAAACGGCTCGACTTCCACGGCGATCCGTTTCAGCGTCACCATTTGCTGCTCTTCCCTAGCAATGGTCGCGCGCAATTTTACGATCTTGTCGGCTTTCGGCTGATACAGGAAGTAATAGAAGCCGCCGCCCATGAGCACGAAGGTGAGGACATAAAGCAGCGCCTTCCGCGGCAGGCTGAGCGTACCCAGCCGCTCTTCCCACAGCGGGATCGGATTGGGGACCTTGTTGAACGGCATGGCGAACTTCATGGGTCGTCGGTTTCCCTCCGTGACCAAGTGAGGTTCAGGCCTTGTCCGCCGGTTTCTTGGCGGGCGCATCCTTGGGCTGGGCCGGCTCATGCACCGCTGAATAGGGCAGCACCACACAGCTGATCTGGAATTCCCGGAGCTTTTGCTGGCCCACCGATTTTTGCCGCGAATGGGCGAGGATCACACTGCGCTTGGCGATAAAAGGGGAAGTCTCCAAATTGCGCAGGAATTCGGCGATCGCTTCGTTGCTGAGAGCCACTCCGCTGATACTTACCCGGCCTGCGGTGTTGGAAAATTTGTCGAACCACAATTTTTCCGCGGGCGTGTAAAAGCTGAATAAGGCCAAGGATCGCGTCAGGTTGTCACGGTCCTTACAGAGCGAACCGATGATACGGCGCTTTTCGTCGATGAGTTCTTTTTCCTTCTTGAGGTTTTTCAACAACTGATCGTACTTGGCGTAGCGCTCCAGTTCCTGGCTGAGAACACCGTGGCGTTTATCCAACTGATCGAACGTTGTTCTTTGGAAGTTCCACAGATATCCCATGGCGGTCACCGCCAGCACGATGCTCAAGATATAGGTGATGACGAAATGCTTCGATCGTTCCTTCTTGAGCTGCTTGCGGATGGGCAGCAGGTTGATCTGGATCATTTGCGGCTCGTCTGTCTCAGGCCCAGCCCCAGGCACACCGCCATTTGCGGACCAATGCTCTCGAGGTACTGGAGATCGAATTGCTGGGGATCAACCACGATGGCCTGGAGCGGATTGAACACCTCCACCGGCGTTCCCAATTCCTGCTGAAAGAATTCGGCCAGGCCCGGAATGCGCGCCGAGCCTCCGCACAAATAGAGCTTATCGAGCGGGGTTTCCACATAATTCTTGTGGAAGAACTCGATGGCGCGACGCAGGTTGCCGGCCCAGCCGCGCACCACCTCGCGGAGCACCGCTTCCAGCCGGGCCTGATCGAACCCGGCAGCGCCACCCAGTTTGATCCGTTCCGGGGCCGCCGGGACGTCACGGAACCGAGCCTGAATGCTGTCATCCAACTGCTGCCCGCCCATCGGAATATCCTGGGTGAAGGTGAGCACCCCCTGATGGATGATGCCCAGGCTGGTGCGCGAGGCGCCAATATCGGCAAGACCGATGGTCTGTTCCGGAAAAACTCCGCAGGCCGCTTCAAAGGCGTTGGCCAGGGCGAAGAAATCCACATCGATGACCGCCGGTTCGAGACCGGCCTGCTGAATGATGGCCACGTATTCATCGACCACGGTGCGCTTGGCCGCTACCAGAATGACGTCCATGTGAGTGGCCTTGTCCTTGGACATACCGATGATTTCGTAGTCGATATTGACTTCGGCAACCGGATACGGCACGTACTGACCCAATTCCTCGGTCATGCGCTTTTCCAGCCCTTCTTCGGTCATGGTCGGCAGGGTCACCGTCTTGATCATCACTTCGTAGCCGGTCAGAGCGATGGCCACGGGATGGTTCTTGCCACCGATCCCCAGATGATCCGCCAGGACCCTGATGGCATTCACCAACTGGTCCGGCCGATCGATCTTGCCCTCGATGATGGTGCCCCGAGGCAGGTGGGAAATGCCCAAGGCCAGCAGGCGCGGGGGCTGTCCCGTAAGCTGGGCCGCGGTTCGGTTCCGGGCCGAGCGCGAGCCAAGAAAATCGAACATGCTCTTGCCCCGGCTCAGCACCATCATTTTGATGGAATGGGCGCCAAGATCCAGCGCCACCACATCCCTGGTCTTCTGAAACATCGGTCAGTCCCGATCCGTTTTGAGAGGCGAGGCGATCAAGCGCCGGCTCCGGAGTTGGAAGAGTCTAGTCTATGCGTTTCTTGATCGCAAGCCGGACCGATCCGCGCCCACCGAACCCGAGCGCCACCGCCGGCCTTGCCCGAGTCCGAGACCAAAACCGGCCGGGCGCGCGTCATGCCTGAATCCACGATTAGGGATTGACAGCAGGCGATATTTGTAATTTACCATTCTCGGCTTCTAAGTTCCAAGGATAATTTGGACTTATCATGGTGATCCGGGACCCGTTGGAAGGAGAGGATTTTGGCTCAAATCGCGCAAGAGGATCAGAACAAATCGAAATCTAAAGGGATTGTTCGAGAATATGCGGAAGCCATTATCATCGCCGTTATCCTGGCTTTGTTCATTCGCGCTTTTGTGGTGCAGGCGTTCAAGATCCCGTCCGGATCCATGAAAACCACCCTGCTGGTGGGCGACCACATCCTGGTGAACAAATTCATCTACGGCATCAAACTACCGGTGGTCGACCGCGACCTGGTGCGCTTCGGCAACCCGAACCACGGCGATGTGATCGTGTTCCGCTACCCGCTCGATACGTCGAAGGACTTCATCAAACGGGTGATCGGCCTGCCTGGCGATACCATTCAGATCCAGGACAAACAGGTGTTTCGCAACGGCCAGTTGATGCAGGAACCCCACGCCCGCCACACCGACCCGCGGATTTTGTCCGCCGGCGTCAGTCCGCGCGACAATTTCGGCCCCATCGTGGTGCCCGAACACGCCGTGTTCGTGATGGGGGACAATCGCGACGAGAGCTACGACAGCCGCTTCTGGAAATTCGTCGACCGCTCCGCGGTGCTGGGGAAAGCCTTCGTCATTTACTGGTCCTGGAACCAGGACGGAGAAGTCACCTTGGATCCCGAGCAGGCCTATGTGCGCTGGGACCGGATCGGGGACCTCATCCACTGACCGCCGGTGGTTCGTCAACCGCGGCGCGAGCAGCGAGTAGCCACGATGATGCAGCCTGGTTCGACCCAACCGGCTCAGATTGAAACCTGGATGCGCGGGCAGATAGACCAGGCCGGGGCCGCCGGCCTGGTGGTGGAACTGACCGGCGGCATTCGCTCGGCGGTGGTCGCGGCGCTGGCCGCGAAAGCCGCGCCCGGCAAGGTGCTGGCGGTGATCTGCCGGGGTCGCGGCGGCGCCGGGGACCTGGCCGACGCGGAACTGGCGGCCCGGTTCTTGACCCTGCAACCGCAATGGATCGATCTGGAACCGGCTTTGGCGCGACTGCAAGAGCAGTGGCCGACCGCCTCGCCCCAGGTCGGGGAGGCGCTGTCGGCGCGGCTGCGAATGAGCGCGCTCTTCGCGCTGGCCGACCCCCGCCGCGATCTGGTGCTGGGGCACCTGTGCCGCACCGATTGGGAAATCGGCCGGTTCACCCGATTCGGCGACGCCGCCGCCGACCTCCAGCCGCTGCTCCACCTGCTCTATCGGGATGTGCGGACCCTCGCGGCCGACCTCGCCCTTCCCGCCCGTATTCTGGCTCGGCAACCCACCATGAGGGCCCTTGGACCAGAGCCGCGGGGCGAAGACGCGAGCTTCACCTATCCTCAGGTCGATGCGTTCCTGGCCGACGAACTACCGGCGCTGCCCGAAGCGCTTCAGTTCAAAATCCGCGAAGCGATCGCGCGCACCGAAGACCGGCGCCAGCCGCCACGCAGCCTGAGTTCATCCACGACGCTGACGGCGCTCGATTACGACCGGAGCATCGAAGCCCTGACCGTGATCAGCAAGGCCATCACTTCGGACCAGTACGTGGAAGACATCCTGCGGTTGATCGTCATGGTGACCGCCGAAGTCATGAATTCCAGCGTCTGTTCGCTCTGGCTCCTGGACGAAAAGGAACGGGTGCTGCGGCTCCGCGCCACTCAGTCGATCAACCGCGACTACCTGAAGGAACGGGTGCTGCATGTGGGGGAAGGCGTGGTCGGCCGGGTGGTGCGGGAAAACCGGCCGGTTTCGATCCTCGATGTGCTCACCGATCCCTATTTCAAGGAAAAGGAACTGGCTCAGAAAATGGGGCTGGTTTCCATGCTGAGCATACCCATGCGGGTGAAGGACCGGGTGATCGGGGTGATCAACTGCTACACCTCGCACCCCCACGAATTCACCGAACTGCAGGTGAACATCCTCACCACCGTGGCCAATCAGGCGGCGGTCGCCATCGAAAACACCGAACTGCTGGTGCAGACCCGGGTGATCGAAGAAGAACTGGCCGCTCGCAAGATCATCGAACGGGCCAAGGACCTGATCATCGATCGGCTCCATCTCAGCGGCGAAGAAGCCTACCGCTGGCTCCGAAAACGCAGCATGGACACACGCAAATCGATGCGCGAGGTGGCCGAAGCGGTGCTCCTCACCATGGGCAACTGAACCGCGCCCGGGGCGCGAATGGCGGAGGTCGGCCTCACGGCCCCGCGGGATAAAGCAGGTGGGGCCGAATATCCCGGCGATAGCCTTCGAGTTCCGGTTCCCAGCCGGCTTCCATCTCGATGACGCTCACCCCCTGTTCGATCTGCTCGCGCACTCGCCCAGCGCCCAGCAGGATGTCGATGGGGAGTTTTTCATATTCATATTCATAGGGCGGCGGCAGCCAGGCAAACCGATCGCCATGGATGCGCCATAAGGCTTGCAGGATAGACAATCCAAGCCGGTAAGGCCGGACCCGGCGGGGGTCGGTGAGATGGATTTGAAAGCCCCGGCAGCGTTCGCCCCGCCACTTGTCGAAGGTGGGTTCAAAGCAGACCGGGCGCAGCTTCACCCCCGCCGGATCGGTTGCGGCGAGTTCCGCCGCCAGCCGCTGCTGGTCCAAAAAAGGCGCGCCGAACAACTGGAACGGCAGGGTGGTGCCGCGGCCTTCACTGACATTGGTGCCTTCCAGCAGCACCATGCCTGGATACAGCAACGCGGTTTCCCAGCCGGGCATGTTGGGCGACGGAAACACCCAGGGCAACCCGGTTTGCGGATAGAGCATCGAACGCCGCCAGCCATCCACCGCAATCACCTCGAGGGCACACCCGATCCCATGGTGATGGTTGATATAGCGGGCCAGTTCGCCGAGAGTCAGGCCGTGGCGCATGGGCAATCGGTAACGACCGACAAAGGAACGATAGGCCGGGTCCAGGAGATTGCCTTCGATTTCGCCGCCGATCGGGTTGGGCCGATCGAGCACCACCACCTGGACCCCGAATTCGGCGGCGGCTTCCAGGCACAGCCCCAGGGTCGCGGCGTAGGTATAGACCCGGGTCCCCACATCCTGGAGGTCCACCAGTAGCGCCTCGATCTCGGCCAGCATGGCACCGGTCGGCCGGCGATGTTCGCCATACAGGCTATAGGTTTTGAGCCGGCAATCCAGGTGGGTGCCATCCGCCGATTCGATCATGTTGGCCTGCTTTTCCGCGTAGTAGCCGTGCTGCGGAGAAAACAGCGCCACCAGGCGGGCGCCGGTCCGCGCCAGTTGCCCGGCCAGGTCGTCCAATGCGGCCGTGACCGAACCCTGATTGGCCAGCAGCCCCAGGCGTTTGCCGCGCAACCATTGGGGGAAAGATGCCAGCAGCCGATCACAGCCGGGCCGGCAGGGTTGGTGCGTCATCTTGATATCCTTTCAGGTTCTGGTTCCATTGCGGGTAACCCCGAACCGTCACGCCCTCCTGCTGCTAACGGCAATCCCTCCGCACTTCGGTATCGCTATCGGTATCGCTATTCCATTCCCGCATGCTGCTGACGGGAATGACGGGGGCAACTGATACCGAAAACAAAGTATTTTTGAACCATGCCCCTTTCCGCGCTGTTGTCAGGGAGCGCCGCGCGCACCCTGACCTACGCTCCCGGCCGCTACCGCGCTGACTATACCGGTTAAGGGTAAAAAGTTTCGTTTCGTGCGCGCTTCTTCCCGGGAGCGCGGGCATCTTGCCCGCTTTTGGTAATGAAACATCTGATCCTAAACCAGTATACCATCCACCTGCCTTGCGACACCGGGGGCCCAGCGCGGATGACTTGAATCCGCGCCCGTGGCATGTCATAGTGTGCGGGCAATCGGTCAGACACGCACCGCTCTGGTTCAGCACCGCCACCCTTAGACCCTGGAGGCGTCATGCAGCGATCGAAAAAACTCTTCCTCTATGCCGGTTCCAGCGTTCTGGGGCTGGTTCTTCCGTATCTTCTGGCCACCTTTTTCTTCATGGACCTGGCGGCCGATCGCTGGTGGTTCCAGTCGCTCGGCTATGAAGGCTATTTCTGGCAGCGCCATGGCTATCAATATGCCGTCTTCGGAGCCGCAACGCTGGTTTGCTTCGCCCTGTTTTTCCTGAATTTCCGGGTTTCCGTCAAGCTCATTAACGCTCTCGGCCCCGCTCCCACCGGCACCGCCGGCCCCGGCCTGGTGCAGCGCCTGAGCGCGCTGATCGGCGGCGCATCGATCAAGGCGGCGGTGCCGATCTGCGTTCTGCTTGCCATTGTGGTCGGTTATCCCCTGTTTCGGGAATGGCAGAGCGCCCTGCTCTATCTTTTCGCCCCCGCCGCCAACGTGACCGACCCCTTGTTTGGCAAGGACATCAGCTACTATCTCTTTGCCCTGCCCTTTCATCGGCTGGTCCAGCGCCGTCTGCTTTACACCCTGCTGGTCCTGACCGCGGGCACCGCTCTGTTCTACTGGGCCGAATGGCGAGCCCGGGCCACCGGCACCGGACTCCCGCGCGCCATTCGCGTGCACTTGAGCCTGCTGCTGCTCGCCTGCGCCGCTCTGGAACTCTGGGACCACTGGTTGGTCCGCAATGAACTGGTCTACACCAACACCCACCAGTCCTTTTATGGCCCCGGTCTGGTCGAAGTGGGGGTGCAGTTGCCGCTGATTTGGAGCGGCATTCTGCTGCTGACGGCCCTGACCGGCGCCCTCCTGGCTTACCTCAACTGGAACCGCGGCCGCAACACCGTGGCCGTCCTGGCCGCCCTGACCATGCTGGCCTTCGCGGCCGGCCGGACCTCGCTGGTCCACGACCTGGTCCAAACCTACTGGGTCAAACCCAATGAAATTTCCAGCGAACGACCCTACATCCAGAACAGCATCCGCGCCACCCTCAACGCCTACGGCCTGGACCGGGTAGAAACCCGGGAATATCGGCTCGAGCCCCTGCCCGCTCTTAACCAGGCCGCACTCAAGCCCTCGGTGATCCGCAATATCCCGGTCTGGGATCGGGAACTGCTCGAAGAGGTGTTCCAGCAACTGCAAGGCATCCGCCCCTATTTCGGGTTTTCCGGGGTCGATGTCGACCGCTACTTGGTCCAGGATTTCTATCAACAGGTCTTCCTCGGCGCCCGTGAGCTGGATCTGAGCCGGCTGCCGGAAGCGGCCCAGAACTGGATCAACCGCCATCTCAAATACACCCATGGGCTGGGGATCGTGATGACTCCGGCCGCCCAGGACGGCGAAGACCCCATCACCTGGTTTTTGCGCGACATTCCGCCGCGTTCCGACTACGCTCTGACCCTCGCCAATCCGGCCATCTATTTCGGGCTCAAGGACTATGACTACGCCATCGCTCCCAGCGATATCGACGAATTGTCGCCGAGCGCCGATCCGGATGCGGCCGGAAGCCACTATCAGGGGGCCGGCGGCGTGCCGATCTCCTCGCTGTTTCGGAAACTGTTCTACTCGATCTACTTTCAAGACTCGGACATCTTTTTCACCCGCAACACCAATTCCGCGAGCCGGATTCTCTACCGCCGCAATGTGCTGGAACGGGTGCGCACCCTGACCCCGTTTCTCATTTTTGATGAGGACCCCTATGTGGTTTCCGATCAGACCAATTTGTACTGGATCCTGGACGCCTACACGACCTCGCCCTGGTATCCCAACGCCGAACCCTTCGACGGCCGCCTGAATTATCTGCGTAATGCCGCCAAGGTCCTGGTCAATGCCTACACCGGCCAGGTCACCTATTATCTCGCGGACCCAAACGATCCCATCAGCAACGCCTACCGGCGCATTTATCCCGGCCTGTTCCAGCCGCTCTCGGCGATGAAGCCGGAACTGCGCCGGCACCTGCGCTACCCTCGCGACCTGTTTGAAGTGCAGATGCGGATCTACGCCAGATATCATCAGACCGAACCGGACCGGTTTTTCAATCAGGAAGACACCTGGCAGTTCGCCCAGACCTATCGCGGCGATCAGGCCGCCGAGATCACTCCCTACTACGTGACGCTCAACCTGCTGGATCCGGCCCGCTATGAATTTCTCCTCCTTGCCCCCATGAGCCCCAAGGGGCTGGATACCCTGAGAGGCCTGGTGGTGGCCGGCTGCGACGAGGGCCGATACGGCCGGATCAGCACCTTTTACTTCCCCAAGGGGACCCAGGTTTACGGTCCTTCGCAAATCCATGCCCTGATCGATCAGGACACCAGAATTTCCCAGGAATTTACCCTTTGGGACCAGGTTGGATCGGCCATCGAACGCGGCCGCATGCTGGTTTTCCCGACCGCCGGCACCATCCTCTACATTCAGCCGGTCTACCTGAAATCCACCACCCGGTTGAAGATCCCTGAACTGAAGCGGATCATCGTGAGTCAGGGCG
>MNZR01000272.1 GCA_001873705.1 Syntrophobacteraceae bacterium CG2_30_61_12
GAGAGGGTCGGGGTGAGGGGGCTTTCAGAGCGGATCTTCCCTCTCCCTGAAGGAGAGGGGACCTTCACCAGGTCTGCTTCACGCTAATCCGCGAATAACCCAAATTCCTTGGCAAGCCTTATGAATCGTGGTCGAGTCGGTTCAAGGTCCAGGTTGCTTCAGCGAAAGTGGGCTTTCAGGGCGGCGACATTGGTCGGGTAAGCGCCCCCCTTGAACACCGCCGATCCGGCCACGAACACATCGACCCCGGCGGCCGCGAGATCGGCGATGGTTTCCGAGTTCACCCCGCCGTCCACTTCCAGCAGCACCGGCAGGCCTTCGCGGTCGATCCAGTCACGGCAGGCCCGGATTTTGGGCAGCATCGAGCGGATGAAGCGCTGGCCGCCGAAGCCGGGATTCACGGTCATCAAGAGCACCATATCCAGATCGCCCAGGATCGGTTCCAGCAGCATCAGGGGCGTGGCCGGGTTCAGCACCACCGCGGCCTTTTTCCCCAGGTCCTTGATCCGCTGCACGGTCCGGTGCAGATGCGGGCAGGTTTCCTGATGCACCGCGATCCAATCGGCGCCGGCCTTGGCGAAATCGTCCAGATAGCGGTCCGGTTCCTGGATCATTAGATGGACATCGAAGGGCAGGGCGGTGACATGGCGGATCGCCCGCACCACGTCCGCTCCGATGGTGATGTTGGGGACGAAATGGCCGTCCATCACATCCACGTGGATCCAATCGACGTCGGCCTGTTCCACCGCCTGGATTTCGGCGGCCAGGCGGGAGAAATCGGCGGACAAAATGGAGGCGGCAAGTTTTTGCATGGGGTTTGTGTCCCTTCGCTGTTGGTTGATGCGGCCGGTTCGGGCGGAAGCCGATGGCGATTGCGATACCGATGCCGATGCCGATGCCGATGCCGATACCGATACCGATGGTGATGCGCGCCGGTGGATCAGGACGGGGCGCGGAGCCAGCGGGCGGCGAAAAAACCGTCGATCCCGTGCCGGTGCGGCCAGGACCTGAAGTAGGGACCGCTCGCCAGGGTCCGGGCGGCTTCCGGGAGGAGCCGCAGGATCGGAACCGGCTGCCAGTCGGGCCGGGCCGAAAAAGCGTCGGCCACCGCCTCGTTTTCTTCTTCAAAGATGGAACAGGTCGCATACACCAGGGTGCCGCCGGGCCGAACCAGCCGCGCCGCCTGGTCGAGCAGGCGCCGTTGGGTCTGGGCAAAGCGGTACGGGTCCTTGCGACCGCGCCGCCATTTGATGTCCGGGTTGCGCCGGAGCACCCCGAAGCCGGTGCAGGGGGCATCGAGCAGCACCCGGTCGAAGCGCCCCAGTTGCTCTGGATCGAGCGCCAGAAGATCGGCGGTCATGGCGCGGACCATGGCGACCCCACAGCGGTCGGCGGCCTGTTCCAGTTGCCGCAGTTTCCAAGCGGTCTGATCGATGGCCGTCAGTTCCCCCCGGTTTTCCATCAGGGCGGCGCAATGCAGCGTCTTGCCGCCGAAGCCGGCGCACAGATCGAGCACTCGTTCGCCGGGCTCGGGCGCCAAAATGACGGCAACCAACTGGGCCGCTTCGTCCTGGATCTGGAACCAGCCGCGGGCGTAAAGGTCGGTCGCCACCAGGTCGCGGCGCGGGGTCGAAATCCGGAGGGCGCCGGCGAGCCAGGGCGAGGGCGCGGCATCGAGGCCCAGCGCCAGGAGTGCGGCCAACAGTGCAGGCGGACTCGTCTTCAGGGGGTTGACCCGCAGATCCAGCGGCGCCACTTGATTGTTGGCGGCGCACAGGGCTTCCACTTCGGCCCGATCCATGGTTTTCAGCAACCGCTCGAGCAGCCAGTCGGGATGGGAATGCCTGATCGCCAGTGCCGCCGCCGGCTGCCGCCGCGGGTCCGGCCAGTCCCAGTCGGCACCGCGGCGCACGGCGGCGCGCAGGATGCCGTTTATGAACCCCACCAGATGGGGCGGCTGGGTTTGCTTCGCCACCTTGATGGTTTCATCCACCGCCGCATGGTTGGGCACGCGCTCGAGCAGCAGCACCTGGTAGAGGCCCAGCCGCAGCAGGGTGCGGATTTCCGGTTGGATCTTCGCCGGCGCGATCCGGCTCAGTTGATCGATGTGCCAGTCCAGACGCCGTTGCCAGCGAACGGTGCCGTAAACCAGTTCGGTGAGCAGCGCCCGGTCGCGCTCCTCGAGTCCGCCATGGCGATCGAACACCGCCCGGAGCAGGCGATCGGGGTGGGCCGGAGTCCGGTCCAATTGGAGCAGGACCTGGTAGGCCAGGCTGCGGACCGTGATCATGGCGCCTTCCCCGGGGCGGGTTTGAAATGCTTGAGCAGGTCTTCGATCCGGTTGATGTCCACCTGGGTGTTCAGGCACGGTCCAAAGGGGCGGCGATTGAAAATCCCGTACACCGGCAGTGGGGTGGTGTCGCGGATGCCGCTGGTGAGATCACGTTCGCAGGCGACCGCGACGATCAGTTGCGGGCGCTTTTCCACCACCAACCGGCGGGCGATGGTGCCGCCGGTGGCCACCGCGAGATCGACTCGATGGCGTTCGGCCAGTTCCAGCAGGCTCTTGATCGGGCACTTGCCGCAGCGCTTGCAGTTGTCCACCCGATAGGTGATTTTCACAGTGCATTCGGAATGCTGCAGGCAGTGGGGTAACAGCACCAGGACCCGGTCGGGCGGCGCGCCGTGGTTGAGGTGGGCCAGCACCAGTTCGTTGTTCACTTCGACGAAAGCGTGCTGCACCTGTTCCCGGGGGATGCCCACCAGTTTCGCGATCTGCACCAGGATCGGCAGCAGTACCTTGATCACCAAACTGCGCAGCTTGCGCGAATAGGGCACATCGCGGCCCAGTACCGTCGCCACCAGCAGCAGAATGAAGGCCGCCAGCACGCCGATTGCCGCCACCACCGTGATAACCCCGGCGATCACCGGGAGCCAGGGATGGATCCGGGCCAACCCGTAATAGGGGATGAGGAAGGCGATGGCGATCCCGATCAGGGCCAGGATCGCGGTAAGTGCCAGCAACCCCGCCAGCAGCAGCTTTTCGCCGCGGCGGTTGCGGATCACTGAACCAAGAATCAGAACAGGCTCGTCGGCCATGAAGTTTTTCAATGAGCGG
>MNZR01000191.1 GCA_001873705.1 Syntrophobacteraceae bacterium CG2_30_61_12
CCGGGCGCCCGCCGCGCATGGCGGGCTCGATGCCCGTAGCCCCGGGATGAAGTCGTGGAGGTAACCGAGCACGGCCGAAGGCCGCCGCCAAGTCACACTGAAAATGGGTGAATATCGAACCCGGGTTATTTCTGTTCGGGTTCCTTTGGCGCGACTGCCGGCGGCGGCGAACAGCGTTCAAGCACCTTGACGATCATGGCCTCGAGTGCATTCACGAAAGCGCCGTCGGCCGGCCCTTCGAGAATCGGTATTCCGGCGTCACCGGCTTCGACGACGCGTGGGTCGAAGGGCAAGGAGCCCAGCAGTTCCACATTCATCCGAGCGGCGGTCCGGGCGCCCCCGTCCTTGCGGAACAGGTTGATTTCCGTGCCGCAGTGCGGGCAGATCAAACCGCTCATGTTTTCCACCAGACCCAGGATCGGCATATGGACCTGGCGACAGAAATTGATTGATTTGCGCACGTCGGCCAGGGCCACTTCCTGAGGCGTGGTGACGATCACGGCGTGGGCATCGGGAATCGTCTGGGCCACGGTCAGGGGTTCATCCCCGGTGCCGGGCGGGGAGTCGATCACCAGAAAGTCGAGTTTTCCCCATTGCACTTCTCCCAGAAACTGCTTGATCACCCCGTGCTTCACCGGGCCCCGCCAGATGACGGCGGCATCGCGATCTTCCAGCAGGCACTCGATGGAAACCACTTCCAGGTTGTCGCTGTACCGATGCGGAATCAGCAACTTGGTCACCGGATCCACTGGAAACATGCCCTGAATCCCCAGCAGGTGCGGAATGCTCGGGCCGTGCAAGTCCACGTCCAACAAGCCCACCCGATGGCCCCGTTTCGCCAGGGCCAAGGCCAGGTACACGGCCACGCTGCTTTTCCCGACCCCGCCCTTGCCGCTCATTACCAGGAGTTTGTGCTGAATCTGCCTGAGATTGGCGAGAAGCTGCGCATCCTGAGCCGCTGCTTCGTTGTGCTGATCGGTACCGTGACCGGAACCGCTGTTGCAATCACATTGCCCCATGAATCATTCTCCTTACGTTGGGTTCAGAATCCACTCTTCAAGTGCACGCCGACCCTAAAGCATGTTCCATGCCACCCTTTCGCAGAGCGGGAAAAACTCGAGCAGCGCTGAGCCGCGCACGGATTTCTAAAACGTGACGGAACCGCTTCAGGATGCGCGGTGCATTTCGCACCCTAACTCCGGCAACACGGCAGCAACCCGCACCCTGTTCCGGCAGGAGAATTTCTTCCAATCATGGTCCGAATCGGGGGATCGTTTATAATGCTATTCAGGCGAAGCGACTTCTCGTCCAGGAGACCATCGAATGCAAAAACGCCGTGCCCTGTTCGCAAAATTTGAAGCAGCATGGTTGCGCATGCCCCCACAAGACCACCGGGAACAATTGCGCATCCATGAAGCCCTGTATCGCGAAGCCGTAGCGTTGGGGATTTTCCCCTTGCGAGATCCATTGGAAGGGATCGAGGTGGATATCCGTCTCGCCGAAGTGCTCAATGTTCGAAAGGCTGCTTGAAAAAATCGGTGCCGCCCTGGATTCCGTCGGCGTGGCCTACATGATCATGCGAAAACGGCTGAAGCGGTTTTCGAAGGATTTGGGGGAAGCCTTTCTGGAACGATTCGAGCATCTTCTGCTCTAGGTTAACCTTTTCTATCGGCTGGTTTCAGAGCGTATTTTTCGATTTTACGGCGCAGGGTGTTCTTGTCGATGCCCAGTTCCCGGGCCGTGGCCATGCGCCGCCAGGCGTTTCGCTGGAGACTGTCCCAGACGGCGCTCCGTTCGATCTCGGCCAGGCTCAAGCCCGGTCCCGGAGCTGAACCGGCGGCCCGCTGTTGCAGCTGTTCCGGGAGATGTTCGTGCTGGATCAAGCCTTCCCGGCAGAGGACAAAGGCATGTTCGATGGCGTTTTCCAGCTCCCGGATGTTGCCGGGCCAGTCGTGGTGCATCAGCGCACTCAGGGCTTCCTGACTCAGGCCCGGCAGGCGCTTGTTCTGGAGGCGGTTGAACCGTTCGATGAAGTGTTCGACCAACAAGGGGATGTCGGTTTTCCGTTCGCATAGGGGCGGCAGCCGGAGTTTCACCACGTTGATCCGATAGTAGAGATCGCCACGGAACCGTCCCGCTTCCATTTCCTGTTCCAGGTCCTTGTTGGATGCCGCCAGGATGCGCACATCCACCCGCACTGTTTTGGACGACCCCAACGGTTCGAAGGCCCGTTGCTGCAGCACGCGCAATAGCCGCACCTGGAGGGCCGGCGACACATCGCCGATTTCATCCAGCAGCAGGGTGCCGCCCTCGGCCAGCGCGAAGCGGCCGACCCGGCTGCGTTTAGCGTCGGTGAAGGCGCCCGCCACATGACCGAACAATTCCGATTCCAGCAGCGGGTCCGGAAGCGCTCCGCAGTTGACCGCCACGAACGGTCCGCGGGCGCGCCGGCTCATGGAATGCAGCGCCCGGGCCAGCAGTTCCTTGCCGGTGCCGCTTTCGCCCTGGATCAGCACGGTGCTCTCACTGCGGGCGATTTCCGGGAGGATGGCGAACAGCTTCCGCATCGCCGGCGCCTTCGAAATGATATCGGCGAATTGATACTGCTTGCGGAGTTCCCGGCGTAGCTTGTCCACCACGCTGAGGTCGCGGAAGGTTTCCACTCCCCCGATGATTTCGCCCTGTTCGTTCCGGAGCAAAGCCGTACTGACGCTGATGGGCAGTTCGCGGCCGTCGGCATTGAGGATGGCGATCGGTTTATCGATCACCCGTTGTTCGCTTTCCAGGGTGTGGCGCAACACACAGGCCGTTTCGCAGACGTTGGCCCGGAACACCTCGCAGCAGGGCCGGCCGATGGCTTCGGCGGCGGGGATCCCGGTGATTTCTTCCGCGGCACGATTGAACGAGGTGACGCGCCAGTCGAGATCCACGGTGAAGACCCCGTCGGCGATGCTGTCGAGGATCGTCCGGGTGGGCCGCGGCGGCCCGTAGGGGCGGGGTAACCCCGCCCCTACGGCATCGGTGAGCCGCGCCGGGCCGGGGGCTTGGTCGGATCGGTTCATGCTGGGCCGTTCATAATTTCGGTCATGATCTCCCACATCTTTTTCAGTGCGAC
>MNZR01000165.1 GCA_001873705.1 Syntrophobacteraceae bacterium CG2_30_61_12
CAGCGCCATCTGGGCGGCCACCCCGGCATCGGTCAAGGTGTTGGGATTGCCCCGGCGGATGGCCGTTTCGCAAAAGCCGATCAGCTTCGCCGCGGCGCCGAGGGTCGCCAGCGGCACCGAAGCCGCTCCTTGCATCGCTTGTTCCACCGCCTGTCGGCGTTGCTCTTGTTGTTCCGAGGTCCCTTGCGGCAGGGCGAAAGCCGTCAGCACCGTCTGGTAGGCGTCGGTGTCGTCTTGCACCAGGTCGAGGAACCGCTGCCGCAGTTGGCTCGATTCCCGAGCCACTGGCTCCAGTTCGGTCCAGGAATCCCGGAATTTTTCCCGCTCCAGGGTGAGGCCGCAGACCATCCGCGTCAGGGCCGCGCCCAGTGCTCCGCACAGAGCGCCGACGCTGCCGCCGCCGGGGGTTGGGTCCCCAGATGCCACCGCCGCCACAAATCCATCCACGGTGAGAGATCTCAGTTCCATGTCCGATTTTCCTTTCGCGCTTCCGGCGGGACCGTCAGCGTATCGGGAGGCGGTGTCCAAAAAACCGTTTCGCCCCGCTTGATCACTTCGATCACCGGGGACACCCCAGCGTGATAGGCCAGAATGGTCGGCGTTTTCCCGTCCAAGACGAGAAAGTCCGCCTGCTTGCCCGGTTCCAGGCTGCCCACTCGATCGCCCAGTCCGATCGCGTAAGCGGCGTTGAGCGTTGCCGCGGTCAGGGCTTCGGCCACGGAGAGGCCCATCTGGAGCACCGCCAGCCCGAACACGAACGGCATCGATTCGCAGTAGCTCGATCCCGGGTTGCAATCGGTGGCGAGCGCCACCGGGACCCCCAGTTCGATCATGCGGCGGGCGCGGGCGTAGTCTTTCCTCAGGCTGTAGGCGGTGGCCGGAAGCAGCACGGCGATCACTCCGGCCGCCGCCATCCGCTGCAAATGGCTATCGGCCGCGGCCAGCAGGTGTTCGGCGCTGGCCGCCCGGAGTTCGGCCGCGAGTCCCGCCCCGCCCAGGTCATTCACTTCGTCGGCGTGGATCTTGACGCCGAGGCCATGGCGGGCGGCTGCTTTTAGTATTCGCCGGCTTTGTTCCAGCGTGAACACGCCGGTTTCGCAAAACACGTCGCAGTAGCGGGCGATCCCCTGGGCCGCCACGGCCGGGAGCATACTGTCCACCACCAGGTCCACATAGCGGTCAGGGATTTCCCGATATTCCGGCGGGATTGCGTGCGCTCCCAAAAAGGTTGCCACCACGTCGAGCGGACAGTCCTTACTCAGGCGTTCGATCACCCGCAACATCTTCAGTTCGGTGTCCAGGTCCAGTCCGTAACCGCTTTTCACTTCCAGGCTGGTGGTGCCGAAGCGCAGGGCCGACCGGGCATGGCGTCGGGTGTTTTCCAGCAGGGTCGCTTCCGATGCCGGGCGCACCGCCTGGACCGATGCCAGGATGCCGCCGCCGCGACGCAGGATTTCCAGATAGGGAAGGCCTTCCAGGCGCAGCCCGAATTCGGCTTCGCGGCGTTCGGCAAAGCACATGTGGGTGTGCGGATCGACGAAGCCGGGAACGAGGCAGCGGCCGCCGCAGTCCACCGTGCGCTCCGGGATCGCCCCCTGGAGTTCCCGCAGCACCGCGGCTTCTTCGCCCACCGCGGCGATTGTCCCGGCGCGGCAGAGCAGGGCGCCGGCCGGCTGGTGCAGGATCCGCCCCTGATCGGGGCCGGCAAGGGGGCGACCGGGATCGATCGGGGTCGCCAGGTGGGCGTTGCGGTAGAGCACCAGGCTCATCGGGCGTCGTCTCCCAGCATCTGAAGCAGTTGCAGTTCGATCACCTGGGCTGGATCGTACTCATGCAGTTGGAGATAGTAGGCCGCGCTTTCCAAGAGTGCCGCCGCCGGCACCATGCCGTAGATTTCGCAGCCCCGCACCGCCACGCCCCAACGCCGGGCTTCCATGCGGATTAGTTCCACCACCCGGTAGAGGGCGTTCTTTTGGTAGTCGACCAGGTTCAGGCTCACCTGCGCGCAGCCCTGGTCTTCCAGCACCAGTCCGATGCCCTTCACGTGGGCCAGACCGCCGCTGGAAGCACGCACATGGCATGCGATACGGCGGGCGACCTCGAGATCGGTGGTGGCCAGATTGACGTTGAAGGCGATCAGCATCTTGCGCGCGCCGATCACCGTCGCTCCGGCGGTGGGATGCAGGGCGGGCGGGCCCAGAGGTCCGGCCGGCGTTCCGGATTGGTCACTTCGGTCTTGAGGACCTCGAATTGGCCCTTACGGATCTGTTCCAGGCGCCGGCGTTCCGGATTGAGCGCCGCTTCTTCATAAAAATAAACCGGCACTCCGGTGGCTTCATGAAAGCGCCGGCCGAACCCCCGGGCCAGTTCGACGCAGGCGTCCATGGAAATGTTTTGCAGCGGCACGAAGGGGACCACATCGATCGCCCCGATCCGCGGGTGACCGCCCTGATGGCGATTCAGATCGATCGCCCGGATCGCTTCCCGGGCGGCCGCCAGCAGCGCCTCCTGGATCGGTTCGGGGGCCCCGGCCAGGCTCACCACCAGGCGGTTGTGATCGGGATCGGCGCGCTGGTCCAGCACCACGCAGCCGGCGGTTTCACGAAACGGCCGGAGAATGGCTTCGATCACTTCCGGCCTTCGGCCTTCACTGAAATTGGGAACGCATTCGATCAATGGTTGAGTCATAAGGGACTCCAACAGGACGCCGCGCCCAGTTCCCCCGCGGCGGTTGGCCTTGGCGATAACATCAGCATGGCGAACCGTCCAATCCATCCCTTGTATCTTGACCCTCTCCCACGCCGGATGAGCGGTAAAGATCGATACCCATCAAGGCGCGGGAGAAAGGGTCGGGGTAAGGGCGGTAACGCCGGGGCGCCGGGTCTCACCCCGTGGGAGGGCTAGGCGAGCTACGGGGTGATCAGACCCAGGTCCGACACCACGCCGTAGTGGCGGAATTCACCGCCCTTCACCACCTGCGCCTGGACTTCCTTGATCACTTCGCCGATCTCGGTAAACCGAGGAACCCGTTACGGAAGCAGAAGGGTCCGGCGGTGGTGACTTCGGGATGGACCGCATAGGCGGCCACCAAGGGGATCGATTCTTCCTGGAAGATCGGTGCCACGGCTCGGGTGGGAGTGCTGTAGGAACCGCCCACCACCGCCTATACTGGTTTAGGATCAGATGTTTCATTTTCAAAAGCGGGCAAGATGTCCGCGCTCCAGGCAAAGAGCGCACACGAAATGAAACTTTTTATCCTTAACCGGTATACCAAACGCTGTCTCCAGTTCCGAAAGCGTCGTACTCCTAAGTCCGCGCAGGCGGGGCGCTTCCGAGGCGGCGGATTTCCACCCGGCCGTCGAGGAATGCCTTGACCGCGCTGATGGGCACTTCGTTGCGGTGGAAGATACCGGCCGCCAGGGCCGATTCCGCCTCCGTTTCAGTGAACACCTGGAGGAAATGTTGGGGGCAGCCGGCGCCACTGGAGGCGATCACCGGGATGGTGACGGCTTGTTTCACCGCGTTCACCAGCTCGAGATCGAACCCGAGGTTGGTGCCGTCGCGATCGATGCAATTGAGGAGGATTTCGCCGGCGCCCAGGCGTTGGCACACCTGAGCCAGGGTGACGGCGTCGAGCGGGCGGCCTTCGCGACCGCCCTTGATCGTGCACTGGTACCAGCAGAACCGTTCGCCCCGGGGCCCGGGTAGCCGGGTGGCGATCACCTGGTGGGGCACCGCCGCGGGCGAATCCACGTAAACCCGGCGCGGATCGATGGATACCACCACGGCCTGGGCCCCGTACACGCGCGAAATGGTTTCGATGGCACCGCGGCCGTCGGAGCGGCCCTCGGCCAGGGTGCGTTCGGCGATCAGCACCGCATCGCTGCCGATGGAAACCTTGTCGGCGCCGGACCGGAAATATTCCGCCGCCACCTCCAGGGCCGAATAGGCGCGGCCGTTCTGATCGGTGTAATCGCGGATGCCGCCGCCGATGGTGAGCGGGACAAAGACGTTTTCCGACGTTTGCCGGAGTACTTCCAGCATGGGCATGTCTTCCAGCGGGAAATCGCGGAATCCGGTGATGTTGAGAAAGGTGATCTCATCCGCCCCGTCTTCGTAGTAGCGCCGCGCCAGGGCCACCGGACGGCCGAGATTACGCACCTCGCCCCGCTCCCGCACGTCGTATTGGTCGCCCTTGGTCACCACCAGGTCACCCCGGTCGTTGGCACGCACATCGAGACAGGCGATGACACGCTTGGCCAGGCGAGTGACGGCCGGGGATTTTTCCGGAAGCACCGCGCTGGATTCGCCGCGGAGGAAATTGGCGAGCAGCTTGAGACCACTCCGACCGCTCTTTTCCGGATGAAACTGGGTGGCCGTGATCCGGCCCACCTGGACGGCGCTCACGAATGCGCTGCCGTAATGGGTGGTGGTGAGCACCACCCGTTGGTCTTCGGGCACCACATGATAGGAATGGACGAAATAGAACTTCTCGTCGCCGTCGAGCCCCCGAAAGATCGGCGACGGCTGCCGGACCGTGAGGCCGTTCCAACCGATGTGAGGCACCGCCAAATCGATCTGGAACCGCCGGACGGTGCCGGCGAGAAACCCCAGGCCGCCGATTTCCGGGGCTTCCTCGCTGCCTTCGAACAGCGCTTGCAAACCCAGGCAGATGCCGAAAAACGGCCGATTTGACCGGAGATATTCCAGCAGCGGCGCCACCAGACCCTTCTGCCGGAGCGTGTGCATCATGCTGCCGAACGCCCCCACTCCGGGGAAAACGAGCTTTTCCGCCGCCAGGATATCGGCCGGAGTGTCCACCAGCTTGACCGTTTCCCCAAGGGTTCGGATGGCGTTCAGCACGCTCCGGACATTGCCGGCGCCGTAATCGAGCACGGTGATCATGGTGTGGCCTCGCTGCCAAGGGGTACGATTCAGACCGGCGTGGAGACGGGTGCGGTAACAGCTCCGGCCGACGCTCGCCTTAGGGCCTGGATGCCGGGTTCGAAGCGGTTTCCGCGGCGGGCTTCTCAGCCGGTTTGGAACCCGCCGCCGGAGCCGGTTCCGCTGTAGCCGCCGGAGCCTGTTCCGGAGCTGCTTCATCCTGGCCTTGCCGAACCAGGAAGGCATCCAGGGGCTGCATGATGTCCTTGGCTTTCCAGTCGGGGACCAGGAAGGGTTGATCGCTGGCGGAACTGATCGCGGGCTGGGCGGTGGCGTTCGGTTCCGCTTTGGAAAACAACTCCAAACGGTAGTTCCGAGAGTCCTGAGCGCCTTTCAACTCCACGCGGTAGATCGCCTCTTGCAAGCCATCCTTGGTTTTCCCATCGAGGTAGCCGGAACAGCGCAGGTGACTCAGGTTGGCCAACAGTTCATTGACCTTGGCGCGCTCCGCCGGCCGGCCGTCGGCGCTTTGCCACTGGTCGGGCGGCGCCTGATCCTGGTCCGCCGATTGCGGTTGCTCGCCGCCCTCACCAGCTTCGGCGGCAGGGGCCGGCAGGCGGTTCAGGCTGAGCGAGCGGCCCTGCTGGGTCACGGTCAGGTTGTTAATATCCGCCTGGTCGAAAGCGAGCACCAGCTTATCGCGCAGATCGGCGACGGTTTTCTTGAAGCTCGCCTGAAAATTGCCTTCGGCCTGATAGACCCGGTCGTCGCCGTCGAGTTTGACGAAGGTGTGGCGAAAGGACGAAGCGGTTTTGCCCACTTCGAGGTTGCGCACTTCCTTACCGCCGGCCTGGGCCTTGACCCTGATCGCTTGCTTTGGGTCCAGTTCGTAGCGCTGGTAGTCCCCGGCTTCCGACACCAGGGCGCTCAGCCGAACCGTTTGCAGCGCATCGAGCATGCGGGCGGCGGCTTCCGCTTCCACCGGAAAACCCTGGGGCACGATGATCCAGCCGTCGCCCTTGCGTTCCAGGGTGATCGCTTCACCGGTCCCGGTGATTTCGATCCGGTCGATATCGGTGCGTTTGATTTCCGGCGGCTCCGGCAACCGGTAGCGGCTGCGATCGGTGTTGCGCTGGAGCAGATAGGCCGAAAGGAGGCCGATCAGGGCCACCAGGATGACGATTTCTCGCTTAACCTTCATGATCGTCCTTTCTCACTTCTGAAACATCAGCTGAATCCGCTTCCGCCGACCGCGGCGTTTGAGCCACACCAGCAGTCCGAAGCAGACCACCAGGATCGGCAGGCCGACGATGTTGACCGACTTGATCACGGTCTTGGCCCCGGCCCCGATTTCGATCAGCGGATTGAACAGCTGCTGCTTGCCGCGCATGCGCGCGATATCTTCCCGGCCATTCAGATAATCGATCAGATTGGCCACCAGAATCGCGTTCGGACTGCGCCCCTCTTGATCCAGCAGATTGTCCTGGAGCATCGAGGAAGCGCCCATGAAAAAGATCTTGCCCGGTTTACCCCGGGCAATGACCGCTCCCTGACCCTCGATTTCAGGGGCTGCGGGGGCTGCCGCGGTCCCGGTCGCCGGCGGCTCGGCTGCGTCAGCGGCTGCCGGCGGTGCCTCGGCTTTCCCACCGCCGGCTTCGCCAGGCGATTTTTCTTCCGGCTGCGGCCGCGGTTTTTCCGGGATCGGGCGGGCGGCGAAATAGCTCGGGAATTCCCCTTCCACCAGATAGGCCAGGGGATAGGGTTTCATCTCATCGGTCTTCGCCGGCGGCTGCAGGAACATGGGGTTGAGATTGATCGGCGGTTTCATCAGCCAGGATTTTCCCGACGAAGTAAACAGCTGGGTCGCGGTCAAGCCGTTGGCCTTGATCCGGTCCGCGACCACCTGGGCCGGCGCGGCCTGGAGCACCACCAGACCCTTGATGTTTTCGGTCACGCCGAGCCCATGATCAATGTTCTGATTCTTGATCAGGGGAGCGAAATAAATCGCCCGTTCGCCGCCGCCGAACTGGGCCGGCACCTGCTGCCGGAAGCAGTTTTCATCCAGCACCAGGGCCCGGTCGAGGCCGAGACCGTAGTGCTCCAGCAGTTTTTCGAGACCGCTATCGAACGGCTCATACCCCGGCCCCTGGCCCATGGCCATGGCCTGCCGGGGAGGCATGGTTTCCTTGAACGGATCCAGAAAAAGGGCCAGGCTTTTTCCCCGCATCAGGAACTGATCCAGTTGAAACAATTCATATTCAGTGAAGGGCTCGGTTGGGCGAGCGATCACCAGGCAATTGATGCCGTCCGGGATCGCGCCATCGCCAAGCCGCACCTGCTGGATCGAATAATTTTCCGAGATCAACTGGTTAAAATTGCCAAGCCCGTCCCCCCGCTCCGCCATCCCCGGCATGGCGCCGAACAGGGCGGGCGTACCGTGGTCGGCCAGATAGCCCAGGTTCTGGTTGATATCGATGAGCGATTCCAGATTATCGTTCAGCACCTGTTCCATCTTGCCGAGATCCGCCAGTTGATAGCGGGTGCCGATCAGGGGCAGCCGCAACGCTTCCAGCACCGGAATGGTCACCGATTTTTCACCGTAAGCCATGACCAGGCCGCTCACGCCTTCCCCGGCCGGGACCTTACCGCCGTCCAGCTCCGGCCATTTGAGGCGCAGGAGTTGGTAGCGCTCGGCATCGGCAGCCGGCACCGGGTCCTTGCTCGGGTCCAGATGGCGGTATTCGATCTTGCCGTGGGTCCTAACTTCGAGCCCCTTCACGATGGCCGCCATCTGCTCGGGCACGCCATCGAGGCCGTTCACCCGCAGGTGCGGCGCCACCGCATAGAGCGAGGACGAAAGATACAGGTTGACCTGGATCTTGCCCTGCAGGCGCAGCAGGGCGCTCACCTTGTTGTTGAGTTTCTGAATCGCGGTGGTGAGCCGGTATTCGAGCCCGTCGGTGGAAGTGAGGGCCGGCAGCCGTTCGATCATGTCGCCATGGATCAGCACCAGGCCCATGTAGGCTTTCTGGAACTTGACCTCGTCCTTTTCGACCACCTGTACCTGAATCGGGTCGATCCCGTAGCCGGCCGCCAACTGCTGATTGCGCCCGGCCTCGGTGGTCACTTCCCCGCCTTCCTTGGGGGTGACGTCGTGGAAGGTGTAGTTCAGGTAGCGATCGGCATAGACCGCGTATTCCTCGAGCAGATCGCGCAGGTATTGTTCGGTGTGGTTGTAAGGAGCCGGCAGGTTCCGGGAAAAGAACACCTTGATGGTGAGGGGTTCGGAGAGGGTGGCCACCACCCGCTTGCTAGCGTCCGAGAGCGAATAAATCTTGCCGGCGGTCAAATCGAAGCGCCGGAACAGGGTCACCGCCGTCGCATTGAGCAGCACCAGCACCACTAAATAGATGAGAAACTTGAGCCATTTTCCTGACCGCTTGCTGCCGTTCATTGCGCTTTCCCCTCCCTATCGTTCCGCGATGCCGAGAACGGCACCGTAGAGGCCCACAAAGGTCACGCTGCCGAAATACAAGACATCGCGCGAATCGAGCACGCCCCGGGCGATGTTTTGAAAGTGCGATTCCACCCCGAGGAAACCCAACAGGCTGATCAGGCCGCCGGGGAGGAACAGGAGCATCCGATCCAGCAGGGTGAGGGCAAAACAGATGGCCGCGGCGGTGATGAAAGCGATGATCTGATTGCGGGTCATCGCCGATGCCATCAGGCCGAGCGCGGTGAAGGCCGAAGCCAGCAACAGGGCCCCCAGGTAACCGCCAAGCACCGGCCCCCAGTCCAGTTCCCCCAGCAGGGCCACGGTGGCGGCATAGACCAGGGTGGGCACCAGCATCACCGCGACCAGGGCCAGAGCGGCCAGGAATTTCCCGATCACCACGGACTTATCAGTGAGCGGCAGGGTGAGCAGGATTTCATGCGAACCGAGATTGCGTTCCTCGGCCAGGAGTCGCATGGTGACGGCCGGCACCACGAAGGCGAAAGTCATCGGCAGCAGCGTGAAGAAATTCCTCAGGCTGGCCTGGTTGTAAAGGAAGAACGGAGAGAAAAAGAACCAGCCCGCCACCAGCAGAAAAATCGCAATAACGATGTAGGCGATGGGCGATACGAAATAGCTTTTGAATTCCCTTTTGAACACCTGAGTGAGCGGTCCCATTTCAGTTCTCCTGCGTCAGTTCCCGGAAAATGTGCTCCAGGGACTGGCTTTCCCGGTGGAGTTCCAACAGCACCCAATCGGTTTCCTTGATCCGCCGATAGATTTCGGCGCGAAGATCCAGGTCGGGGCGGCAGGTGAGCTGCACGCACACGGTCCCGTCACCGTCGCCGGCCAGGATTTCCTGGCGCAGCACCCCATCGAGAGCGGTGAAGCGGGTCCCGAGGGCCTGCGGATCGAGGTTACCCAGGACCAGGCGGATCACCACTTCGCCGCCCAGCGACCGGCGCAGGGTGCGGGCGTCGCCGTCAGCGACGATCCGACCGCGGTGAATGATCAGCATGCGATCGCAGGTGGCTTCCACTTCGCTCAGAATGTGGGTGGACAGGATCACCGTTTTCTGCCGACCGATTTCCCGGATGATGTCGCGGATTTCGGCGATCTGATTGGGATCGAGTCCGGAAGTGGGCTCGTCCAGAACCAGGATTTCAGGGTCGCTCATCATCGCATGCGCCAGCCCGACCCGCTGTTTGTAGCCCTTGGACAGTTCCCCGATCGGCTTGTGCATGATTTCGCCGAGCCCGCACAAATCCGCCAGCCGGCGCAGTCGGGGAAGGACCGAGGCGGGTTCCAACCGGCGCACCCGGGCCACATAATCGAGATAATCGTAGACCAGCATGTCATGATAAAGTGGTGCCGATTCCGGCAGGTAGCCCAGGAGCTTTCGCACCTCCAGGGACTGCTCGCGAATGTCGAGGTCCCGCACCCGAATGGTCCCCGAGCTGGGCTTGATGAAGCCGGTCAGCATGCGCAAGGTGGTGGTCTTGCCGGCGCCGTTGGGGCCGAGAAAACCGAGCACCTCGCCCTTGGCCACCTGGAAGTTGATCTGATCCACGGCACACAAGCCCTGGTAATACTTGGTCAGATTTTCCGCATGGATCATTCCTCGAATCCTCCACTTGAAACAACGTCAACCCCATCGGCAGGCAGCCCCCAGGGCGCGCTCCGCCGGCGACCACCGGCCGAACCCGGCCGGCCCCTCGATCGATTCAGGCTCTCATACAGCTTTTTCAGAATGACGGCAAGATGGTCGGCCGCCCCGGGACCCCTCGGCTCGGCACCCGCGCCAGGCGCCGGATTCAACTCTTGGCCGGTTACCGCGGCCTCAAGTCAGCCAATCGGCGCGTGGATACTCATTAGGCGCTGGAGAAGAATGGCTGGTGATCGTTAGGAGTACGGTACGCAAGGCTTTACAGCCATGACGACGGCGTTTCCGGAAACCATCGCGGCTGGAAAGCCGCTCGCACCTTCGCGTCCAATAGCCACGTGGCTTTCCGCGAGAATGCTCAGCGGAACGCTTCCAGGGCCTCACTCTGCGATCCGAGGATCTTGAAAAAGTTGGAAAATCCGGAGATGTCAAAAACTTCCTTGATATATTCCTGCATCGAACAGAGCACGATCCTGCCCCCGGTTTTCCTTAGCTGCTTTCCCGCCAGGATCAGCACCCTGAGACCGGCGCTGTTGATGTAATCGAGCCTGGAAAAATCGAGCAGGATGTTTTGTTCGCCGCTGGCGATGAGCCCCGGCAGGCGGCTCTCGATGTCGCTCAAGGACGAGGAATCCAGCCGCCCTTCCAGTTCCAGGATCACCACGTTGTCGTTCTTGAGTTCATTGATCTTCATCAATCCAATCCCCCATGGATCGAACAACCGCGGGAGCCTGGTCCGAGGTTATCGAGGTTCTTGGTCAGGCGCAGATGGTTGCAGCCGGCCCGCCGTTCGTAGTGCACTTCATCCATCATTTTTCTCACCAGATGACAGCCGAGTCCACCGATGGGCCGCTCGTCCAGCGGCAGACCGACGTTGATCCCGGGGGCATCCGCGATGCTGAAGGGGTGGCCGTCGTCGGTCACTTCCATGCTGAGAATGGGACCTTCGAGGCCGAGCTCGATCCCGATGCTGTGGGGTCGATCGTCCTTGAAGCCGTAAGAAATGATGTTGGTCACGATTTCGTCCAGCACCAGGTTGATGATGTAAAGGCCTTTTGAACTGAGCCCCTGGGCGGCGGCGAATTCACTCACCACTCGGGCGATCGTGCTCAGTTCCGAGAGCTGGTTGGTAATCTCAAAGCGAACCGAGTTGTGCATGTCGAACTCCGGTGCTCCACCTTTGCCCGACCCGGACGTCCCGCGGCCCGCATCGAGTCCACCGACCTTGAACGATCCAACCGGAAGTCGGACCGGCTACTCAGGATAGCTGTCCGTCGGACTACCGCGCCCGGAATCCATTGCATTTCCGGCCCGAGTCCTAACCAGATGATGCAAACATATAAGTTACGCCGGCTCACGTCAACGGGGAGAGCGCCGCGGCAGAGGTTTCGCCGCGTCTCTGCTGGGACCCGAAGCGTTTGAACCGCCGGGCGCGAATGTCGGCAACCCTCGACCGCCCCAGCGCAAAAGGGCTAGTCCCTTATGATCGGAACAACTCACACGGGATCGGGCAGAAACACCGGTTTAAGGTCGAGAATCGGAGTGCCGTCCACCATATCGAGGCCGCGCACCCAAAGGCGGTTGTCCGTGCGCGCCAGGACTTCGACGATGGAGTGCCCGAGCGGGTTGGGGCGCCGCGGCGAACAGGTGCTGAACACCCCTTTGCGCTGGTCGAGGTGCGGCGGTTTCCGCAGCAGCAGATCGGAGGTGAACGGCCGGCTCCGGTGAAACCAGAACAGCACCATCAGCCGGTCTCCGGGTTGAATGTCGCGGAGGCCTTGCTGATAGGCAGGTTCGATGACCAGTTCCCCTTCGACCCGGGATATGGTCCAATGCCGTGGGATTTCGGCGCAGTCGGTGTGGATGTACCCGATCGGGGTCATGGTGACTTGCATGTTTCGGCTCCAAAGCGTGAGGGAATTGCAGCGTTTCTTGTTCCGCCGCGTCTGGCGTGTGAGGGAGTGCCGCGCACACCCTGATCCACACCGGCGGCTATACCGGTCTAGGATCGGACCTTTCGTTACCAAATGCGGGCAAGATGCCCGCGCTCCCAGGAAAGAGCCCACAAATAATGAAGGATTTCAGCCTCGGCGGGTAAAAGTTGGCGGTAGGTCGGGTGGCGACCAACGGGAGCTACCCGACCTTTTCAACCGCGCCTGCGGGCCCTGTACAAACCCTTGCCTTCCGCCCGATTCTATGCTGTTGTCTCGAGCGACTTTGGCTCCATCGAAAGGAGGATACATGGCGCAGCTCTTTTCGACCAGTCGAATCAAGCACCTGACCCTGGCCAACCGGTTGGTGGGTCCCGCCATCCGGGAAGGCCTGGCCGCGCACGACGGTCCACCCGGACTTGACCCTTGCCCCGGCTGGATCCACTGGGATCCGACCTGGGCCGGACCTGGATCCAATCCAAGATCAACCCCGAACCCAAGGACCATTGGCAGTTCTTATGTCGAACATTCGCAATTTCAGCATCATCGCTCACATCGACCACGGCAAATCGACCCTCGCCGATCGCCTCATTCAGCACACCGGCCTGGTGGACGCCCGTCAGTTTCGCGATCAGATCCTGGACAGTATGGATCTGGAACGCGAACGCGGCATCACCATCAAGAGCCAGACCGTGACCCTCCCTTACATTGCGGCGGACGGCACTCACTACGAACTGAACCTGATCGACACCCCCGGGCACGTGGATTTTTCCTATGAGGTTTCGCGGGCGCTCGCTTCCTGCGAAGGCGTGCTGCTCTTGATCGACGCTTCCCAAGGGGTGGAAGCCCAGACCCTGGCCAACATGTACCTCGCCATGGAACACGATCTGGCCATCATTCCGGTGATCAACAAGATCGATCTGCCGTCGGCCGATATCGACCGCACCCGCGAACAGATCGACCGCGAACTGGGGCTTGACCCGGATGAGGCGCTGCTTTGCTCGGCCAAGGAAGGCATCGGGATCGACGCGGTGTTCGACGCGGTGATCGCCCGCATCCCGCCGCCCCGGGGCAGCTGCACGGAGCCCCTCAGCGCGCTCCTGTTCGATGCTCGGTACGACCCGTTCCGGGGCGCCATCATCAGTTGTCGGGTGTTCGACGGCACGGTGAAGCCGGGCGATATCCTGCGCTTCATGTCCAACGGCCACACTCACAAGGTGGAGGAAGTCGGCCTGTTTCAGATCGTGCGCGAACCGCGTAAGGAATTGGGAACGGGCAGCGTGGGCTACATCATTTGCGGACTGAAGACGGTGGCCGACACCCGGGTGGGCGACACCATCACCCACGACCAGCGTCCGGCGGCGAAACCGCAGCCCGGCTTCCGGGATGTGAAGCCGGTGGTGTTTTCGTCCATCTACCCGATCTCGTCCGACGAGTATTCGGCCCTGCTGGACGCGCTGGAAAAGTATAAACTGAACGACGCCGCCCTGATCTATCAAAAGGACTCGTCGGCCGCCCTGGGTCAGGGCTTCCGCTGCGGATTTCTCGGTCTGCTCCATCTGGAAATCGTGCAGCAGCGGCTGGAACGGGAATACCAGCAGGCCATCATCATGACGGTGCCCAGCGTGCAGTATCACTTCAAGCTCAAGGACGGCACCTCGGTCATCGTGGAAAACCCGCTCTACGCCCCGGACCCGACCGAAATCGAATCGGCCGAGGAACCTTACATCCGCGCCGGTATCCTGATCCCGGAACGGTACATGGGGGTGGTCATGAACCTTTGCCTGGAACGGCGTGGCACCAATCCGCGGACCCATTATCCCACCCCCGGGCGGATCGAACTGGTGTTCGACATGCCGTTGGCCGAAGTGATCTTCGATTTTTACGATCGCCTGAAAACCATCACTCAGGGCTACGGGTCTTTCGACTACGAAATGATCGATTATCGGCAAAGCGAACTGGTGAAGCTGGATATCCTGGTCAATGGGGAACGGGTGGATGCGCTCTCGCTCATCGTTCATCGCGACCGGGCGCGGCAGTGGGCGGTTCAGGTCTGCGATCGGCTGAAGGAAGAAATCCCGCGGCATCAGTTCAAGATCGCGATCCAAGGGGCGAGCGGCGGGAAAATCATCGCCCGCTCCACCATTTCCGCCTTCCGCAAGGATGTGACCGCCAAGTGCTACGGCGGCGACATCACCAGGAAGCGCAAGCTGCTGGAAAAGCAAAAGGAAGGCAAGAAGCGGATGAAAATGGTGGGGGCCGTGATGATTCCCCAGCAGGCGTTCGTTGCGGTGCTCAAAACCAAAGATGAAAAGTGATTCGGCTGCGGGCCTTTACGTCCATGTGCCCTTCTGCAAGGGCAAATGCCCCTATTGCGATTTCTATTCGATTACCGATCCGGGGGCCGAGCGGCGCTGGGCGCGGGCCTTGATCCGGGAAGGGCAGGGCTATCGGGCGGATTTCAGCGCCTTCGATAGCCTTTATTTGGGCGGCGGCACCCCGTCGGTTCTACCCGATGATCTGCTCGCCGAACTGCTGGCGGGGCTCGATGCTCTCCGGCCCTTCGCTTCGGAAAGCGAACGGACCATCGAATGCAACCCGAACGATCTCAGCCCGGAGCGGATCGAGTGCTACCGTTCACTCGGGTTCAACCGGATCAGCCTCGGGATCCAGTCGCTTGACGATACCGAACTGGCCTTTCTCGGCCGCCGCCACCGCCGTTCCGATACCCTGCGGGCGCTCGATTGGGTCCGTGAACGAGGACCGAATAACCTCGGCATCGATCTCATCTACGGCTTCGCCGGCCATTCCATCGCCCGCTGGCGGAGCACCCTGGAAGCGGTGCTGCGCTATCAGCCCCAGCACCTGTCCTGCTACCAGTTGACGCTCGCCGACCGGACCCCGTTCGGCCGCGCCGCGGCCACCGGGCAGCCGCGACTGGCAACGCCGGAAGAACAGGCGGATCTGTTCCTCTTCACCGCTGAATTTCTCGGCGAACGGGGCTTTCTCCACTACGAGGTGTCGAACTTCGCCCGCGATTCGACCTACCGCTGCCGGCACAACCTCAAGTACTGGAGCCGAGCGCCCTACCTCGGTCTGGGTCCGGCCGCCCACTCCCACCGGGACGGGGTCCGCTGGTGGAATCCGGCTTCGGTCGAAGCCTACTGCCGGGCGGTGGAAGTCACCGGTAGCGCCGCCGCCGGTAGGGAACAACTGAGCTCCGAGCAGATCCGACTGGAAGACCTGGCCCTCGGCTTCCGCACCCGCGAAGGCGTGGCCCTGGAACAACTGGACCCGGGTGCCCCTCGAACTCAGGCGGCCATCGCCGAACTGCTCGAAGCCGGTCTGGCAACCCTGGCCGCCGGCCGCTTGCGCCCCACCACCCGCGGCTTCTTGGTGGCGGACGGTCTGTCTCTCTTGTTTGTTGCCTGAACGGTCGGCCGTGGCGACAATCAGAATGTCGGATTTTATGCTATACCGGTTAAGGGTAAAAGGTTTCGTTTCGTGTGCGCTCTTTCCCGGGAGCGCGGGCATCTTGCCCGCTTTTGGTAATGAAACATCCGATCCTAAACCAGTATAGACCTAAGAACAGGAGCTCGCGGATGTTCGAACGCGCTGTGGTGGCCATCAATCTGACCGAAGTTCCGGTGCATATTCTGTCCTGTC
>MNZR01000124.1 GCA_001873705.1 Syntrophobacteraceae bacterium CG2_30_61_12
TTCCCTGCAAGTCCGGGTGAAATCCCCGGATCTGGAGGTGCTGGCCCGCTCCGACGACGGCGTGGTGATGGCGCTCAAGCATTGCCGGTATCCGATCCATGGGGTGCAGTTTCACCCGGAATCGTTCCTCGGCGAGGGGGGACTCGAACTGGTGGAAAATTTTCTGGCGCTCCAGCCCGGCTTCCGGGCTGATCGCGGGGTGGCGCGCAGCGGCCCGAACCGCTTTCCGCGATGGGCGGGGACCGTTCCTTCACGGTGTCGGCCGCTGCCGCAACCGTTGTGGCCGGCCCCAATCGAGGCGGCCCGGTCCTGAACCGAGGCCACGCCAGAGCTCTTGTGGCCGCGGTGCCGGGGTCCGCCCAACCGGCTCACCGGCGGCCGGTTTCTCTACCCAGTGCGTGCCATTTCCCGGGAGCGCGGGCATCTTGCCCGCTTTTGCTAATGAAACATCCGATCCAAAACCAATCTATCCAGTCATCTGGAGCTTCCATGCAACTGCCCTTGCCGGCCGCCATACCGATCACCATCGAAGAGGACGAGACCGTCGCCGGAATCATCGACCTCGATGACTTCATCACGCTTGCCACCCGCTACGCCGTCGAGCCGGATACGGTGGTGCTGGTGAGCGGCGGCGACCACGATTGCAGCCGCTATTCGATTCTGGCCCGAAACCCCTGCTGCGTGCTGACCAGCCGGCGGCATCTGGCGTGCCTGCGAACCGCCGGCGCCGTGACGCTGCTGCCGGCTGACCCGCTGGCCCTGATTGATCAACTGCTGGAACGCTTTCGACCCGATCACGGCCTGGTGGCGCCGCCCTTTTGCGGCGGGCTGGTGGGTTATTTCGCCTACGAATTGAAGAACCGGATCGAACGGCTGCCGCAGACCGCAAACGACGATCTGGGTCTACCCGATCTGTTCCTGATGGTGCCCGAGGAACTTTGGATTCACGATCGGTTGGAACGCCGGCTGCGGCGGTTGCGGCTGAAAAGCCCACTCAGTCAAGCTGGACCGAGCGCCGACCAGGGCAAGGCCACCGCCGCTCCGGCACCGGCAGGCGGCAGGCGGGCGGGTCGGCTCACCAGCAATTTCACCCACCAGCAGTACCTGCAAGCGGTGACCCAGGTTCGCGACTACATCCGCGCCGGCGATGTCTATCAGGTGAACCTCTCGCAGCGCTTTTCCTTGCCCTACGCGAGCGACCCGTTTGCGCTCTTCACCGCGCTGTTTCGCCGCAATCCGGCGCCGTTTTACGCCTTTGTCAATGCCGGCGATCACCAGATCGTGTGCACTTCGATGGAACGGTTCTTGTTCCGCAGCGGTGATCGAATCGAAACCCGCCCGATCAAGGGCACTCGCCCGCGCGGGGCCACTCCGGAAGAAGACCGGCGGCTCAGCCAGGAACTGACCGTCAGCGCCAAGGACGACGCCGAGCTGTCGATGATTGTCGATCTGCTGCGCAACGATCTGGGCCGGGTGTGCCGGGCCAAGACCATTCGGGTGCTGGAACACAAGCGTCTGGAACCGTACCAGAACGTCCATCACCTGGTGTCCGTGATCGAAGGCCGGCTCGATCCCCGCCACGGCTACGCCGAACTGCTGCGGGCCACATTCCCGGGTGGGTCCATCACCGGCTGCCCGAAGATCCGGGCGATGGAAATCATCGACCAACTGGAACCCCAGGTGCGCCATGTCTACACCGGGTCCATCGGCTACCTGGGCTGGCATCAAAACATGGACCTCAACATCGCCATCCGCACCGGCATCATCCACGACGGTCGTTGCCATTTTGCGGTGGGCGGCGGGATCGTCTACGATTCCGATCCCCAGGATGAATACGAAGAAACCCTGCACAAGGGCCGCACCCTGTTCGAAACCATTCAGCGCCTGACGGAGCCGGAAGCGTGATGGCAATGGAAGCACCCGAAACAAAGGGGGCGGTCGAGAGCCCCGTGGCGTGGCTGAACGGCGCCTTGCTGCCGCTGGCCGAAGCCGCCGTGTCCCCGCTCGACCGGGGGTTTCAGTACGGCGACGGCCTGTTCGAAACGCTCCGGGCCGACCGCGGTCGGGTCTGCTACCTGGACCGCCACTTGCGGCGCCTCACCGGATCCGCCCGCCACCTGCGACTGCCGGCGGCATTTCTGGAAGCGCTGCCGTGGGCGGAGATCGTCGCCGAACTGCTGCGGCGTAACCACCTGGAGGCATCGATTGCGCGCCTCAAGGTCCTGGTGACCCGCGGCTGCGCGGTCGCGCTCGGGCTTCCCGAAGTGGAGCGGCCGACCGTGCTGGTGACCGCAGCCCCGTATCGATCCCCGAGTCCGGAAGACTACCTTCGCGGCTGGAGTGTTCACCTCGGCGCGCCTGGTTTCACGTCCCCCCTGGCCGCCCACAAGAGTCTAAATTATCTGATTTTTCTCGCCGCCCGTCAGGAAGCCCTGGAGCGTGGCAAGGATGAAGCCATTCTGGTGGCCGCCGACGGTCGGTTGTGCGAAACGGCCGCCGGATCGCTGTTGTTTTACCGCGCTGGGACCTGGCTGCACCCGCTGCAGCCGTTGCAGCTCCCCGGCATCACCCTGGGGCGGGCGGTTGAACTCCTTCAAGACCAGGGCTGCTCGGTGCGCTCGATACCGATCGCCGTGTCCGATCTCGACCGTCTGGACGGCGCATGGATCCTGAATTCGCTGATCGGCATCATGCCGATCCGGGAAATTGACGGGCGCATGCTTTCGATCATTCAACCCGACCTGATCGCGGCCATCCGCGGTCGGCTATTGATCGGCGGCTGAAGCCCCGGCGGTCTTCGAACCTCGGTGGGCAGGGCAGGGGGGGCATTTGGTAATGGGTGTGGATCTTTGAGAACCACCTTTTTGAGTGGAGAGGCCAAGTCATACGTAGGTCGGGTTGCGACCAGCGGGAGCTACCCGACAAACTGGTAGCGCCGGCAAACCAAGCGTCGTCAACGGATCGTCAGGGAGTGCTCGGCACCCCCTGAACTACCGGTTTATGGGCGCTTTCTCGGGATCGCGGGCATCTTGTCCGCATTTGGTAATGGGTGTGGATCTTTGAGAACCACCTTTTTGAGTGGAGAGGCCAAGGAGGCCAAGCCAAGATCGTCAGGTAGCTCCCGTTGGTCGCAACCT
>MNZR01000329.1 GCA_001873705.1 Syntrophobacteraceae bacterium CG2_30_61_12
GCCTGGCGTTGATCTGGCATCCCGACCAGAACGGCAACGATACCGACGCGGCCGAGCACTTCAAAGTGATTCGTCGCGCCTACGAGTTGCTGGTGAACCCGGGACGTAGAAGGCGCTACGACGCGGCGCGGGAGTTCGAAGGATCATCCGGTGCGGAACCTGTCCATTGCCGCGAAGGCCCCGAAGACGCCGCGGCGGCAGTCAGAGTCGATGAATTGTTGCGGGAGGCGTTCGGAATCACCGGGGCCGAGCATTGGCAGCAGGACTCCGGCAACGATTTGCGCTTCGATCTGCAGATTGACGGGGAACGCGCCGTCCGGGGGGGTGCGGAAACCATTGCCTATGATCGGCTGGTTCCCTGCTCCCGGTGCGCTGCAACCGGTAGCGCCGGTAACCGAACCTGTGGACAATGCGGGGGAGATGCGGTCGAAGTCCAACGCGTGCGCCTCCAGGTCCGGATTCCGCCCGGCGCCGCTACCGGTGACCGGCTGCGCCTGGCCGGGGCGGGGGATCAGCTGACCCCGACCGGGGCCGCCGCTGATCTGGTGATTCACCTGCTGGTGGTGGACCGGGACGCCGCGGCACAGGGAAAGGCAGAGGTGTAATATGGGTGAGGAAGCAAAGTGGAGTCACATCGATGGCGAAGGTCGGCTGCGCATGGTGGATGTGAGCGACAAGGAGATTACGGCGCGCGAGGCTCGGGCCGAAGCGACCGTGTTGATGCAGGCAGCGACGCTGCGTCAGATCCTCGATCACAAGATGGCCAAGGGCAATGTTTTGGAGGCGGCGCGACTGGCTGGGATCATGGCGGCGAAACGGACCTGGGAACTGATCCCGCTGTGCCATCCGATCGCGCTCACCGGGGTAACGGTGGATTTTGCCGTCGATCAGGAACGGAGCGAAATCAAGATCAGCTCAGCCGCCAAGACCAGGGAACGCACCGGGGTGGAGATGGAGGCCCTGGTGGCGGCGGCCCATGCCGCCTTGACCATTTATGACATGTGCAAGGCCGTGGATCGGGCGATGGTGATTAGGGACGTCAAGCTCACCTACAAGAGCGGCGGCCGCAGCGGTACTTTCCAACGCTCCTGAACCAGGGCATGCTCGGATACTGGGCGTTGGCTCACCATGATGCGATGACGGAGCGCAAGCGGGTGCAATGCAAACCGTTGAAAGAAAACGTTGCCGTTTCATGGATGGTGATGCATTCGTGCTGGAGTTGATGTCTTCAGCCGCAGGCTCGCGTAGTGCGCCCGGAAGGGCGTTCAATGCCTACCGATCCGCCGTGGACCGAGCTTTCGGACGCGGTGTCAACGCCTGACGGCGCCACTACCAGCCCAACCACTTTGGATTGCAGCCGGCGCTGGCTTTTCCCTTTACTTCAGTGGCTGATTGTGCTAGCCAAAAAACCTTGTTATCTGATCTCGCGAGGGTTGAGCCATGGACCAAAAAACGCTGAACTATTTCAAAGAGAATCTCGCCAAGCGGCTGGAAGAATTGCTGGCGGAAGCAGAGCGGACGGTCACGGGAATGACCGGAATGAAGGAAAGCTTTCCGGACCCAACCGACCGTGCCACCCTCGAGTCGGATCGGAACTTTACCCTGCGGATTCGCGACCGGGAACGGAAGTTGATCAGCAAGATCCGTGAAGCTATCGCCCGTATTGAAGACGGTTCCTTCGGTATTTGCGAGGAATGTGGCGACGATATTTCCATTGAGCGGTTGAATGCCCGACCGGTGACCACGCTTTGCATTGAATGCAAGCGCCGGCAGGAATCGGTGGAGCGTGCCCGCGAGGGTTAGAGCGGCCCGTGTTCCCGGCTTCGACTCCGAGGCGGACAGTGGTCGCAAAAGCGGTCACCGGCTGGGGTGAGTCAGCCGGGTGATGTCGCCGGCCCAGATGATTTCATGGCTGCCGCTGACGGTCAGGATTTTGAGAGCCCCTTCCGCTGTCATTCCCTCCACTTTACCGGTGATGGTTTTTTCCCCAATTTGAACCACCACCTGTGCTCCGAGAACTTCCGAAACCTCCTGCAATTGATCCAGAAGACCGGCAAATCCGAATTGCTCCAGGCGCTCGAAATGAGTTTCCAGGGTGGCCAGCAAAGCGGCCAAAAACGCACACCGATCGATGGCGGCCCCGGATTCGATGGCGATCGAGGTGGCAGGGTAGCGGAACGAACCCTGTAAATCATCCCGACTCTGGTTGCAGTTGATGCCGATGCCGAGCACCAGGAAGCGGATGCGGTCGTTTTCCGCTTGCATTTCAGTAAGAATTCCAGCGGCCTTGCGGGTCGCGATCAGGATGTCGTTGGGCCATTTGATTCGCGCCGGAATCCGGTAGTGATCCCGAATACAATGAACCAGCGCCAGGGCCGCAACCAGGGTGATCTGGGGCGCGGAACTCGGGGGGAGCGCTGGGCGCAGCACCAGGGAAAAGGTCAGAGCGCGGCCGGCCGGGGCTTCCCACCTGCGGTCCAGACGGCCGCGGCCGGCGGTTTGTTGTTCGGCCAGAACCAGGGTGCCGTGAGCGGCGCCCTGCTGGGCCAGGCGAATGGCGTCGCTGTTGGTGGATTCGGTGCTGAGCAGGTGATGATAGGGGCGGCCGAGCCATTCAGTGGTGAGGATCTCACTGAGTTCACTCGGAAGGATTCGGTCGGGGCCGCCCAGCAGGCGGTAGCCTTTCCTGGGATGGGCTTCGATACGATAGCCCGCGGCGGTGAGTTTTTGAATCTGCTTCCACACGGCGGTGCGGGAAAGACCGAGTTGCCGTGCCAGAGCCGGTCCGCAAAGGTATTGGCCGTGAGCGGATTTAAGCAAACCAAGCAAGGCGGGTCGAACGGTGCCGGGCTGATCCATAAGCCACCTTTCCTGTTCCCGGGACGGTCAGGTTACTGTTGTTCGGCATGAATTCCGATGTGGCGTAGGGGCTGAGCCGACCGTCGCTCGATCCTCTCCTCTAGTTCAGCCAGAGAGCACAGGTGAGGCTGGCGATTTCCGCCAGTTCATTGGTCGCCCCCAGCACGTCGCCGGTGATCCCGCCGAGCGCGCGCAGCGAGAGCCATCTCACCAGGACGACCACCAGGACCAGCACCAGGATCTGGGGGATGGCCTGAAGTCCGCTGGCGAGAATTACCGGGACCAGTCCCAGAACGCTTGCCCCGAGCCAATCGCGGCGGCTCAGGTGGTCGAGAAACGGCTGTCCAAGGCCGCCTTCGGCCCGGGCATAATGGCTGTTGACCGCGCACAGCACCATGGCGAGTCGGCTGAGGCAGGGGGCGATGAACATGGCTCCCGGCTGGTGCTGCTCGATCAAAGCCGCGATCAGGCTGGTTTTGAGCAGGAGATCGAGGCCCAGCGCGATCACTCCGAACGCCCCCACCCGGCTGTCCTTCATGATCAGCAAACGTTTGACTGGTTCATAGGCGCCGCCGAAACCATCGGCGCAGTCGGCGAGGCCGTCCAGATGAAGGCCGCGGGTGAGGGCGGACCAGCAGGCGACCAGCCAGGCGGCGAGGGGCAGCGGGCCCAGGTGAGCGCTGCCGAAAACCACCAGAGCGACGGCGATGCTGCCCAGAAGAACTCCCACCAGGGGGAAAAACACGAAGGAGGCGGCCAGGTTGCGCGGGTCGAAGGGCGCCGATCGCCATTCCGGCAGTTTGAAGACGGTGAGAAAGGACAGCGCCAGATTGAACTGGAGGTAGAGCTTAGCCGGCATGGCGGGTGATCTCGTGCGCTGGGACGGGCGCTTGCACCGGTGCGGCGCCTGGTTTGATCGGAACCGGAAGGCCCGCCACCATCCAGGTGACCGCACGGCAGGCGGCGGCGATGCGCTGGTTGGCGGCCCCGGCCAGATCGCGAAAGGCGCGAGCGAGATCGTTTTCCGGAACAATCCCGAGGCCCACTTCATTGGTCACCACAACGACCGGAAGATGAGTGCCGCGGAGCAGGCGGCACAGTTCATCGACTTTTTCGAGAATGGAAGCAGGGCCGGTTTCGAGCAGCAGGTTGGTGAGCCACATGGTGATGCAATCGAACAGCAGGGGGCGCCCGTTGGCGTTCAGTTGCCGCAGCAGCGGAACAGGGTCGAGGGGGGCTTCGATGGTTTCCCACTCGGGCCCGCGGCGGCGGCGATGGATCTCAACCCGATCTGCCATTTCCCGATCCAGGACCCGGGCGGTGGCAAGGTAGAGGTAAGGCGGCGGCAGCCTCAGGATGAGTTGTTCGGCGTGGCTGCTTTTACCGCTTCGGCAACCGCCGATCACCAAGTGAGGCAGGGACGGCGGATCTGTGCTGGTCATGCTTCGGGATGGCTTTCCAGTTGCGGTGCGAGATACTCCTGAACCAGGGAATCCACCAGGTGCGGCAAGGGTTCCCGGGAACTGCCAACGATCTGCAGGGGTTCCTGGGTCAGCGGCAGAAGGATTTTCCGGGCGGGCGAGCGGCCGATGGCTTCGACCATGGCGGGGGTCACCTCCCCCATCATGGCGAAAGGAAGCAGAATGGAGATCGGCCCCAGAATGAAATCCACCCGCCCGGCGCAGTAGGCCACCGCGGGTTCTCCCGTGGCGCCGCGATTGGCGCGCGCCTTCATCATCTGCGCCGTGGCGATGGCATTGGTGCCGAGCGCCCAGACTTCGCAGCGTTCCCCGAAGACTTCCTTGAGCTTCTTCACGATGGCGGCACCGATCCCGCCGCCCTGGCCATCGAGCACGGCAATCCGAATCATGAATCGTTCCTCATTGGATCTGATCGGGGTCAATGCCCAGGCGGCGGATGAGGTCCTTGAGCTGATTCTCATCGGCTACCGTGATGGCAAGCGTTTCGGCGGAACCGACCCGGCGCAAGCGGACGCGGGCGCCGAGGTGGGTGGACAAGGCCCGCTGCCAGCGTGGCCAATGGGGCGGGGGCGCGGCCCTCGACGGGGCCGGCGGCGGATCGTTCTGCACCAGTTGTTCGGTTTGTCGAACCGACAGGCGGCGGGCCAAAATCAGGTCACGGAACCGTTCCCGGGTCTGATCGTCAGGGGCGGCCAGAAGGGCCCGGGCATGGCCCATGGTGAGGCGTCCGGTCACGAGGTCGTCCTGGATGGATGGCGGGAGTTGGAGCAGCCGCAGCAGGTTGGCAACGGTGCTTCGATTCTTGCCGACGCGGGTGGCGATCTGTTCCTGGCTCAGACCGAATGCTTCCTGCAACTGCTGGTAGGCGCGAGCTTCCTCGATACAGTTGAGATCGCTGCGCTGGATGTTTTCAATCAGGGCCAGTTCCAGGGCCTGGGCACTGGAAGCTTCCCGGACCAACACCGGCACTTCGCTGAGACCGGCGGCCATGGCGGCGCGCCAGCGGCGTTCCCCGGCGATGATGCGGTAGTGTTCCGATTGCTCGGTGCGGGTCACCAGGATCGGCTGCAATACCCCCTGTTCGCGGATCGATTCGATCAGTTCGGCAAACGCTTGATCTTCCACCTGCCGGCGCGGTTGGTGGGGATTGGGGCTAAGGCGATCAACCGGGCAATAAAACAACTGGATATCGCTTTCCTTGAGCCAGGCGGCGGCGGGGAGCAGCTGATCGAGGCCGCGGCCGAGGCCTTTTTTCGGTTCAGCCATCCGAATCCTCCCGATGATGGAATTCGCCGGCTAGCGCCAGATAGGCTTCGGCGCCGGGGCAGCCGGGGTCGTAAAGATGAATCGGCAGGCCGTGGCTGGGGCTTTCGCCGAGGCGGACGTTGCGCGGGATCAGGGTGTGGAAGACCTGGCCGGGGAAGTGCCGGCGAATGTCGTTGGCCACCTGATGGGCGAGATTATTGCGGCGATCGAACATGGTGAGGAGAATCCCACCGATTTGTAGGTTGGGGTTCCAGCGCAGTTTGATTCGGCGCACGGTTTCCAGCAGCAGACTCAAGCCCTCCATGGCGAAATATTCACATTGGATCGGGATCACCACCTCGGTCGCCGCCACCAGGGCGTTGACGGTGAGGAGACCGAGCGACGGCGGACAGTCGATGATGAGATAATCGTAGGCGGCGGCAAGGGCCGCCAGTCGGGCCGCGAGCAGACCTTCGGGGTTGCCGCGGCCGGGCAGTTCCCATTCGGCCGCGGCCAGTTGCGAGTTGGCGGGGAGCAGGTGAAGGGGAAGCTGGGGGAAAGGCTGGACGATGGGGGGAGCTTCGGCGCCGTTCAACAGAACCTGATACATGCTCGGAGCGGACGCGGGCGGCCTCACTCCAAGGCCGCTGGAGGCATTGGCCTGGGGGTCGCAATCGAGCAGCAGCACCCGCTGACGGATGTGGGCCAGGGCGGCGGCCAGGTTGATGCTGGTGGTGGTCTTGCCGACCCCGCCCTTTTGATTGGCGATGGCAACAATGCGGCGCATGATCAGGCTACCCATCCATGGCTTGGAACTTGTTTCACGTGGAACACGGGGGGCTTCCCCGGGTCGTCACTGCTCCGGCCCGTCAACCAGGCACAGGGCCCAGACGCCATGGCATTCGTGATGACGGATCAGGAACTGGCGGCCGCGGTCGCTGGCGACCCGGAAATAGCGAAGTGGCATACGGGTGGCATCGATCCGCCCCTCGATCCAGCGGTCGACCACCTCCGTCACCCGATAATTGCGGCCGCGCCAGCAAAAGGATACCGGTTCCTGACTGCCCCGGTAATCGTCCCGAGTGGTGACCTCAATCCGTTCCAGCCGCATTTTCGAGCTCCCGCAAGACGAGCAACGTCAATTATAGTCAGAGTTGGTTCCAAATGAAATCGGTTTTTGCTAAACTCTACTGAAATGCTGTTTTTCTGGGGGCGGAACCGGAACCGGCCGCTCACGACCGCCGCGGTCGGCGCCGCCTGTTTTCTCTCCCGGCCCGATTTTCCACCAGGGTGCATCGTGGCGGTCAAGGATCAGGGTCTGCCGGTCTGGATCCCGCGCCAGTAGGCCGGAAGGCAGATTTTCACGGAGAAACGCCATGACCGAAGTTTTGCTGGTGATCGATGTCCTCAATGATTTCCTCGATCCCGCTGGAGCCCTGTTTTGTGGACCCCGGGCGCGAGCCATTATTCCCGTGATCCGATCCCTGTTGGATCATTTCCAACGCCAGGGCCAGCCGATCTTCTATCTCACCGATGCCCACCGCCCCGATGACGCTGAATTCGCTCTGTTTCCGGAGCACGCCGTTACAGGCAGTTGGGGCAGCCGCATCATCGCTCCATTGACGCCACCGAAAGATGCTAAAATCATTCCAAAAACTCGCTTCAGCAGCTTTTACGCGACCGACCTGGAAGCCGAACTGCGGCGGGTGGGCCCTGAGCGAGTCTGGGTCACCGGGGTATGCACCTCCATTTGCGTGATGGACACCGTGGGGGACCTGCGCAATCGCGCTTACTCGCCCCTGGTGGTGGACGATGCGGTGGCTGATTTCGATCAGCAATTTCATGAGTTTGCACTGATCCGGATGGAACGGGTCTATGGCGCCAAAAGGATCCGCTGGGGCGATCGGGAGCCGTCCCCGGAGGCTCCGGCCTGAAGCCCCGCGCGGGAGAAAAAGTTGAAGCAAATGCCGATCACCCCTGAACTCCTGACCGATCTCTACGAATTCACCATGGCCGCCGGTTACTGGCGCGAGCGGATGTTTGAAGAAGCGGTGTTCAGCCTCTTCATTCGCGATTATCCTCCGAATCGCGCTTACTTCGTGGCGGCCGGTCTGGATTCGCTGCTGGATCTGGTGGAACGATTCCGCTTCCCGGATCAAGCCATCGCCTACCTGGCAGGTCTTGGCCTGTTTCCTGATGAATTTCTCAACTATTTGAAAGTATTTAAATTCACCGGATCGATCCGGGCCGTGCCCGAGGGCCGAATCGGGTTCAGCGGCGAACCGCTGCTGGAAATCCGGGCCCCCATCATTCAGGGCCAGTTGCTGGAAACCCTGGCGGTGAACACGCTGCATCTGGAAACCCTCATTGCCACCAAGGCCGCGCGCTGCGTCGAAGCCGCTCGCGGGCGGACCCTGGTGGACTTCGCGCTGCGCCGCACCCACGGTTTCGATGCCGGTCTGGCCTGTGCCCGCTCCAGCTACCTGGCTGGTTTTCAGGGCAGCAGCAATGTTCTCGCCGGGCAAGTTTTCGGCCTACCCGTTTATGGCACCATGGCCCATTCCTATGTCACCAGTTTCCCGAGCGAACTGGAAGCCTTTCGCGCCTACGCCCGGCTCTATCCCGACCAAACCGTGCTGCTGGTGGATACCTACGACACCCTGTGCGGCACCGCAAAGGCCATTGTGGTGGCCCGGGAACTGGCGGCCGCGGGCAGGCGCCTGCGCGGGGTTCGCCTCGATAGCGGCGATCTGGTGGAACTCAGCAAGAAGGTTCGGCAACTGTTGCGGCAAAACGATTGCGGTGAAGTGGCGGTGATGGTGAGTGGCAATCTGGATGAATTTCGTCTCGACCAACTGCTTCACGATGGGGCGGAAATCGATGTCGCCGGGGTGGGGACCCGGATGGGGGTTTCAGCCGATGCTCCTTATCTGGATATGGCCTACAAGATGGTGGAATACGCCGGGCGACCGATCTTGAAGCTGAGCCCGGGTAAGGTTTCCTGGGTCGGGCCAAAGCAGATCTGGCGCCACTACGATGACTCCGGGCGGATGCGCGGTGATACGCTGGGCCTGGCCGGGGAAGCGGACTTCAGCGCAGACGCTCTGCTGCACACCGTCATGCAAGACGGGGTCCGCATGCAACCGCGGGAGTCCTTGGCCGTGATCCGCGAACGCTGCCGGTTGGAACGGGCCAAACTGCCCGAGTCGCTGCGGGCGATTCGGGCAAAACCGCATTATCCGGTCACGGTGAGCGAACGGCTCCAGGACTTGCAGGCCCGGACCCGGAACCAGCGACTGGTGGCCGAAAACGAGCCAAGCGCTGGGGGCGATTGACGCCTGGGGACCTGGTTGCCGGCCGATTCAATGGGCTGCCTGGCGGCTCGGTCTGGACCGGGAGTCCGCGCCGGCGCGCGCCCCATGCCGCCGGTGGCGGTCGACTTCGAAATTATACTGGTTTAGGATCAGATGTTTCATTACCAAAAGCGGGCAAGATGCCCGCGCTCCCGGGAAGAAGCGCACACGAAACGAAACTTGTTACCCTTAACCGGTATAGCAACCAGCAGCCCCAAGCTTTTCCCAAACCACCAACCGGCGGATGCCGGCCTGGTAGGGCAATCGATAGTCGTGAATGGAGCGCAGCTTGAGACTCGAGGCGGGTCCGGGAAGCTTGCGAAAGTCCGCTTCCGAGCCGGTGGGGCCGGCCCACAGCGCGAACCGGCCACCGGCACCGAGTCGGGTCGCGCTCACCCGGGTGAGGAGTTCCGGCGACGGCTTGAGGGCGCGCGCCGTGATCAGATCGAAGCGCTCATGCGCCGCTGCAGCAGCGTAGTCCTGCCAGCGGGATTGGACCACGCCGGCGTTCTTGAGTTCCAGTTGGGCGATGCAGACTTTCAGGAAACTGACCTTTTTCCGAAGCCGTTCCAGCAGCGTGAAGTGCAACTCGGGGCGCACGATTTGGATCGGAATGGCCGGGACCCCTGCACCGCTCCCGAGATCCAGCGCCCGCCCACGAACGGGGAGCCAGCGCGTGGGGATGATCGCGTCCAGCAGGTGTTTGGCGAGCAGGTCTTCGGGGGCGGTGATTCGGGTGAGATTGACCCTCAGGTTCCAGGTCAGAAGCAGCTCGGTGTACTGCCGGCAGGCTTCGGCCTGGCTCAAGCTGATCGGGCAGGCGCACTGCTCGGCCAGGTCAACCAGTGCGGCCGCGAACTCCCTGCTTAGAACCGGCTCCATGGCAGCCCCCGTTCCACTTCTTGCCCCTCGCTGGAACCTATACCAGTCCAGGATGCGATCTCGCATTAGCAAATGCGGGCACGATGCCCGCGCTCCGAGGAAAGAGTCCTCACCAAGTGAAGGATTTCATCGTCAACGAGGATACCGGCGACAGCCGGTGGCGTCGATTCACTTGCCGATGCAAAATTGAGAAAAAATCCGGTCCAGCAGATCGCCATCCGCTGCGGTCCCTAAAATGGCATCGAAGCATTTTCGGCAGGCTTCCAGTTCGCTGTTGATCAGTTCGGGGTAGCCCCCCTCGTTCGCCAACGCTGCCGCCCTGCGCAAGGCTGCCGCCGCCGCCGCCAAGGCCTGCTGTTGCCTCAGATTGGGCACAAAGGGCCGGGTCCCGGTGGCGAAAATTCCGTCCAACAGTTGGTTGCGCAGGTGATCTTTGAGCCTGGCCGGGGCCTCCGGGTCGAGTGCGGAGAGTTCCAGCAGACCGAGACCTGGCTGATAACGCTCATGGATAGCGGCCATGGTGAGCGCCGCCGGCAGGTCGGACTTGTTCAAAATCCCGATCCAGGGCCGGCCCTGGAGATGCCGATGGATGAGATCATCGGCGGCCGACAGGGGTTCGCTGCGATCGATCAGCCACAGCGCCAGGTCAGCCCGGCCCAGGGACTCCAGGGCGCGCTCGATGCCGATGGCTTCGATCGGGTCGGCCTGCCCGCGGATCCCGGCGGTGTCCAGAATCTTGACCTGGACCCCGGCCAAATTCAGGCTGTCTTCGATGACGTCTCGAGTGGTCCCGGGGATCGGGGTAACGATGGCCCGTTCTTTTCCCACCAGGGCGTTGAGCCAGGACGACTTACCGACGTTGGGCCGGCCCACCAGGACCAGGGCCAGGCCGTCCCGGAGTATCCGCTGCTCACTGTAGTGCTCGATCAATTGGTTGATCTCGGGAAGCAGCCGGTCTTGAATGGCGGCCATTAGAGGGGGGCGCCACCGCGGTTCTTGGTCCAAATCGTCGGTAAAATCGAGGCCGGCTTCGATCCGGGCCTGCAGGTCGAGGCCGAGTTCACGCCACTGCCCCACCTGGCCTCGGAGTTCTCCCCGTAGCTGGCGGCCGGCAATTTCGAGACTGCGTTCGGAGCGCGAACGGATGATATCCGCCACGGCTTCAGCCTGGGTGAGATCGATCCGGCCAGAGAGGAAAGCGCGGCGGGTAAATTCTCCGGGGTCGGCCAGGCGAGCGCCACCGGCCAGCACCAGTTGGAGGATTCGATTGAGCACTGCAAAGCCGCTGTGGCAGTTGATTTCAACCACGTCTTCGCCGGTGTAACTGTGCGGCGCGCGCATGCAACTCACCAGCACTTCATCGACTCGGCAATCGGTGTCGGGGTCTCGAATCCAGCCGTAGTACAAACGATGCGATTGCCACCGGCAGGTGGCCGGGTTGGTTTCGAATAGCGGTTGGACGATGGCGACGGCCTCGGGTCCGCTCAGCTTGATGATGCCGATGCCGGCCTCGCCCGGCGTGGTGGCCGGAGCGCAGATCGTGTCATCCGGCTTGGAAAGGTCCATCGTGCAGGCAGCGTGCCTTTCCTCCCTGGGAGTCGGTCCGTGAAAATCTTGTTGTCATTGCGAACGCCACGAAACGAAGGAAGAAATCTCAGCGCCGCGATGAGTTGAACGAGATTTCTCTCGATCGCTCGAAATGACTGTTTTCGAACCAGCTCCTAGCTGTCGGACGCTGCTTCAGCGGCGGATTCAGGAGATTTCTTGCCGCGCTTGGCCGGATAAATGACCACTCTTCTCAAGTTGCCTTCGCCCTTGCTCTTGGTCCGGACTTCCTGATCTTCCTTGAGCGCCAGATGGATAATCCGGCGGTCTTGGGAGTTCATCGGGCCGGTGGTGAGCGGGCGGTTGGATCGTTTGACCTTGGTGCTCAGTTGATGCGCCAGTTCGGTCAGGCTGGTTTCCCGTTTGGTTCGATAGTCTTCGGTGTCCACCACCACCGAGATGGGAGCGTCCAGTTCCCGGTGGAGTATCTTCGAAACCAGGTACTGCAATGCGTTCAGGGTTTTGCCGCGTTTGCCGATGAGCAGTCCGGAACCGTTGCTGATGATGTTGAGGAAAACATGGTCGTCTCGGCTTTCCGCTTCCACTACCGTGGGCAGTTCAACGAACGTGAGGATCTCGGTCAGGATCGCCTTGCCCCGATCTGCCGCCGCGGTCAAGGGAAGCTGCTTGGGGGCCACCCGGATTTTGGCTTTTCTGGCGCCGACAATGCCAAAAATGCCCGAGGATCCTTTCGACAGGATTTCAATTTCGAGCATTTCACGGGGCAGATGATATTCCTCGCAGGCGAGGTTGATCGCATCCTCCAGCGATTTGCCTTCGATCTCAAGAGTTGGCATGCTCTCCTCCGTTTCACTACCGAAACAAATGGTCGTCGCGCGCGTGCAATGGAGAGGCTTCGGTCAGGTTGCCTGCCGGTTGATCAGATACTGCTGCACGATGGACAGAACATTGTTCACCAACCAATATAGCACGAGGCCGGCCGGAAAGTTGATAAAGAAAACCGTGAAGATGACCGGCATCATCAGCATCATTTTCTCCTGCCTGGGATCGCCGGTGGTCGGGGTCATTTTCTGCTGAATGAACATGGAAGCCCCCATCAGCAGGGTCAGTACCGGCAGTCCTCCGAGGTACGGAATGTTGAAGCCGATAGACAACCGGTCTGGTGCGGTCAGGTCGTTCATCCAGAGCCAAAAGGGCTGATGGCGGATCTCGATGGCACTGTAGAGCATCCGGTACAGCGCGAAGAACACGGGAATCTGCAGCGCCATGGGCAGGCATCCGCCCATGGGATTGACCTTGTAGGTTCGATAGAGCATCATCAATTCTTGATTGAGCTTTTCCCGGTCGTCTTTGTACTTTTCCTTGATTTGAGCCATCTTCGGCTGCAGTTTTTTCATCCCCTGCATGGACTTGTAGCTCTTATGGGTGAGCGGCCAGAACAGGATCTTGATCATAATGGTGAGCAGGATGATGGCGACGCCATAGTTATGGGAATACTTGTAAAGCCATTTGAGCAGTTGCAGCAGGGGCGTGGCGAGAAAGGTGAACCAACCGAAATCGACCGCCGCTTCCAGGCTGTGTCCGGCTTGTTTGAGAGCGCTGGATTCCTTTGGCCCCAGATAAAGATCGAACTGGTAAGTCTTGGCCTCGCCTCCAGCCAGCTTGAAGGGGGCGCTCAACCAAACCGCCTGGATCATGCCGGAGGCGGGATCCAGCGTCCGCGGAATGATCTGATAGCCGGTATCGGTCGTGGGTGCCAGGGCCTGAAGGAAGTAGTTGTCCTGATAACCCAACCAGGCGAGTGGCGCATCGAAGACCGGCTGCTTCTTTTCGATGGCCTTGTGGTCGAAATTCTCGGCTTTGCGGTTCTGGTAAACCGTCAGCTGAGAAGGATTGTATGACGATTCACTGGCCTGGCCATAGGGCTGATAAAAGAAGCTCACGCCCAGTTGATCTTCCAGGGGGTCCGGGCCGAGGTTCTTCAGCCCTACCTCCAGTTGCACAACATAGCCGTCGGCCGCAAAACTCAGCACCTTGGTGACCTTCAGAGCTTGCGGGATTTCCAGCGAGTACTCGAGGTTCTGGCTTGGGTTCTGGGGATCCAGCAGGACCCGCCGGGGGGCGCTGCTGGTGTATGGACGGGTGGACAATTGATAGTCCGGATGATGGAGCAGATCGAGAGCAATCGGCAAATACCCGCTGCGCTGGGTCGGCACCATTTCCATCAAGGGCGCATCGGGTTCGACCCGGGTTCGATAGTGCTTCAGGCGGAAATGCTCAAGCCTTGCCCCGGATTCGGTCAGCCGGGCCTGATACAGGGGGGTGTCCACGGTCCAGCCTTCCGACTCAGCCGTTTCCGGAAGCTTTCTCTGAAGCGGCAGAGACTCCGGTGCAATGCTCTGCGGCGGCGGACTGGAAGGGGTGGTGGACGGGGCCGTGGGGCCGGGTTCCGCCGGCACTGATTGTTCTGGTGGTTGAGTGGGTTTGCGGTCCGGAGCCAGGAACAATTCCCAGCCGACGATGACCAGAATGGACAGCACGAAAGCGATTATCGCTCTTTTTTCCATAACGAGTGGAACTCCAACTCATGAGAACCGACGGTCGCTGGTTTCGGACACCACCGGATCATAGCCTCCAGGGTGCAATGGGTGGCAGCGAAGCAAGCGCAGCAGGCCTTTGACGCTGCCTTTCCAGGGACCGTACAATTCAATGGCTTGATAGCAATAGATCGAGCAGGTAGGGATGAACCGGCAGTTTTGACCCAGCCATGGCGAGACCCAGGACTGGTAGGCACGAATAAGGAAAAGCAAAGCATTTTGAAGCATTAAAGGGTTCGGTTCTCCCTGGTCATGGCGCGTCGCAGTCGGGCGCAGAGTTCACCGGGTTCGAGAGTTTCGGTGCCGGGCAGCGCGATCACCACAATGTCGCTGTAGGGCGGCGGCAACTGCTGTTTGCAGGTGCGAAACCCTTCGCGGATCAACCGCTTGACGCGGTTACGCTGGACCGCATTCCAAAACCGCTTCTGGACCACCAGCCCCAATCGATGCCAGGCGAGGCCGTTGGCGGCCCATTGGATGCGCAGATGGAGCGCGCTAGCGCGCCGGCCGCGGCGTCGAACTCGCTGGTATTGCTGGGGGGTTCGGAGCCGTTCGGCGGGGCGAAAGCGCGACGCGTTCCGGGTCCCGGTGAATTCGTTGCGACCCTCAAATTCGGTTGAATGGCTCAAGCCAGTCCACTCACGCGGAAAGTCTCTTGCGGCCTTTAGCCCGGCGCCGGTTGAGGACGGCGCGCCCGGCTTTGGTGGAGGAGCGCAGGAGGAAGCCGTGAGTCCGCTTGCGCTTGAGATTGCTGGGTTGAAATGTTTGTTTCATGGCCTCGTAACCTCTTGACTGGATGATGAATGAACACTTCCCATCGGGGGAGTCAACCGCTCCAAGGTCGGAATTTCCTGGGTGCTTGGCCGGCACCGTTGCGGAAAAATCGAACTTCCGTTTGTAGACAAACTGCCGATGGTTTGTCAAGGTCCAAGAAAACCGTGAAAATCGTTCTGAATGTAAAAACCATTGAAGAACCCCCGACGAAATGCTATCAAACCTTGTTCTTAAGCCGACACAGAAAGGGTTAACCAATGATATTGGATAAGATTCTCGGTTGGTTCTCGAATGATCTGGCGATTGACCTGGGGACGGCCAACACGTTGGTTTATGTTCGGGGCAAAGGGATCGTTTTGTGCGAACCCTCGGTGGTTGCGGTGCGCAGGAACAACGGTGGGGTTTCCCAGGTGGTGGCGGTGGGCCGGGACGCCAAGCTGATGCTGGGCAAGACCCCGGGCAACATTGTCGCGATTCGCCCGATGAAAGACGGAGTGATTGCCGACTTCGAGGTGGCCGAGGCGATGTTGCGTTATTTCATCCGCAAGGTTCACAACCGTCGCAGTCTGGTGCGACCTCGCATCATCGTCTGTGTACCCTCCGGAGTCACTCAGGTGGAGCGGAGGGCGGTACGGGAATCGGCGGAATCAGCCGGGGCTCGTGATGTGTTCCTGATCGAGGAACCGATGGCGGCGGCCATTGGCGCCGGACTGCCGATCACCGAACCGGTCTGCAACTTGATCGTCGATAT
>MNZR01000273.1:0-4268 GCA_001873705.1 Syntrophobacteraceae bacterium CG2_30_61_12
GGCCAAGGTGCTGTTCCAGTTCCGGAAAAGCCCCAAGCGCCGACCCTCTCACCCCCATGCCACCGGTATTCAAGTAGCTGATCATCTCGCACCTCCTGGTTGAGGCCTTCGATTAAGATGACAACCCGGGTGCCAGGGTACCGGCAGTTCGGCATCGCTGTAAATACGGGAAATCCCGCATCTCAGCTAGGAAATATATGTAAATGGAATTGGCGGCCGCCACCACTGTAGACAGCCGGGCGGCGGGTGCGCGACCGGCGGGCCGGCGTGGGCGCGGCGGATGCGCGCCGATTCAGCCCGCCTGAAGTTTACGGGTGTAGACGGATTGGACCACCTGCAGCAGATCATGGCCGCTGGATAGGCTCTTGGAAAGGAAGAACTCGGCTCCGTGGCGCCGCGCCGCATCTCGGTATTCGGGCAGATCGTTGCCGCTTAGGATCACCACCACGGCCTGCTGCGCCGGCTGGGAACGAATCCGCCGGGTCACCTGTAAACCGTTTTGTCCCGGCAGTTTGATGTCCATCAGGATGAGGTCCGGGGTCAAGCGGAAGACCTGGTCCAGGGCTTCATCGCTGTTCCCGGCCTGGACCACCACCATGGCCGGAAAATGAGTCCGCAGCAGCTCCGCCACGGATTCCCGGACCACCGTATTGTCATCGACGATCAGGGTAGTGAACCTCGGCATGGGTCACCGTTTATTCGCTAGCTTCCGTGCTGTTCAGCGCCATCAACCGATTCGATCAACCGATTCGACCCTGGTGTATTGATAGGCGATAAGAACCGCACTTGGAAATGGGGTCTTTCCCGCATGCGGATAGTGCCGAAACTGTATATTTCCCTGCATACCGGCTTTACAAGCTGATCAATCGGTTGTAAGATGCGGCCAATTCTCCTATCTTCCGACCATCGATCGCGGCTTGCGGACCTGCTGAGCGGAGTATCACTGAATCGCTGATTCCGTTATCCCTGCGTCCATGAGTTGTTGATGAGGTTTTGAGCGGCTATCGTAAGGGTCCGGCGTGGCCCGTGAACAAACAATAAATGGTGCGGATGGATGGAACAGAAGCGGATTTTCATTGCCGAAGATCACACGATTCTGCGCGAAGGCCTGCGGGCGTTGCTCTCGTCTCAACCCGATTTGCAGGTGATCGGCGAGGCGGCCGACGGCCTCGAAGCCATCCGCGCGGTGGACCAACTGGCGCCGGACCTGGTACTGATGGACCTCTCCATGCCGCGCATGAACGGGCTCGAGGCGATCGCCGAAATCAAGCGGCGCTGCCCGTCCACCAAGGTGCTGGTGCTCACCGTTCACCGCACGGAAGAATACGTGCTGGCCACTTTCCGTGCCGGGGCCAACGGCTATGTGCTGAAAGACGCCGGTTCGGATGAACTGGAGATGGCGATTCGCCATGTGCTGGCGGGCTCCAGCTATCTCAGCCCGAAGATTTCCGATCAGGTGATTGCCGGCTACCTGGCCGTAAAAGAAGCGGACGCCCCCAGGAGTTCCTGGGACCTCTTGACCCAGAGGGAACGCGAGGTGCTCAAACTGGTGGCGGAAGGGCGCAAGAACAAAGAGATCGCGGATTTCCTCTGCATCAGCCCGAAAACGGTCGAGCGCCATCGGGCCAATCTGATGAAAAAGCTCGATCTCCACTCGGCAGCGGAACTGACCGCCTACGCCCTGCAACGGGGCATCATCCTGCATTGAGAATCAGGCGAACAGCGGGTCCCGCCTCGACCATCCGGGTTATACTGGTTTAGGATCAGATGTTTCATTCCCAAAAGCGGGCAGGATGCCCGCGCTCCCGGGTAAGTGCGCACACGAAACGAAACATTTTACCCTTAACCGGACTAACTCGTCAGTTGACCGGCCAGTTGACCGAGGCGGCTCTTGACCTGGAGCACTCTTTTCAACTGAGCGTCCAGTTCCTGGAGCAGTTTTTCCTTCCGTTCCGAACCGACCTTTTGCATTTCGCAGGCCTGTTCCAGGGCCAACCGGATGCTGGCCGCGGTGGCGTCGATCTTGGTATTGAGGTTCCAGCGAAATTTCAGGAAGCTCTCGCGAATCCGATAGGTGAAATCGGCGCGGACCCGGCCGCAGTTGGCGTCTACCCGTTCCGGTAATTTCTTCAGCAGATCCTTGTACACCTTGTGCCGCGACAGGCTGGTGGGCAGCAGGGTTTGGGAGAAGAAGTCGAGCGCTCCCGCCAGATCGAAAAACCGGGGCGGGTCACCCAGCAAGTAATAGAAGCGGGTATCGGCACTGATGGCGTCTTCACTTTCGAAATGCTCCATCTGGATACCGAACAGTTTCGACGATACCTCCACCAAATCGGCAATGATGGCGTTGGCGCGATCGGAATACTGCTTGGAAACCCGAGCGAACTCCTGGTTCAGTCGTTCTTCCTGGTCGCTGATCCACTGGTCGAAGGTCTGGACGATCCCTTTATTGAGGACCCCTTTCAGGGATTCCACATAGTTCTTGACCCCACCCGGGCAGGACGATTCGGCGGCCTTATTGAATTCTTGGATCAATCGCGGCAGTTCGGTCTTGCGCAGCCGGTTCAACTGATGGTCGACCAGGTCCATGATGCGTTTGATTTCAGCTTCGAAAAAGTAACCGTTGTCATCCTTCTCGCGCTGAATCCGCTCTAGTTGCCGTTCGAACAGGACGATTTTTTCCTCCAGCTCCCGCAGCGGGGTCACCACGGCCTTGCGCGCCAGTTCCACCGCAAATTCCTGATCGGCGAGCAGTTTACGGGCACTCTGCAAGGCCGACTTGAGCAGGATCCGGCCCTTTTGGTGGGTCAGAAAATCGGTCAACACCGCTTCCAGTTCCGGCAGGCAACTGGCCTTGAGCTTGTCCGGGTCGTCTTCCAATCGACCTTCCAGAGCCAGCTTGGCCGAAAGCGGGTGAATGACGACCCGGCCATCGCCAAGCGCCGCCTCGATCACCTGATTCGAGAACGCCATGGATTCGCACCGATCGGCGTCGTCCAGGTAATCGACCTTGTTCTGAATGAAAAAGATTTTATCGACGTATTGGCGGACATCGCCCAAGAATTCCAGTTCCGACCGGCTGATGGGCGGGTCCACGGTGAACAGAAACAAGGCGGCATCGACCTTGGGCAGAAAATCATAAGTGGCGCGGGTGTTGCTCTCGAAAATGGAACCAACACCGGGGGTATCGATCAGATGCACGCCCCCCTGTAATTTCTCCGACGGAAAGGCAATCTCGACCCGATTCACCCCCTTAACATTCTTGGGATTGCCCCGCTCGGTAACGTATTCTTCCAACCGCTCCCGGGCGATCGAGATATTCTTGCCGCTGTCGAGTTCCACCTCGATCTTTTCTTCCGCACCGTAGCGGATCACGGTCACGATCGACGTGAGGGGAACCACCGCCATCGGCAGCAGCCTGGTCTTGAGCAAGCTGTTCACGAGCGTGCTCTTGCCTCGCTTGAATTCACCCAGAACCACCAAATAAAAAGCGTTGTTTCGAAGCTTGGTTTGCAATTCCTCCAGGCTCCGGGTGAAAGCCTCATCCGGCCGGTACTCGGCAAGGCGTTTCATTTCCTCCAGCGATTCGAGCAGAGCTTGATGTTGCCCGCGGAATAGTTCCAGCATCGTCAGTCCTCCCACAGCGAAAGCCAAAGAGATCGTTGCGGGTGGGGCCGCTGTCCAGCGAGGAGATGACCGGCCCACCCTGATTCCGGGCGGGGCGGCACCTGGCCTGACCCCTACCCAGAAACGGTAGAAGTCATCAGCCCTTGCTGCTTGCAGGCAGACAAAAAGGAGGGCGGTTCAGGCAGACTTCATTGCCTAGCGCAATGATGACCGCCTCATAGCACTATTATTCACAATTGTCAACCCATTGCTCCTGCGCCTCCAGCAGTTCACGCAACCGCCTTTATGGTGGTGTCTCCGCCCGTATCGGCATCGGGATCGGCATCGGGGTCGCTATCGGTATCGCTATCGGTATCGCTATCGGGGTCGGCATCGGGGTCGGCATCGGGGTCGCTATCGCCATCGCCCACTTCCCCACACCGCTCCTGGGCATCCATCCGCACCGTGATCCCTGGTCGGGTTCCCGTTGGAAAATTGCCGGAATGACGCCGGCATCTGTTATCAAAATCAAGGCATTTCTGAACCAGGTTCTTGTTAGGAACGGTCGCCGGCCCTGGCCCGGGGCCGCTTTCGCAGCAGCAGCAGCGTGTGCCGCAGGCGGGTGCCCTGGAACAACTGGGAGCGGCATTGGATCGGAATGC
>MNZR01000273.1:4317-14871 GCA_001873705.1 Syntrophobacteraceae bacterium CG2_30_61_12
AGCGGTGAGCGCCGCGCTTTCGGGCGCGGCGAAAACGTAGCAGGCCAGAGTCCCGGCCGGGGCGAGGCTTTTCTCGACCTGGTCCAGCAGGCGTTGGAATGCCGCCCGACAGGCATCGACACCGTGGTTCATGACCAGGTCGCGGCGTAGGTAATCGAGCACATTGGAACAATAGATGAAGTCGAAACTCTGTGAGGAAGATGCTAGGAATTCATCCAGGGAACATTGCGACAGGGCGTAGCCGCCGGCCGCTTGCCGCCAACTTTGATAGTCCGCCGCGCTAGACAGCGGCGGCAGCGCATTGGGACACAGCAAATCGGTGGCTCGGAGCAACGCGGCAAAGGGATTGGTGGTGCCGGTGGCGGCCTCCAGCATGGGGCCCCAGAAAGCGCGAGCCGCTTCGCTGATCGACGGGGCCAGCCGCTGGTAAATTGCCAGCCGCTCGGCCGCGGTCAACACTCGGGTGAGACCCAGCCGTTGCAGCCAGGCCGTGGCCGCTTTCAGCCCGGAACAGAAAAACCAGACGAAGCTTTCCCAGGGCAGGCATTGCAGAGCGGCGCGCTTGAGTTCGCTCACCTGGCAGGCGCGCCGGGAAACGTCGATGGCCTGAACCGCTCCAGCCCCGGCAGCCTGGAAGAAGATCGGCAAATCCCCGCCGCCGGCGATGGTGAGCACCCGTTTACCAATGATCTCGGTCGGATCGAGCCCGAGCCAGGGGTATTCGGTGGCCCATAGGTAGGGCTGGGAATCCTCGGTAAAGCTGACGCTCCGTTCCGACGGCATTCATCATCTTTCACGCTGCAGCGGGGGAAGCCAGGCCGACGATGGGTCGGCGTCGATGCAGCAGGCCCCGGAGCAGGCGAGCGAACCGGGAATCCGTTCCATTGTGATCCAGCCGCCGGGAGAGCGCAAGGTGTCGCCTTCTCCATGGCTGATGTGCATGGCTTAGCCAGTCACCACGATCGCCAGGCCTTCGGCTCATCTGAAAAATTGCTCTCTCGCATGGGCGCGGGACTCGCCGGGTCCTCTGGGATTTGAGCTTTTGTGCTGCTTATAACGGATTGGGGGGCACATTTCATTAGGCGAGGGTTGCATCAGTGCCGCGGAATTCCTTCACGCCGCGGGCGTGATTTCGATCCGTTCCACGTAGCGTCGGGGTGTACGGAGCACCCCCTGACAATCCGACGTGCGAGCGTGGATTGGAAACGTTGCCGAATCGTCGGGCAGCTCCCGCTGGTCGCAACCCGACCTACCAGCCGGCTACGGGACCTTCTGGTCTCGCCCTCTTTGGGCGGCTACAGGCAGAGTCCCCCCAGATCCGTTATTAGGACAGAAAAAGCGGGCGCACTGCCCGCTTTTTCTGGCCGCTAACGGCCACTGGTTCTCGCCATGGCTTGGCCCGGCACAAATCCATCGCCGGTTTGCAGCTAGGCCGCCGTGTCTTTTGCGGCGCTGGTTGTGGTCTTGGTTTCGACCTTGGATTCGGAGGATTCCTTTTTCTGATTGGCCTGCGCGACGCTCTGATTCTTCCCGCAATAGTCGGTCACGTACCAGCCGGATCCCTTGAGATGAAAGGTGCTCGCCGAAATCAATTTGTGCACGCCGCAATGGCAATAGCCGCACTCGGTCAATGGGGGATCGGAGAATTTCTGCATGGCTTCGGTGATTTTCCCGCATCGATCACATTCATACTCATAGATTGGCATTTTCAGTCCTCCTGATGTTTCAAACCCCATCTCGCCTGCTTTTAATTCCCAGGCGTATATCGAATCAATTATAGGGCCGCCTCTGCCAAAGTCAAGCATGGAAATCGGTCGCCTGTCGCTCGAATGGTCGCCAATCGAGCAGGTCGCTCACCGTGGACCGGGGGAATAAAATGTCAACTTGGCAGGTTCGAACCGGTTGCAAGCCTTTGAGTTTTCCGTTATCATTTATATTCCTTTATAAGGATATGGGTTTACAGAGAAAATTCACATCAACCAGGAGGAGGGCCGAGGATGATCAAGAAAACTTTGCTGGGCACCTTGATGGTACTGGCACTGAGCATGACAATCCTGACGGCACCGCCGCAACCGGTCGGCGCCTCCGATTTTTCGTTCGGCCTGCTGCTGGTCGGCCCCTACAATGATCGCGGCTGGAGTCAGGCGCATTTCGATGCCGGGCACTACGTGGAAGCCAAGCTCCCCGGTGTGAAAATGCTTTACATCGACAAGATGAACCCGGCGGATCGGCCCGGGGTAACGATTCCGCAACTGGTGGACGATCTGGTCGGCAAGGGCGCCAAACTCATCATCGCCAATTCCGATGATATGAAGGATGGGATTCGGGAGGCGGCCAAGCAGCATCCGGACACCTACTTCCTCCATATTTCCGGTGACGATGCGCTCACCGGCAAGGGCCCGAACAACCTGTCCAATCTGATGGGGCGCATGGAATACGGGAAAATGCTGGCCGGTTTCACCGCCGCCCTCACCACCAAAACCGGCAAGATCGGATATCTGGGCCCCCTGATCAACGAAGAAACCCGGCGTCTGGCCGCGGCCGCCTATCTTGGGGCACGCTACGGCTGGGAACAGGTGCGCAGGCAACCCGCCGCCGACTTGAAATTCAAGGTCACCTGGATCGGCTTCTGGTTCAATATCCCCGGGGTCACTTCCGACCCGACCCAGGTGGCACAGAATTTCTTCGATTCCGGTTATGACGTGGTGCTGAGTGGAATCGACACCACCGAAGCGCTGGTGGTGGCTCGCCAGAAGCATCAGGGAGGCAAGCCGGTGTGGGCTGTTCCTTATGATTTCAAGGGGGCCTGTGAGGGGGCCGATCAGGTCTGCCTGGGTGTGCCCTACTATAACTGGGGTCCAAGCTATCTCCAGTTCATCACCGCTGCTCGGTCCGGCAACTGGAAGCAGCAGTGGTTGTGGCTGGGCCCCGACTGGAGCGACATCAACAACGAAGACCGCGGTCCTATCGGCTTCCTGCCCGGTCCGGCCCTGTCCGCGGAGGCTCGGACGGCGCTCAAGCAGTTCACGGCCGAACTCGGTGCCGGCAAAGTCAATCTGTTCCAGGGACCGCTCGACTATCAGGACGGCTCCAGTTATCTCAAAGCCGGTGAAGTCGCGAGCGACCAACAGATTTGGTACATGCAGCAACTGCTGAAGGGCATGGAAGGGCCGAGCAGCGCCAAATAGCGCAATAGCAACCGATGGAAACCGAGGCCGGCGCGGGAGCGGTGGGGGCCCGGCGGCGGGCGCTCCCGCGTATATCGGCGGCATCCACCCCGCGATCGGAACCAGACGGAAACCCTTGACCATGGACCTGGAACTGCGTGACATCCACAAGCATTACGGCACGGTTCATGCCAATCGGGGGATCCACATGCGGGTCGCGTCCGGCACCATTCATGGCATTCTTGGGGAAAACGGAGCCGGCAAGAGCACCCTAATGAAAGTTCTGTCCGGCTACGCGGCCAGGACCAGCGGCGACATTTTCCTTGACGGCCGCGCGGTCGACACCACCACTCCGGCCCAAGCCAACCGGTTGGGGATCGGCATGCTCTATCAGGATCCCCTCGACTTCCCTTCCCTCACCGTGCTCGACAATTTTTCCCTGGGTCGCCCGAACCGCGGCGGAGGCCTCAACCGCCGTGCCTTGGCGGAGGAACTGACCCGTCTGTGCCGCGATTTCGATTTCGATCTGGAACCGGAGCGGTCCCTGGAGCAGCTCACCGTGGGCGAACGGCAGCAACTAGAACTGCTCAGGCTGTTGTCCCTCGAGGTCAAACTGCTCATTTTGGACGAGCCCACCACCGGCATCTCGACTCCGCAGAAAGAGAAACTGTTCGGCGCACTGCGCCGTCTAGCCGCCGCCGGCATGACTCTGCTGCTGGTATCCCACAAGCTGGAAGACATTGAAAGCCTGTGCCATGCGGTGACCGTCCTGCGCCAGGGTCGGGTCAGCGGGGAGATGACCGCGCCTTTTCAACTGGATGAACTGGTAAACCTCATGTTTGGGACCATCCCGGCACCACCTCCCCGGGGCGCGGTGGCCTCGGGCGAGCCGGTGCTGCTGCTGCATGAAGCCACTGCCGGGGGCGACCGCGCCGGGCTCGGCAACTGCACCGTGTCGGTTCGCCGCGGGCAGGTGGTGGGGCTGGCCGGCCTCGAAGGCAGCGGTCAGGGCGTGTTTCTGCGCCTGGCCGCCGGTCTGGCGAAGCCGGTCCGCGGTTCGCTTACGGTTCTTGGAACACAGCTAAAACCCGGAGACCATCATGGTTTTCGTGACGCCGGCGTGGTGTTCGTGCCGACCGCGCGTCTGGATGAAGGGCTGGTGGGCAGTTTGACTATCGCCGAACACTGTGCGCTGACCGAGCCTCACCCGAGCTTCCGGATCGATTGGCAGGGCGCGGCGAACACCGCCGCGCAGCGGATTGCTCGCTTCCGGATTCAAGGCAGTGCGGATACCCCGGCCGCTTTGCTTTCCGGCGGCAATCAGCAGCGCCTGCTACTCTCGCTCATGCCCGCCAGGCCCAGGCTGCTCCTGTTGGAACAGCCGACCAGAGGGCTGGACCTCGAGCCGGCGCGCTGGATCTGGGCCCAGTTGCGGGCGCTTTGCGCGGACGCCGCCACCATCGTTTTTAGTTCCGCTGAACTGGATGAGATCATGGCCTTTGCCGATCGCGTGCTGGTTTTCTACAATGGGTCCCTGGTGCGTGATTTGGATACCCGGGACAGCGATCTGGACGACCTGGCTCGGGCCATTGCGGGTAAATAGCCGGCCGGCCGAGTACTGGCCAACGGGATATTCTTGACAGGATTGACAGGATTGACGGGGGCGATGCGATCATGACGGGCAATCGTGGGCGGGGCGGATGCATATGAACCATCGGCAAGTCACCAGGGCCGTCGAGGAATTGGTCATGGTCGCGGCCATTGTGCTGGTGTTCATCAGCGCCATTCTGGTGCTGGCCGGGGCCCCGGTCCTCGAGGTCCATGGCCTGCTGGTGACCGGTGCCGTCGGCAGCTGGAGCAAACTGGCCCAGGTGCTGCGCGTCTGGGTGCCGCTCACGCTCTGTTCCTGCGGACTTCTCTATACCTTCCAGATCGGCCTCTGGAACATCGGCGTGGAAGGTCAGGTGATGCTGGGCGCTATCGGCGCCACCGCGGTCCTGCGGTTGGGATTCGATAGCGCTCTTCCGGGTGCGGTGCTGGGTGCGGCGCTGGTCGTGGGCATGCTTGGCGGCGCGCTCTGGGCGCTGTTGGCCGGGCTGCTCAAGACCTGGGGCGGGGTCAATGAAATCTTTGCCGGTCTGGGGCTCAATTTTGTCGCCCAGGGCCTGATCCTCTGGTTGATCTTCGGACCCTGGCGGCGGCCCGGGGTGGCTTCCATGAGCGGTACGGAACCGTTCGCCGAATCCCTCTGGTTCCCGACGCCGGCCGTCTGGCGCATTTCCCCCCACGCCTTGGGGCTCACCCTGGTGGCGCTCGCGGCCACCGCTCTGGTGCTTCGCCATACGCGTTTGGGCCTGGCCCTTCGAGCCGTCGGTGGCAATCCGAGCGCCTCCTACCTGTTCGGTCTGAAGCCCGGCCGACTCATGCTCTGGGCCATGGGCCTTGCCGGCGCTCTGGCCGGATTGGCCGGGACCCTGCAGGTGACCGTCGTCTACCACCGGCTCATTCCAGCCATTTCCAGTAATTACGGATATCTGGCCCTGCTGGTGGTGATGCTGGCCGACTATCGCCTGAGCTGGGTCCCGTTCATCGCCTTCTTCTTTGCGGCGCTCAATGTGGGCAGTATCCAACTGCCCCTGGTGCTGCAACTGGATTCTTCCCTGAGCGGGGTGATCCAGGGCGCCCTGGTGCTGACGGTACTGCTGATCCACGCCTGGAACAGCGGAAAGGCCGGGACCCGATGGACGACTTGAACGTACTGGCGGTTCTGGCCGGAGTCCTGGCCGGCGCCTCGCCGATCGTGCTGGCGACCATGGGCGAAACCATCACCGAAAAGGCCGGGCTGATCAACCTGTCGCTGGATGGCACCATTCTGCTGGCGGCGATGGTGGCCTTTCTGGTCGCTCATGACGCGGGCAGTTTGGGGCTTGGTTTCCTGGCGGCGGCGCTGGTCGGAGCTGGAATTGCGGCAGTGGTCGGGATTGCCGGCGTCTATATGGGGCAATCCCAGGTGGCGGTCGGTTTTGTGCTCACTCTGATGTGCCGGGATCTGGCCTATTTTCTGGGCAATCCCTATTCGCGGATTCAAGGGCCGCGGCTGGCTCCGCTACCGGTGCCCGGACTGGAACGCCTGCCGCTCCTGGGATCCTTGCTGTTCCGGCACAGCCTGTTGGTGTATCTGAGCGTGGCGGTGATCGCCACGACCTGGTGGTATCTGTATCGCACCCGCTGGGGTTTGGAACTCCGGGCGGTTGGTGAAAATCCGCAGGCGGCCCATGCCCGTGGCATCGATCCGAAGCGCTTGCAGCTGCTCCACGCCCTGCTCGGTGGCGCCCTGGTGGGGCTGGCGGGGGGCGCCTTTTCGCTCGGGATCAAGCCGGGCTGGGGACGACCGCAGGGGGCCGAAGGGATGGGTTGGATCGCCCTGGCGATTGTCATTTTCGGCGGTTGGCATCCGCTCAAGGTGGCCCTTGGCGCCTATCTTTTCGCTTTCCTTCAGGTGCTGGGCATTCCACTGCAAAGCTGGTGGCCGTCGGTACCGGCCCAGGTGTTCCAGGTGGCGCCCTTTCCGCTGATGATTCTTGCTCTGCTGCTGCTGGGCCTCACTCAAAAAGACACCCTGCAACGGTGGGCCGACGCCCACCCGCGGGTTCGGAAACTGCTGCGCTCGATTCAGGGCCGGGCCCCGCGCGCGCTCGGCCGGCCCTATCGCCAGGAATGAGCGCCGGCAGTCATTCTGCCTGCCGTTCTACCGCAATAGGCGGCAACGCAATCAACTCGGCGCCTTGAATCTCGGCGCAGCGCCTTGCGGCAGTACCGGCAGCCTTGGAAGGTTTCAATATGCCCTTTTCCCATCAACGCTATCGGGGTTGCAGCCGATGGACCGGCGGTATTCAAGGCCTTTTCCCCGCGATATCGGCGGAAAGATCACGGCTAGTCCTTCTTGACGGGTTTAGTGAGCCCGATTCCCAAGATGTAGACCGCAGCCAATATGATCAGTTGAATTGCGCCCAAGATACTGGCCCCCACGGGGTTGGGCTTGCAGAGTTCGATGAAATACCATTCCATGATGCGCTCCTCTTCCTTCAACGTGACATCTTCCATGTGAGCAAAACCAACTTCCGCTACAGCGAACAGTGCTTCTAGTTTAATGCAATTATCGTGTCAATCCTTATTCGACTTGAACGAAAGTTGCGCAAAAATCTCAGCCTGGATCTTGAAAGAGGCTCATGGGGGATGGTTAGCAAGGGCGGTGATCCAACGATGGATCATCCTTTCCGTCGCGCCGTTTTTGGTTGCCTTCGATCGAGCCGCGGGTAATTCTTGCCGAACCAGGTTGCATCGATCAAACTCAGGAGGCATTCCCCATGCAACAATCAGCGAATAGCAGCATGCTTTGCATTGGCCTCGGTATTGCTCTGATCATTGTGGGCTGTTCGGGGCGCGGCATTCAGGCGCAACTCGGGGGCAGGGTCCAGTGGGATTTCGAAACCCAGGTCGGTCCTGAATGGTCGACCGACCGAACCGTGGACCTCGGTTCGAACAAAGTCCTCGGTCTGTTCAACAACCGCAACCGTAAGTACCCCGGCGGGACCAATCTCACCATCGCGGACATTCCACCAAACACATCGATCCAGGTGGTCTTCGATCTCTATTTCATCGGCGATTGGGACAGCGGCGGCGAACTGGCCGACCGTTGGACCTTGAAGATCGCCGGCGCCGATGCGCTGATCGATCTGACCAGCTTCGACCACGGCTGGCAGAACGGCGTGCGAGTGCCCACGACCGGAACTCGCGGCCAGGTCGATACGGGCAGAAGGACCCTCGCTTACCATGTGGTGACCAACAAAATCGTCATTCAACCTGACCGAATTGGTGCCGACGGTAAGTTGACGCTCGACTTCATGGGCTATCTCACCGGTCAGGGCACCGAATTCTGGGCTCTGGACAATGTTTCGGTCACTCTCGACGGGACCCCATGAACTCGCCCTGCCCCCTCGGAACACCCTGACAAAATTGTCATGCTTGTAGCCGGCGGAAAAATCGGCTAGTGAAATTGGTTTGGGGTACCGGGCAGGAACATTTTGAGTTGCCGATGTGTCTCGATGCCATCGACTTGTTGGCCTCGGGAGCGGAAATTTGCCTTAATGCTGGGAGCCGGATCATGAACGAATCGAAATTTCAGTTGCCCGAGTCAGCTTTTGCCAAACGACCGGAGGAACCGGTCAAGCCTGCCATGGAAATTGGTCTGGAGAATCTCCGGAGAAAAATCATCATAAGCTTACAATCGTTGATCATTGTGCTTCTGATCCTGGTCGCGGGGCCCGCGGCATCCTTGGAAACCGGCACGCCGGAAAATAAGGATCAACAACAGCTGCAAACCCAGTTGCAAGTCTTGCAAGCCTTAAACCAAATTGCGGTGTCCCTGACTCATATCATCACCTACAATGACAAGGTGGTGCTCGATCAGGAGTACAACACCATCATCAATAACTTGAATTTGAGCAAAATCCCCGACGCCGACATTATCACCCTACTACAGGAACTCATGGATCTGCTCACCAGTTCGAAGATACAGGATGGTGACCGCGCCTATCTCTCGCGCAACTATGAGAAAAACGTCCAAGAAGAGCTCAAGAAAAGAATGCGATCGCGCATCTTGGAAACCGACTTGCTCATCAATCCCTACACCTCCATTCTGAATGCCATGCTTAACGTCGGGTCCTTTTATTTCAATTACCGTTATAGAATGGAGGACTATAAGAAAGAACGGGGAGAAGCGTTCTGGAAAATCGAAACCAACACCATGCAAGGGCTCAATAATTTTTACAAAAAACTGCTCAAATACTCCTGGGACTTGATGCGCCGTTACAATTTCCCTGACGAATGGCGACTGGATGAAAAACAGCTCAACGATTATACCGCCATCTTGAAGGAACCCAACCTCGAACTGCGTTATCGCAAATTGGAGCGGATTGAAAACAGTTTCCAGAAATTTCCGCCCTACTGGTACTACCGCGGACAAGCGGCTCAGGAAATGGGAAATAAAAAGGAGGCAATGCATTGCTTCAACCAATTTCAGAGCATTCATCAGAGCATCTTGAGAAAGGATCCCTATGCGGCTTCCACCGCCATGTGCAAGACCATGCTGACGGCGGAACAGGCTGCGCCGGGTAGCCTCAAGAGCGACCTCGAAGTGATTTTGGCCAACTCCGAGGATGCCGACTGGGGCAATATTCTTTTTGCCGCACTTCAATATGCGCGCATGGGGGATGCGCAAACGGCCGGCCGCCTGATCCTACGCAACCTGGATAATGGTCATAAGGCCTTCATCGAGAATCCGGAAATGATTCGCACGGTCGGTCCGGCCCTGCTGCTCAACGCCCGGCCCGATGTTTTCAATCGCATAATGGAGATTGTTCAGAAAAACGATAAGGTAAAAAATTACGATGTGTTGTGGCTCTATGGGCAGATCCGCAACCGCGACATCCTGAAAAAAATAGAATCGGAATTCGACCACGTGCTCTTGGCTGCCGCGAACAAGTCCTTGTTGAATCCGCTCAACATGTTCAAAGGCGACAATCTCTCACTTTTCTTGCCAACCCGCTGGATGGCCGATAACTTGGCAGTGACATTGGTGCTGAACGACGAGACCGGGGAGCATGAATTCCAACCGGCCGAGGTCACCGTATCGCCCAATTTACCGGAAGTAACGGTGATGACGTTCAAGAATGTCTTATCGATCAAAACGTTCATAAAGAAAAAACGGGCTGCGCAAGTCACCATCGCCCTGGTGCGCGAGAAGCTCGCAGAGGACAAGACCGCCAAGGAGGCCTACGATATCGAGATGCTATTTGCCGCTAAGATCCTGCCCTCCGAGCAGCAATTATCGAAAATCATAAAGTACTCCAAATATCTTTTCCCCAAAGCCGGTGATGCCAAGCCGAAAGCTTCCGAAAAAGGGTCGGCAACAGACCCCGAGGCGAAAGAAAACAAGGCCGATGAGAAGAAAGAAGATACGGACCATTACGCCATTTGGTTCGCCAAGGAAGAGATCGTGGTGAACGGTGAGCACTTTCAATGGACCGACGACGGAGTGATATTTGACTAGGGTACGGGCCCCTTGGGAACAATACCGTTGTGCGGCTCTTATCTGACTTCAAAGTCAGCACTCGCCGTTCAGGCGGGCCGAAGGCCGGTGGCAGCACTGGATTCCCGCTAACCCCCACGACCGGGGCGGTCACAACGAAGCATGAAAATCTAGTACAGCGCGGCGGAAATCTCCACCCCCTTTTTGAACCCGGGAATCGACGGATGCTGTGTCCTGTGTGGCATGCAAACGGGTCACTTGCTTCCGCCGCGCCGTACTAGGGCTGCAAGTAGTCAG
>MNZR01000011.1 GCA_001873705.1 Syntrophobacteraceae bacterium CG2_30_61_12
CCTTCCCGACCATCGAGGGGACCAAGTTCCACAAGCTCCTGTTCGAGGGCCTCGAGGAGCAGGGCCTCGGCAAGTGGGATTTCGCCGTGGATCCTTATGAAATGGCCGCCAAGATGATCGCTCACATCAACAAGAAGCGGGAAGCGCTCGGGATCCTGGGCGAACGCGAACGCAAGCTGTTCGACATGGCCGATCGCCGCGCCTAAACACGGACCGCGGCAGCCCGAGGATTTCCATCCGATGCCGACACCGGCGGGAACCATGCGGCTGCCGCCTGGCAATAGATTCGCTGGTCATCGAACCATCAAACCATGACATAGGAGTCACGGATGTCCAGGTTAGTAGCATTTGCCGCCATTCAGGGCGCATACAATATCGTTTCCAAGGCCGAGGGTAAATTTAAGCAGGCGATGGACAAGTATGGTCCGAATCAGCCGTTGGAATTCCCCAACACCACTTATTACCTTCCGATCATCTACTCGATTTTGGGCATCAAGGTAGAAAAGCTGGCCGATGCCGAGCCGGTTCTGGCCCGCTGCCGCAAGCTGCTGCCGCCCCACATCAAGGGCCCCATCCATGTTCCGTATCTGGGCCACACCCTGGATGCCGGAATGGCCGCCATTCTGGCCGAGGAAGTGGTGGAAGCCATTCGTTACGTTGAGGACCCGGATTTCTATCAGCCGTCGGTTGAGGACCCGGATGTGGACAACGGCAAGATCTGGGTAGGGGCCGCCGACGACACCATCATGCGCAAACGCGGCGTGGAATTTGTCGACGGCTCGGCCCCCGGGTTCGCGGCCATTGTCGGGGCCGCTCCCACCCCCGAGATCGCCGCGGCTATCGCGCATGAATACCAGAAGAAAAATCTTTACGTGTTCATGGCCGCCAATCAGAGCGGCACCACCTTTGCCGAGCAGTTGGTGCAGGCCGGCGTGCAGATCGGCTGGAATACTCGTCTGGTGCCGTTCGGTCCCGACATTTCCGCGGCCGTCTTCGCCCTCGGCTTTGCCAACCGCGCCGGGATGTCTTTCGGCGGGATTCGCCCGGGCGATTACAAGGGCATGCTGAAATACAACAAGGACCGGATTTTCGCCTTCGTCAACGCCCTCGGTGAAGTCAACGCGGAATGGGCCGCCAACGCTGCCGGTGCCATCAACTGGGGCTTCCCGACGATCGCCGATACCGACATCCCGGAAATTTTGCCGACCGGTGTCTGTACTTACGAACACGTGGTTTCCAGCGTACCGCACGACAATATCTGCGCCAAATCGATCGAAGTCCGCGGCCTCAAGGTCACCGTGACCGAAATCCCGATCCCGATGTCGTTCGGTCCGGCGTTCGAAGGCGAACGGGTCCGCAAGGAAGATCTGGCGGCTCAGTGCGGCGGCGGCAAGACCCCATGCTTCGAGTGGGTACGGATCGCCGATATGAGCGATGTGGAAGACGGCAGGGTGGAAGTGATCGGCCCCGATATCGATTCGGTGCCGGCCGGCGGCGCTCTGCCCCTGGGCGTGGTGGTCGAGGTGGCCGGACGCAAGATGCAGGCCGACTACGAGCCGATCCTGGAGCGTCAGATCCATCATTTGGTCAACTACGCTCAGGGCATCATGCACATGGGTCAGCGCGACATCGCCTGGTATCGGTTCGGCAAGAAGGCGATGGAGGCGGGCTTCCGTCTGGAACACATCGGCAAGATCCTGCACGCCAAGTACCACCAGGATTTCGGCGCTATTTTCGATAAGTGCCAGGTCAAGCTCTATACCGAGGAAGCCAAGGTAAAAGAACTGCTGGAAGGGGCTCGGGGTGCCTACAAGGAACGCGACGAGCGGATCGAGGGCATGACCGACGAAACCACGGCAACCTATTACTCCTGCACCCTGTGCCAGTCGTTCGCGCCCACCCACGTGTGCGTGGTCAGTCCCGAGCGGACCGGCCTGTGCGGCGCCTACAACTGGATGGACTGCAAGGCATCGAACGAAATCAATCCGACCGGACCCAATCAGCCGATTGAAAAGGGGGAAATCCTCGATACCAAGTTCGGCAACTGGAAGGGCGTCAATGACTTTGTCGAGAAGGCGTCGCGCGGCGCGGTGAAGAGCTACAATTTCTACAGCGTCGTGTTCGATCCCATGACCACCTGCGGTTGCTGCGAATGCATCGCCGCCGTGCTGCCCGCCTGTAACGGGGTCATGACGGTGGACCGTGACTATCTGGGGATGACCCCGAGCGGGATGAAGTTCACCACCCTGGCCGGAACCATGGGCGGTGGCTTGGTCTCCCCCGGCTTCGTGGGGCACAGCAAATACAACATCACCCAGCGTAAATTCATCCTCGGTGACGGCGGATTGCTGCGCATGGTGTGGATGCCCAAGCACCTCAAGGAAGACCTCCGCGAGCGCTTGATCCGGCGCGGTACCGAGATGGGCGTGCCGAACCTGATCGACATGATCGCCACCGAGGAACAGGGTGTGACCGAGGAAGAAATTCTGCCCTTCCTGCAGCAAGTGGGGCATCCGGCGCTCACCATGCCGCCGATTTTCGGCGAGGAAGAAGAAGTGATTGAAGAAACCGCCGCCGCTGAAGCCGGCGCGGAGGAAGGTGGCGAGGCCGAATGGGGTGAAGAAGGCGGAGGCGACTGGGGTGATTCCAGTGGCTCCGATTCCGGTGATAAAGGCTGGTAGGATAAGATTTGCCTGAACTGACCATTTAGACGATTGTAGCGGCCGGCGCTGGGACCGGTAACTCGGCGTCGGCCGCTACTCGCTGACAAAAGGAGGAGATTCGCTCATGGGAATGACCGGAATTCAAATCTTGAAGTTCTTGCCCAAGACCAACTGTGGGGAGTGCGGAGTTCCCACCTGTTTGGCCTTTGCCATGCAATTGGCCACCGGTAAAGCCGAGCTCGAAAAATGCCCGTACGTCGCCGAGGAATCCAAAGCCAAGTTGGCTGCGTCCGCGGCTCCCCCGGTACGGCCGCTGACCGTCGGCACCGGCGAGTACGCGGTCAAGGTGGGTGGGGAAACAGTTTCGTTCCGCCACGAAAAGACCTTCGTCAACCCGCCCGGCCTGGCCTGCCTGGTGAGTTCCGACGAAGCCGAAGCTTCCATTCAAGGCAAAATCGATCGGTTCAAGGCGTGCCAGTTTGAGCGGGTGGGGCTGAACCTTCGTCCGGAAATGTTCGCGCTCAAGGACGCTTCCAACGATCCCGCCACCTACAAGGCCTTCGTCCAGAAATTCATGGGCCTTTGCGATGCCAGCCTGATCCTGATCTGCCCCAATCCGGACGTGATGGCGGCGGCGATGGAAGTGGCGGCCGAGCGGAAGCCGCTGCTCTATGCCGTGACCCTTAAAAACGGTCCGAAAATGGCCAAGCTGGCCAAGGATTTCGGTTGCCCGGCGGTGGTCCGCGGCGACGGCAACATGGACACGGTGATCAAGCTCACCGAAAACCTCGGCAAGATGGGTCTCAAGGACCTGGTGATCGATACCGGCACCCGCGAGCCCCACCGTTTGTACCAGGAGCTGACCCTGATCCGCCGCTCCGCGCTCGCCACCTTCCGCCCGCTGGGTTACCCGACCATCGTGTTCCCATGTGAAATGGCATCGGATCTCGATAACGAAACCCTGCTCAGCGCTCTTTATATCGCCAAGTACGGCTCCTTTATCGTGATGAGTGACTTCCAGGCCCACAGCCTGTTCCCGCTGCTGCTTTCCCGGCTCAATATCTACACCGACCCGCAGCGGCCGATGACCGCCGAACAGGGCATCTACCCGATCGGTAATCCGGACGAAAATTCGCCGGTCCTGGTCACCTCCAACTTCTCGCTCACCTACTTCATCGTTTCCGGAGAAATCGAATCGAGCCGCGTTCCGGCCTGGCTGCTGGTTCAGGATACCGAAGGCCTGTCGGTCCTCACCGCCTGGGCGGCCGGAAAGTTCAATGGCGAAACCGTCGGCACGTTTGTGAAGAAATCCGGTATCGCCGACAAGATCAGCCAGAAGAAGGTGATCATTCCCGGCTATGCCGCCGCCATCAGTGGCGAACTGGAAGAGGAACTGGGCGGTTGGCAGGTCGTGGTGGGTCCGCGAGAAGCCAGCCAGATCCCGAAGTTCCTGAAAACGCTGTAGGTGAGGCAGCAATTTCCGCAACCCTCGGGCCTTTCGCTGTGAAAGGCCTAAACACCACGAACCCGGAAGGGAGGATCTTCGATGGCGGATAAAATCCAGATGATCGGCGAAAATCTCAACATCATGTCGATCAAATACGGCAAGGCCCTCAAGACTAGAGAAGCCGGTCCTCTGCAAGAACTGGCCAAGCAAGAAGAGGCCGCGGGGATGACCTGGGTGGACTTGAACATCGGTCCGTCCGGAAAGACCGGCGAGGAATTGATGACCTGGCTGGTGCCGGTGGTTCACCAAGTGACCGACCTGCCGCTGGCTCTCGACACTTCCAATGTTAAGGCGATCGCGGCCGGCCTCAAGGCGCACAAGAAAGGTCGGCCCCTGATCAATTCCATCATGGTCCGGCCGGAACGGATGGATGCCCTGCTGCCGCTGGCGGCCGAGTATAAGGCCGACTTCGTTGGTCTGCTGTGGGGTCCCGAAGGGATGCCTCGGGATGCCGATGAACGCGCCATGCTGGCGGCTGAACTGTACGCGAAGGCCACCGGTGAATTCGGCATCGATCCGGAACGGATCCTGATCGACCCCATTCAGACGCCGGTCAGCGTTCAGCAGGCGCAGATCATGAGCGCCCTCGAGTTTTTGAAGATGCTTCAAGACCTGGCTCCCGGCTGCCGCAGCACCATCGGCCTGTCCAACGTATCCAACGGCTGCCCCGAGCACCTGCGGCCGATCATGAACCATGCCATGATGTTGATCTGGAAACGGGCCGGCATGGCGACGGCGATCGTCGATGTGTTTGACCCGAAGATGCACGAAATTTGCCGTGGCGATCGCAAGGACCTGGAAGACCTGGTGGCCAAGGTGGAAGACGGCGAAGCCATCGATGATAAAGCGCTCACCGAAGAGCAATTGCAGGTGGTGAAGAGCGCTCGGGTCATCTTCGGGAAGACGCTCTATTCCGATTCCTGGTTGGAGATGTAGGCGCCGGTTTTTTTAACCTCGCGCAAGATCGAATCAAAAGGCCCCACCGCCAATGCGGTGGGGCCTTTTTTGCGAACGCCGGCAGCCTTTGGATGATACACCGCGATATAGGCCGACCAGTCGCCGCGGCCATCAAAAGGATTGCGTTCCTCCGTTACTTTTACTATAGAAAGAGAACTTTTCGGCTTCATCTCAGGCCTTGGCTGATGCCTCCCCGGGTCTCGTTCCCGTTGTTATCGTTCGAGCAGCACCAGCAGTTTCGCCGGCTGCTCCTTCCAATCGCCAGCGCATTAGGTAGATCGGTTCGGGGTGGGCAAGTCCCAAGCAATCGGCTGCGGTCGGGTCGTGATGGAGCCAATCGTTCAGGTGGCGATTCCAGTGGACGCGCGGATTGCGGGGCCGGGATTCACCCTCGTGGCGCGTCCGTGTGTGAGCGGCTTGTTACCAGATCGACAGGGGGTAGAGGAATGGCATCGAAATACGTGTACTTTTTTGGCGGCGGCAAGGCCGAAGGCAATGGTTCCATGAAGGGACTCTTGGGCGGGAAGGGAGCCGGCCTGGCGGAGATGAGCAACATCGGGATCCCGGTGCCGCCGGGTTTCACCCTCACCACTGAGATCTGCACCTATTATTACGCCAACCAGGGGCGCTATCCGGAACAACTGCGCGGCCAGGTGGAAGCGGCCCTAAAACGGCTCGAACAAGCCATGTACAAGACCTTCGGGGACCGCGCCAATCCGCTTCTGGTATCGGTGCGCTCCGGGGCGGCGGTCAGTATGCCGGGCATGATGGACACCGTCCTCAATCTCGGTTTGAACGATGTTACGGTCCAGGGCCTGATCGCCCGGAGCGGCGACGAACGGTTCGCTTACGATTGCTACCGCCGTTTCGTGGCCATGTACGGGGACGTGGTATTGGGGCTGAAGCCGGTGGCGAAGGACGACCTGGACCCGTTCGAGGAAGTCCTGGAGCAAGTCAAGAAGGCTGCCGGAGTCGAATTCGACAATCAGCTCACGGCCGAACAGATGAAGGAACTGGTCGGCAAATTCAAGGCCCTGATCAAGAGCAGGCTGGGGATCGAGTTTCCCGAAGACCCGATAGCGCAGCTTTGGGGCGCTATCGGCGCCGTGTTCGGGTCATGGAACAACGAACGGGCGATCGCCTATCGCGAGATCAACAACATCTCCGAAGACCTGGGCACCGCCGTCACCGTGCAGACCATGGTGTTCGGGAATTTAGGCGACGACTGCGCCACCGGCGTGGCTTTCACCCGCAACCCGGCGACCGGTGAAAACGTGATCTACGGTGAATACCTGATCAATGCTCAGGGCGAAGACGTGGTCGCCGGGATCCGCACGCCGCAGCCGATCAGTCGCTTGCAGGCGGCCAACGGCGGCGCGCAACCGCTGGAGCTGACCATGCCGTCGGCGTACCTGGAACTGGAACGGATTCGGGGCATTTTGGGCCGCCATTACCGGGATATGCAGGACATCGAGTTCACCATTCAGCAGGGGAAGCTGTGGATGCTGCAAACCCGATCCGGCAAGCGCACCGGCTTTGCCGCCTTCAAGATCGCCGTGGACATGGTCCGGGAAGGGATCCTGGACGAAGAAGAAGCGATCATGCGGGTGGACCCCAATCAACTGACCCAATTGCTGCGTCCCACTTTCGATCCTCAGGCCAGAAAGGACGCCAGCGCCAGGGGGGACCTGCTGACCACGGGTCTCAATGCCGGTCCGGGTGCCGCCGCCGGACGGGTGGTGTTCAATGCCCCCGATGCCGAAGAATGGGCCCAACGCGGCGAACAGGTGATCCTGGTGCGTCTGGAAACGTCCCCGGAAGACATCCGCGGGATGAGCGCCGCCAACGGCATCCTCACCGCCCGCGGCGGCATGACCTCGCACGCCGCCCTGGTCGGTCGGCAGATGGGCAAAGTCTGCATCGTCGGCTGCAATCATCTGGAGATCAACTACAAGGAACGGATGATGCGGGCGGGCCAACGGGAGGTCCATGAAGGTGATTGGATTTCCTTGGACGGGACTCGGGGCGAGGTGTTTGTCGGTCAGATTGGGACCCAGCCTTCGCAAATCCTCAGGGTCCTCATCGAACGCACCCTCGAACCGGAAAAATCGGAGATCTATCAGGACTACGTGGCGCTCATGACCGCCGCCGACAAATTCCGCCGGCTTGGCGTCCACACCAACGCCGATCAGCCCGATCAGGCCGCCAAGGCCCTGGCGTTCGGCGCCGAAGGGATCGGCCTGACCCGGACCGAACACATGTTTTTCCAAGGCCATCGGATCGATTCCGTTCGCAAGATGATCCTGGCCGATGATCAGGCCGGTCGCGAAGCGGCCCTGGCCGAACTGCTGCCGATGCAGAAGGAAGATTTCAAGGGCATTTTCCGGATCATGCAGGGCCTGCCGGTGACCATCCGCACCCTGGACCCGCCGCTCCATGAATTCCTCCCGGCGGAAGCCGAGGACATGAGGAAATTGGCGGCGGAAATGGGGGTCTCCACGGCGCGGGTGGAAGCCAAGGTGCAAAGCCTGCACGAAACCAACCCGATGCTCGGGCATCGCGGCTGCCGGCTGGGTATTGTGTATCCGGAAATCACCGCGATGCAGGCGCGGGCTATTCTGGAAGCCGCTTGCGAAGTGCAGCGGGAAGGCATCGCCGTGCGGCCGGAAATCATGATCCCGCTGGTGGGCGATGAGAAGGAACTGGAAAACCAGAAGCTGGTGGTGGATCGAGTGGCCGCGGAGGTGATGGAACGTTACGGCATGACCCTGGATTATCAGGTGGGCACCATGATCGAGGTCCCCCGAGGGGCCCTCACCGCCGACCGGATCGCCCGGCAGGCGCGCTTTTTCTCGTTCGGCACCAACGACCTGACCCAAACCGTCTACGGCATCAGCCGGGACGACGCCGGCCGGTTCCTGCCCGCCTTTCTGGAACGCAAAATTTGGCCGCATGACCCCTTCGATCGGCTCGATCAGGTCGGGGTGGGCGAACTGATGAAGATCGCCGTGGCCAAGGGGCGAGCGACCCGTCCCGAACTCAAGATCGGGATCTGCGGCGAGCACGGCGGCGAACCGTCGTCGGTGGAATTCTGCCATCGGATCGGACTCGACTATGTGAGTTGTTCCCCGTTCCGGGTGCCGGTGGCACGACTCGCCGCGGCTCAGGCGGCGATCCGGGAAAAGCGCGCCGGCTGAGTTCTACCCTTGGCGGCTATATGAAGAGGTTTTTCTTGACAGGATTATACCTGTTTAGCTTGAGAGGTTACGTTTTGTGTTCCCGCGGAGGCGCGGAGAGCGCGGAGAAGGGCCCTGAAATCAACCTCCGCGTCTCTGCGTCTCCGCGCGGAAATGAAACTTTTAGGCCTTCACAAGTATAACAGGACTTAGGGGATAGACAGGATTGACGGGAAGGAGCGCCACCGGCTCACCGTGTTGGTCCCGTGAAACGGTCCGGGTTGTTGCCGTGCGACGTACATCGCGCGCACGGCAGCAACCTAGGCTAGCTGTCATTTGGACCGAGGTGTGAGTTCGACGGTACTTCCCAACACCCCACAAGTCGAAACCGCCCATGACTGGAGAATGAATGTGACCCGCCCCACTCGCTTGCATCGTTCCGTGCTGTCGGTGCCCGCCAACCGCGATAAGATGGTGCTGAAAGCGTTCACGCTGCCGGTGGACATGATCATGCTGGACCTGGAAGACAGTGTTCCGGTGGATCGGAAGGAAGCGTCCCGGGCCCAGGTGGTTCAGGCGCTGCGGCACGCCGACTGGGGCGATCGGGTGCGGGCCTTTCGCATCAACGCCATGGACACCCCGTTCGCCTACCGTGATCTGATCGAGGTGGTGGAAGCCGCCGGGGATCAACTGGACGTGATCGTGGTGCCCAAGGTCGAAAACCCGGCTGAAATTCAGGCCATCGACTATCTGCTCAAGCAGATCGAAATGCGCCAGGGATTTAGCCGGCCGATCGGCCTGGAAGCCTCCATCGAAACCGCTCTGGGAATGGTCCATGTCGATCGCATCGCTTTTAGTTGCGCGCGGCTCGAAGCCCTGGTGTTCGGCGTCGCCGACTACGGCGCTTCGCTCACCATGCCGAACAAGGGAATCAGCGGCCACGGCGATGCCGAACAATTCTATCCCGGGCACCGCTGGCATTTTCCGCTGAGTCGTCTGGCGATGGCGGCCAAAGCGGCCGACCTGGCCGCAATCGATGCCCCCTATGGCAACTATCAGGACCAGCAGGGGCTCGAACAGTCCTGTCTGCTCAGCGCGGCCCTGGGCTTCGACGGCAAATGGGCGATTCACCCCAATCAATTGGAGCCGATCAATCGACTCTACAGCCCGTCCGCGGAAGATGCCGAACGCGCTCGCCGGGTGGTCGAGGCTTATGATCGGGCGGTGCGGGAAGGCGCGGGGTCGCTCGCCATTGACGGCAAAATGGTGGATGCCGCATCGATTCGGATCGCCAGGGTGATCGCCGCCCAATGGCAAGCGATTCAGCAACGCAACGCACCATGACCCACTCCGCGGGACCCCGGTCGATCGGTTCGAACGCCGGGGCCAACCGCGATGCGCACCTCCTCGGGCCCGGCGCGGCGCTCGCGGGCGGCGGATCGACGCGGTTCAAGGTGATTGAGGTGACCCATGAACGGGATCGATCCTGACCTGAACCTGGATTGCAGCGATAGTTCCGGGCTGAGGCAGACCCTGATTCGCCAGCACCATGAACTGCGCATTCTGTTCGATATCTCTTCCGCCCTGCACAGTTCACCCAGATTGGAAGACGTGCTGCGGCAGGCCATCCAGGCCTTCCTGCAGACGCTGCAACTGAAAATGGGAGCACTCTATCTGTTCCCGGACGGCGGTCCCGTTGGGGAATTGCTGCTGGCCGCCCACCACGGTTTTTCCTCGGCCCTGATCAACAGCATCCAGCGCCTGACTCTCACCGAAGCCCAGTTGGACCGAATCCGCAACCGTGAACCGGTCATCTGGTTTGCGGCGGACCAAATCGTGTTTGCCGATCTGCGCCGACGGATGGCCCAGGAATCGATCCGTGAAATCATTTGCATCGCTTTGGTCACCAAGGAATCCCTCCTGGGGCTGCTGTATGTGTCCAACCATGGGGCCCTGCAAATCGGTCGAGAACGACGCGATTTCCTCACCACCATCGGCCAGCAGATCGGTGTTGCCATCGAAAACGCGCAGTTGTTCGATTCCGTTCAGCGCGGCAAGAGCGAACTCGAAATCAGCTTCGATGCCATTCAGCACAGTATTTTCATCATCGACCGCCGGCAACGGGTGGTGCTGGTCAACCAAACCAGCGAGCAGGTCTATGGCAAGGATGCGAATCTGCTTGGCAGACCCTATTCCACCATCCTTTATAATCAGGGCGAACCACCCGCCAACTGCCCGGTGCTGGAATGCCTGCGGCAGGCGCGACCGGTACAGCGGGAAGGGGCGCATCCGCGCTGGGGTGGTTGCTTTTCCTTCTATGCCTTCCCGGTGGTCAACCTGGCCGGGGAACTGGAACGGGTGGTGTACTATGAAAAGGACGTGACCGAAGCGCGCAAGATGGAAGAACGCCTGCGCCGCAGCGAGCGACTCAAGGCGCTGGGCACCCTGGCGGCCGGGATCGCCCATGAAATCCGTAACCCCCTGGCCACCATCAATTTCAACACCCAACTGCTGCTGCGCGAGCTTGAACTCAATGAAGCGCAACAGCAGATGTTCCAGGATTCGATCCACGAAGTCAAAAAAATCGATCAGATCGTTCGCCAGGTGCTCAATTTCGCCCGGCCCAAGGAACCACGGTTTCTACCCCACGATCTGAACGAGATCGTTCGCTACTGCCACAGCCTGTCCAAGGTCCATACCCGTAAGAGCAAGGTCGCCTTCATCCTGGAACTGACCGAGGGACTGCCGGCCTTTGTGGTGGACCACAACCAAATCAGCCAGGTGCTCATGAATCTCATCATCAACGCCATCGAGGCCATGCCCGACGGCGGTCGGCTGACCGTCAAGACCGGCTGGCAGCCGGATCGCTCGGCGGTGGTGGTGAGCGTGACCGACACCGGCGAAGGGGTCCTACCGGGTGACGAGGAACGGATCTTCGACCCCTTCTTCACCCGCAAGCCCGAAGGGACCGGCCTGGGACTCAGCATCTGCCGCCAAATCCTGGAACGCCACAAGGCCTATCTGGAACTGGAAAGCACTGCCGGCACCGGGAGCTGTTTTAAAATAGTGTTTCCGGTGATCGACATGCCCATCCGCCCGTAAGGACCAAGGATTTTTCGCCCCTACGCATCATCGACCCCCGCAAGGTAGAGAGCAACCCCCGCAAGCCGGAGATGCCCACCGGTAAGTCTCGGGTTCCTTTCCGCATCAACCGTAATGACTGTGGAGCAGCGCATGCGCGAACAGCAGCTGATCCTGCTGGTGGATGACGAAGATCCGTTTCGGGTGGCGGTGAGACGCCTGCTCGAAACCCATTATGAAGTCCATGAAGCCGCCGATGGAGCCCGGGCGCTGGAGCTGGCCGGCCGCCTGGAACCGGACCTGGTGCTCCTGGATATCGGACTGCCGGATACCAGCGGCATGGAAATCCTCACTCGCCTGAAAGCAATGAGGCCATCCCCGGTGGTGGTTATGGTGACCGCCTTCGAACAGGTCCGGGATGTGGTCACGGCCATGCGCCGGGGTGCCTTCGATTACCTGGTGAAACCGGTCGACCTGGATGAATTCGAACTCACCATCCAGCACGCCATGGAACACGCCTCCTTAAAGAACGAAGTGGATCGTTTGAAAAAAGAACTCCATCGGCTCCAGGGCGTGGATCACCTGATCGGCAAAAACCAGGCCTTCCTCGATGCCCAAATGCTGGCCGTGAAAAGCGCTCGGAGCCCCGACGCCGGGGTGCTGCTGCAAGGTGAAAGCGGCGTCGGCAAGGAACTCTTCGCCCGCCTCATTCACGCCCAGAGCCCGCGTGCTTCCTTTGCTTTCGTAGCCCTCAACTGCGCCGCGTTCAGTTCGGAAATCATCGAAAGCGAATTGTTCGGCTACGAAAAGGGCGCGTTCACCGGTGCGCGCGCGGAAGGCAAGGCGGGATTGCTTGAAAGCGCCCACAAAGGCACGCTGTTTCTGGACGAAGTGGCTGATTTATCGCTGGAAATTCAGGCAAAACTGCTCCGGGTTCTGGAGCTCAACGAATTCTATCCCCTGGGCGCCACCCGCAAACGCAACGTTAATCTGCGGGTCGTCGCCGCCTGCAACAAGGACCTCTGGGCTGAAACCGACCGTGGCACCTTTCGTAAGGATCTCTTTTTTCGCCTGGCGACCATCAAGATCCAACTTCCACCCCTGCGCGAACGACCGGAGGATATTCTGCCCCTGGCCCGATTCTTCGTGGAACAGTTCAACGATAAATATCACAAACAGTTTCGAACCTTCAGTCGGGATGCGGAACAAATTCTACTCAACCATCCCTGGCCGGGCAATGTGCGGGAACTGAAGAACGCCATCGAGCGGGTGGTGCTGCTGGAAAACGATGAACTGATCGGGTTGAACCACCTGGGATTTATGGAAAGTTCCGGAGGTTCGCCGAGTCCGGCCACACCCGCCCCGTTCCAGTGGGACCTGCCGGACCAGGGACTGCCCCTGGAACAAATGGAAAATCAATTGATCCAGGCCGCCTATGAAAAATGCGGCCGCAACAAATCCAAAACCGCCCGCTATTTATCCATCCCCCGCCACGTGCTGCTGTATCGGCTGAAAAAGCACGGCCTAATGAATTAGAGGAATGTCTCCACATCCAGAAATCCGGACACTATTATCCAATCTCCAGGAAACCGTTGCTCCTTGCCCCTTTTGGCCTCCCCAACCGGTTCTTCAACGTGACCGTCGCGGGTTGAGTGTAGATTATTGTTTATCCAGCAGCGGAAGCCGGCGGCGGCGGTAGGGCTCGGATTTAGTTTTCCAGCGGCCGGCATTCTACATCGGCGGCTTTTCACTAGCTCCTGGCATGGTGCTTGCTTAGTCTAAGAACGCAATGCGAACGGCAGCGGATGCGGATAGAAGGTGGCTGTAAACGTGCAGATACTTCTGATTGAAGATGACGCTCCGTTCAGGCGCTCTTTGGAAAATTTCTTGAGGCGAGCGGGCTATCGATTCGATAGTTGTGCGACGGCACGCGAAGCAATTCAACTTGCCGCGACTCGTGACTACTCACTGGTGATCCTCGAATATCACTTACCCGATGCGAATGGTGTGGATCTGATCAACCGACTGCGAGCATTGCAAGCACCTATTCATGCGCTGATTCTATCGGTTTACGACTACGACACGGTGGCTAAAGAATTCCAAACCGACCGGCACGCGCTGTTTCTCAAAAAGCCTTTCGACCCAGGTGACTTCGAGTGGTTATTGAATTCCCTCTTCCGCGAACAAAATCTGGTACTGCCGAATCTCAACCGGAAAGCTGATCCTGAATGGCCCGAAATGCTCGCCCCGATTCCAAGACTAAGGGACTCTCGTGGTGTTTTGAACTGAATGCTGTGACTACTGACTGATGCTGAAACGGATGTTCGAGCGCAAGTGGAAAGCTGAGAAGCCTGCTCAAATTGATGGTTCCTGCTGAGATGCTCGTTGCGTGTTCGCCCGGGCCGACCGGCCCGGGTTCTTTTCAAGTTGATCTGGTTGCTCCTGTTCTGGTGCTGACGCTGGTTCGCTCTGATTCTGCTCAACGCTTCCCGCTCCGATTGTTGTCGAGGCTCCTGTTCCGACCGATCTCGCCAAGAGAGTGCCTTAATTGCCAGGGACCGCGGGAAATTTCCCCGCGGTCCCTTTTTTTGGGATTGTGCTTGCGCTCGCTTTCGACAATCGGTACAGTCTTTCACGTTGCGTGATGGGTTCCGGCGCGAGCGAGCGCCGCGGGAACCGATGCCGGAAATGCCAAGGATAGGGAGGAAATCCATGGAAAAATTGGAACTGATGCAACAAATAAAGGAAAAGCAAGCGGATGTCTCCAGCCTGGCGGAGCAGATCAAACTTGATCCGAACCTGCTTCGCCTCTACCTGGCTGAAGACACCTACCCGATGCCGAAACGAATCATCGATAAGCTCACCCAGGCCATGGCTGCCTGAATAGACGTTCCACCTGCCTCTTTCCGACCTGTACTCAACCCGCCCGCGCCGGGACCGTTGCTGATCCACCGCCACGGCTCCGGCCTGCTTGCCCTCCCGCCGTTGCCGTTTACCGACTGCCGATGCATGCATCCAGAACAGGGGACAAGAAATCCATTGCCCTACTCCTGAAATCTATCGCTCCGCGCCTGGGCGGCAGGCTGTCATCGCTTCCAGGCTGGTAGTGACGCCATGCGGCGTTGAAAGTGGTAACGGCCCTTATGGGCGCGCTGCCCCAACCCTTCGGTAGTCGTAGGTCGGGTTGCGACCAACGGGAGCTACCCGACACGACGCTTCGGCAACGCATCCTCTCTCACCGATACGAGCCACCATGAGGCGCCTGGCAAGGAAATATACTTGTGAAGGCTTAAAAGTTTCATTTCCACGCGGAGACGCGGAGACGCGGAGGTTGATTTCAGGGCCCTTCTCCGCGCTCTCGGCGCCTCCGCGGGAACACAAAAAGAATTCCCCAAACTAAACAAGTATGGCTGTTTAGCATGAGATGCTTCATTACCCAATGCGGGCAAGATGCCCGCGCTCCAGTCGTAGGTCGGGTTGCGACCAACGGGAGCTACCCGACACGACGCTTCGGCAACGCATCATCTCTCACCGATACGAGCCACCATGAGGCGCCTGGCAAGGAAATATACTTGTGAAGGCTTAAAAGTTTCATTTCCACGCGGAGACGCGGAGGTTGATTTCAGGGCCCTTCTCCGCGCTCTCGGCGCCTCCGCGGGAACACAAAAAGAATTCCCCAAACTAAACAAGTATGGCTGTTTAGCATGAGATGCTTCATTACCCAATGCGGGCAAGATGCCCGCGCTCCAGTCGTAGGTCGGGTTGCGACCAACGGGA